>NZ_DBNJ01000009.1:0-329544 GCF_002297765.1 Thalassolituus sp. UBA675
ATGACAACGACGGTGTATCGGATGTAGACGAAGCGACCAACGGCACAGATCCGCTGAATGCTGATTCAGACGGTGACGGCAAAGGCGATGCTGCGGAAGGTACTACCGACACCGACGGTGACGGCATTATTGATGCGCTGGAGTCTGCGAACAACGACGCGGATAACGACGGCGTATCTGATGAGCAGGATGCGGCGAATAATGATCCGACCAATGACTCGGATAACGACGGCATCAACAACGAGACCGAAGTTGCGGCAGGCACTGATCCGCTCGATCCGAACAGTGTTGGAACGGATACCGATGGTGATGGTACGCCAGATAACATCGATAACGACGATGATAACGACGGTGTGTCGGATGCTGATGAAGCGACCAACGGTACTGATCCATTGAATGGTGATACCGATGGCGACGGCAAGGGTGATGCTGCCGAAGGCACTACCGATACTGACGGTGACGGCATCATTGATGCGCTGGAATCTGCCAATAACGACGCGGATAACGACGGTGTATCTGATGAGTTGGATGCGGCAAATAACGATCCGACCAACGATTCTGATAACGATGGAATCAATAACGAGACCGAAGTTGCAGCCGGAACAGATCCGCTTGACCCGAACGATGTTGGTAATGACAACGACGGAGATGGGGTGCCTGACAACATCGACAACGATGATGACAACGACGGCGTGAACGATGATGAAGATGCTTTCCCGAACGATCCGAATGAAGATACGGATACGGATGGCGACAACATCGGTAACAACGCCGACACCGACGACGATAACGATGGTTACAGCGACCAGGATGAAATCGATAGCGGTAGTGACCCTCTGGATGAGAACGATACTCCAGCGGATAACGACGGCGACGGTATCTCTGATGTTAACGACGACGATGATGACAACGACGGTGTCAACGATGAAGACGATGCCTTCCCGAACGATCCGAATGAAGATACGGATACCGATGGTGATGGCATAGGTAACAACGCTGATACTGATGATGATGGCGATGGCTACTCTGACGACGATGAGACTCAGAATGGTACTGATCCACTGGATCCGAACGATGTTCCTGCGGACAACGACGGTGATGGCATCTCTGATGTTAACGATGATGACGATGATAACGACGGCATTTCTGACGAAGATGAAGAGAACCTCGGTACTGATCCGAAGAACCCTGATTCAGATGGTGATGGCGTTGATGATGGCACTGAAATTGGTGATACCAACAACCCTTCTGATGAAGATGGTGACGGTACTCCGGATGCCCTTGATAGCACCAATGACAGTGACAGCGATGGTCTTTCAAACTATCTCGAAACTCTGATTGGTTCAGATCCAGAGTCTCGTGACAGTGATGGCGATAGCTATCGCGATCATGAAGAGATTGCTGTTGTTCTGACTGGCGAGGATGTTGATGAAGACGGTATTGATGATGCGCTGGATGCAAGCGTCATCGGAGCACCCGACGAAAACGGAGACGGTGTAGCTGACTTTGCCATTGTTGATGTGGATGGTGATGGAATCCCTAACCTGCTCGACACAGACAGCGACAATGATGGTATTGATGACATCAATGAAACGCTGGCCGACGCGGATGGTGATGGTATTCCTGACCTGGTAGACCCTGTGACTGCTGTGGGCGGTGGTGATAGTGACGGCGACTTCATCCCGGACGCGATCGAGTGCTGCTACGACACAGATCGTGATGGTCAGCCTGACTATATGCAGACAGACACCGACAGTGACTTTATTGACGACGTAATCGAAGCTGGCATCAGCGGTAATGATACTGATCTCGATGGCTACGATGACACCTATGATGCCGACATAGACGGTGACGGTAACGTCGATAATGGTCCTGACGGAAACCTGGACGGCATCAACGACTTCTGGCAGCCGATTGACTCAGATGGCGATGGCCTGGCGGATTATCGCGATACGGATAGCGACAACGATGGTATCCCTGACGAGGAAGAGTCTGGTTATGGCGCCTTCCCGGATCGTGATACCGACGGTGATGGCATCCCTGATCGTGTCGATGGCGACAACGGTGACACTGGCACTTCTGGGGGTGACAGTGACGGTGATGGCATTAGTGATGAAGAAGAGTGCTCTGCGGGTTACCCGAACTGTGAAGACAGTGATGGTGACGGAACGCCGGATTATCTTGATGATACTGATGACAGCATCGATCAGGCACCGGGTAACACTGATACCGATAACGATGGGCTGACGGATGAAGAGGAAGCTGAGCGTGGTACTGACCCTAATGATGCAGATTCGGATAATGATGGTGTGTCTGATGGTGATGAAGTGGCAGCTGGCTCGGATCCACTGAACCCTGATTCTGATGGAGATGGCATTGAAGATGGTGACGAAAATACTGACAGTAATGACAACGGAGTGGTCGACAGCAACGAAGGCTACTTACGTACGTCAACAGGCTCAGGTTCTATGAGCCTGCTCTGGGTAGCCGTTGCTCTTCTGCTTATTCGTCGCAGACATCTTGCGCTGCTGCTCGCAGCGGCGTCTTTGCCAGCTGCAGCAGTAGAGGCCGATAAAGAGCGCATGTATGTACTCGGCTCTTTGGAGTATTCCCGTTTCGCCCCTATTACCGAAGGCGGTGGTATTAAGATTACTGATCGTCATGACTGGGGTGCTGGACTTGGCGTGGGCTATGACCTGCTGGATGAACTTGCGCTGGAATTTTCTTACGCCACGAAGGGGGAGTTACAAGCTGCGACAGCGGGCAGTGATGTGGGCATTGAGTACAATGCTGCTGTTCTGTCAGCTAAATGGTTTCCGGCGATCTGGAGAGAGAACGAGCGTTACTCTGGCGATTGGCCAGAGAAATTTAACTGGTACCTGACTGGTGGGGTATCACACCTGAATACGTCAGGAGATGCTCTTTCTGAGAGTGAAAACTCGTTAAATATTATGTACGGCGCTGGTGCAACTTATGGCCTGACTTCTAAGTTGCAGCTAAGAGGCTCACTGGATCGTGTTTCTGGCGATGTGCTGACCTATGGCCTGAGTCTGATCTGGTATCCGTTTGCGTCTGAAAAACGTTCCTGGAAACGTGACCCTCAAGTTATTGAGGAGGCGGCATTACCTGCCTACTCGCCGGTAGATGTTGCTGTGCCATCCGCTGAGCCTGTCGTTGTTATCGAGCCGACCGCAGCTGGCCCTGAAGAGGTTTGCCAGGTTGAGCGTTCCAGAGCAGATGTGTTGTTTGCCTATGACTCGTCGAGACTCCGTTCTGAATATGAAGAGAGTCTTGATATGGCGGCAGACGATTTCTTCTCGTGCCCCGACCTGGAGATCACTTTGATTGGTTACACAGACAGTCGTGGTTCGAAGCGTTATAACGAAGCGCTGGCTCTGAAGCGTGCTGAGACCGTGGCGCAATATCTTATGGAGCGGGGCGTCCCATCCAATCGTATCGTGAAAATCTCGCGGGGTATTGATGCTTCAAGAGGTTTGAGCGAAGACGAAAAACGTCGTGTAGAGCTCTATTTTGGTGACCACTCTGAATAACCGATAGGAGGTGCGATCTCGCCCTCGCGGCGCGTGAACACCCGTAAATCATATGTAAGCCCTCAGGTTACACATTGTAATCTGGGGGCTGTCTTTTTAAGATACATCCTTACCGCCACTGTTGTCGGCAATTAACAATAATAACTGTCAGCTGACAGCCCCCACACGTGGACGGTACGGAGATAATTGTATGAAGGCGTTTCAATGGTCGGCTGCTTCTTTGCTGTCGATACTCTGTACTTTTTCTGTTTCAGTTCAGGCTGCGCCGGGTGGCGTATCCTTCAATGACGCGGGTCTCTGGCTGAAAACAGATGATGCCGGCGATATCGCCGTTGCCTGGAAAGATAACTCCGGCGCCTCGAATAATGTCGAAGTGCGTGTAACCGGGTCTGCTGCACCCTGGGCACTTAGCGAGGCAGATGCCGCGCACAACTTCCACCCCTATACCACGGGTTACCAGAATAACCGCCTGTTTCACGATACCGATGCCTCATTTGTGGAAGAGGGTGACAATGTAACGCCGCTCACTATGATTGCTGTCACCCGTTTGGTTAGCCTCCCGGATACAGACAGTGTCGCTCGTATTATGGGGCTCGCCAACAGCAGTTTGCCGGAAGCAGCTGAGCCCGGTTTATCGGTAGCTGGTGATGATTCAGACTATGCTGGCCGTTTACAGTTGAGTTTCGAGTCAGAGTTTTCAGCCTGGCCAGATTATTTATACAGTTCTCCAGTTCCACTAGCAGAGAGCGTGATCAACTTTGCGGTTGTTGGCGGGTCGAATAACACAGATGTCACCCTTGGTTATAACAATACTCAGGCATTCAGCGTCGCTGATGAGCCCGTTGTAACCCGGGGCGATACCGTCTCCATTGGATATGGCACCCGGTTCGCAGAGAGCGCGCAACCGTTTAACGGCGATATCATGGAAGTGATCTGGTATGCCGACGAGTTAAGTGAAAATGAATTGCAGCGGGTGCACAGCTATCTTGCAGTGAAGCATGGGATTGGACTGACAGGTGACTACCTGGCGTCGGACAATACGGTTGTCTGGCAATCGACCATCAACTCAGCCTATAACACCGATGTGTTTGGTCTTGGGCGGGATGATACGAGTGGCCTGAACCAGCTTATTTCCCGGTCGGTTACTTCTCCCGAACTGACCGTTTCTACGACGACTGATTTTGCTTCCGGTAATAATACTGCTCGTCCGGTCCTTGGCGCTGACCGCTCTTTCGCCTTGATGGGGCATAACGGTGGTGCAGTGTCTTTTTCAAGCACGAATGTTTCAGGATCATATTCTTATCGGTCAGAGCGTGTGTGGCTGTATCAGGCAAGCAGTCTTATCGCTCCGCTTGCCATGAAATTCGACCTGCCTGCTCTGGCACCGGGGTCAAAGGTGTATCTGGTGCGTCGTAATGCTGATGATGATTTTTCTGCTGGTGCAGTGACTCTTGGTGAAGTGAACGCTTCGACCGGTGAAATAGCAGGCATTGAATTAACCGACGGCGATTATTTCACCTTGGCTATCACCCTCGACTCCGATGAAGACGGCGTGATCGATCCTGAAGACGCATTCCCGAATGATCCTATCGAAACAGAAGATACCGACGGCGATGGCATTGGTGATAATGCAGACTCCGATGATGATGGTGATGGTTATACCGACGATGACGAAGTACTCGCAGGTTCTGATCCCAAGGACGATAGCAGTGTGCCGGCGGACAACGATAACGATGGTATCTCTGACGTTACAGACACCGATGATGATAACGACGGGCTGAGCGACACGGATGAGGCGCTCGTAGGGACTGACCCGGAAAACCCCGACTCAGATAATGATGGGGTGCTTGATGGCGCTGAAGTCGGTAGCGATGCGAGCAACCCGCGGGATGAGAACGGTGATGGTGTCGCTGATGTCTTTACACCGACTAATGATTCGGATCACGACGGCTTATCGAACTATGTAGAAACCTTAATAGGCTCTGATCCGACACGCCGTGACTCTGATGGTGATGACTTCCGCGATGACGAGGAGCTGGCGGTCACTCTGGCCGGTAGCGACGCTGACAACGACGGTATTGATGATGCTATGGATGCGGACTCCACCGGTGCAGCGGACCGCGATGGTGATGGCATCACAGATTTTGCACTTCGCGATACCGATGGCAATGGGACCCCAGACTTGCTGGATACCGACAGTGACGCTGATGGCATCGATGACTTGACCGAAACCTTGAATGATACTGATGATGATGGAATCGCCGATGTTCGTGACTCCGATAATTCATTGGGTAGTGGTGACAGCGATTCTGATGCCTTACCTGATGTTTTCGAATGCTGTGGTGATGCCGATCAGGACGGTGTTCCCAACTATATGCAGTCAGACAGTGATTCTGATTCGATTCCTGATGGTTATGAGGCAGGCATAATCAGCCCGGCAGATGATGATGGCGACGGGTATGACAACCGCTACGACGCCGACATAAATGGAGATGGCGTTGTGGACAACGGTCCGGATGCCGACAATAACGGCCTGCGCGATGACTGGTTACCGCTGGATACGGATGGCGATGGTCAACCCGATTATGCGGACACCGACAGTGACAATGACGGTGTCAGTGATGAGGACGAAAGCCTGTTCGGAAGCGCGCTTACTGATGACGCAGACGGAGATGGGATTCCATCGCAAGTTGATGCGTCGCAAGGGGAGAATGGCGGAGACAGCGATAAGGACGGTCTGAGTGATTCAGAGGAGTGCCCTGAAGGTTATCCTTACTGTCGCGACACAGACAGCAACGGCACTCCGGATTATATGTCGGTAGACAGTGACGGCGATGGTATTCCCGATGCTGAAGACCCGGACACGTCTCCTGGTGGTGGCGACTTCGACGGCGATGGTATTGGCGACGCAGAAGAATGTCCGGTGGCGGGTGAGTGCCCGGACTCCGACGGCGACGGCATTCCGGATTATCTGGACGACGACACCCAGTATCAGGCTCCAGACGGGGATGAAAATGAAGGCGAAGAAGGTGTTGGTCAGGCCCCTGAAGCTCCACAAGCTCTGTCAGATCATATGACTTCTTCGACTGGTGTAGGCGCGTTCTCTGTGCTTTGGGGGATGTTTGCTCTTCTGTTAATTCGTCGCCGTTCAATCGCGCTGGCCCTTGCATTAGGCACCATGCTGGCTGTGCCTGCGACAGCGGTCGAGTGGTCGAAAGAGCGCCTGTATATGACGGGCAGTGCAGAATATTCGCGCTTTAGCCCGGAGACAGAGGACAGCGTATACACAGTCTCAGACAGACATGATTGGGGGGTGAGTCTCGGTGCAGGCTATGACTTGTTCGATCAGTGGACGATGGAGTTTGACTTCAGTCAGAAGGGCGAGCTTCAGGCCTCAAGAAACAATACGGTAGAGAATGCTGAATACAGTTTCGCGGCAGCCACTGTCGCCTGGTATCCATCCATCTGGTATTCGAACCGGCGTTATGATGATACCTGGCCTCACAAACTGAATTGGTTTATCTCCAGCGGCGTCAGCCGCATGTTTGTTTCAGGAAGCGCAAACAACGAGCTGGAGAACCCGATCAATGTGTCGCTTGGTGGCGGTGTGACCTACGGCCTTTCTTCCGGTGTTGAACTGAAAGCAACCGCAGAGAGACTGTCGGGTGATGTATTCAGTTGGGGGCTGGGGCTCAGTTGGTATCCATATGCACCGGCAAGTCGGGGGCAGGCCGGGCGCAGCTATGACCCGGATGAGGACCGCACACCGTTGTATCAGCCATATCAGGTGGCCACTCAGCGGGTTGCGAGAACTCATGTTGCGGATTGTGGGCTGCAGCTTAAGAATGCTCAGGTAGAGTTCTCAGAGAGTTCGTACCTGTTGCAGCGAGAATACTTTCCCCGCCTTGATGAAATCAGCGACGATTTTTTTAAGTGCCCCGGTGTAACCTTAGTGGTGGTTGGAACGGGAGAACAGGCCGGCCTGGATCAGGACTCACGCCGTGATGATCTGGCTTATCAGCGTGCCCGTGCTGTGTATCAATATCTGGTAAGACGAGGAGTGCCGTCTAACCGGGTTGTAATTTCAACGCGTCCGGTTGACGACGACGCGGCATCTGAGCACCGCGCCGAGGTATTTTTCGCCCGCTGATGCGGGCGAAAAGTCAGCTCTGATATCAGCTCACTTTATTCAGCAGATAGGTAGTAAGCAGAGGAACAGGGCGACCTGTTGCGCCTTTGCTGGTACCGTCACCGCCCCATGCTGGCCCGGCAATATCAACGTGAGCCCAGCGGGTACCTTCGGTGAAGCGGGACAGGAAGCAAGCCGCTGTTGTCGCTCCCGCCAGTGGGCCTCCGATATTAGCGATGTCAGCAAAGTTGCTGTCGAGCAGTGACTGGTAATCGTCTTCCAGTGGTAAACGCCAGACGCGATCGCCGGAATAAGCACCTGCAGTATTCAGCTCAGTAGCCAGCTCTTCATCTGTGGTAAACAAGCCAGAATTCACTTTCCCGAGAGCCGCCATGCAGGCGCCGGTCAGGGTGGCAACATCCACACAGGTGGCCGGTTTATAATCACGGATGCCCAGAGTCAGAGCATCGCACAGCACCAGTCGGCCTTCGGCGTCAGTGTTCAGAATCTCCACGGTCTGACCGGATAGGGTTGTCACTACGTCGCCCGGCTTGCTGGCGTCGCCCGCAGGCATATTTTCAGCGCTGGTAATGATAGCCACTACGTTAATGGCCGGTTTAAGTTCGGCGAGAGTTTTCATTGTACCCAGTACAGAAGCAGCACCGCACATGTCGTACTTCATCTCGTCCATTTTAGCGCCAGGTTTCAGGCTGATACCGCCAGTATCAAAGGTGATGCCCTTGCCCACGATCATGTGAGGAGCGTCATCACCTGCGCCTTTGTATTCCATGATAATCAGCTTGCCAGGCTCTGAAGAGCCTTTGGCGACCGAATAAAATGCGCCAGCGCCCATCTCCTCCATTTCTTTTTCATCGTACACCTTACAGGTAAAGCCTGCGCCATCAGACAGCTTCTGTGCTTCGTCTGCCAGATAGGTCGGCGTACAGATGTTCGGTGGCATATTGCCGAGTTCTTTGGCGTACGATGTGCCGAGGCCTTTGGCGTCGGCAACGGTCAGGGCATCTTTGACGTCATCGCCGATCCAGATCAGGGTATCTAGCGCAGGTGTTGGCTCTTTACCGGGAAGGGTAGCAATGAACTTGTACTGTGCCGCGTGAACCGCGAGTACGATCTGTTCTGCCCACCAGGCTTGTGGCCGGCTGTCCGTCGCCAATGCAGAGACGTCTACCGCGGCGGTACCTTCTTTACCAGAGATCGCTTTACCTATGGCACTGGCGATTTTGTTGGCGTCAACGGCATTGAGGTTGTCTTTGCCACCGCCAATAATCACAGTGCGGCTGGCTTCTGTTCCGGCCAGTGAATACAGGGTCAGGGAGCTACCTGCGGCACCAGTAATATCTTTTGCCTTGATTCGGGCCTGAACCGCGCCAGCCGATGCGGTGTCTATCTTTTCGGCAGAGGCAGAAAGCTCACCGTTATCGTTAATCGTGACAACAAGAGTATCTGCAGTCAGTTCTGCAGGGTTACCGGTGAAAATCTGAAAATCCATCGTAGCTCCTTAGAGGGCAGGTTCGGTCGTATTCGGTGTAGCGAATTAAAGTGTTCCAGCTAAGTGTGCGGCCAGACCGTGAAAATACAAGTGGCTGGGGTAACGGAAGCTAAAAAAAACAGTACAATGCTGCCTTGTGGTTACTCTCTGATTTACACGACAACTGCCAGATGCCAATCAGACCCGACAGGCAGATGACGACCAGACAAAACAGGTGCGGCACCGTTTGATCTTATTCCGATATTTATCACGTGAATTGCTCGGCACAATGGGCGCCGTTACGATCGTGCTTCTCATGATCATGATGAGCGGCCGGCTTATCAATCAGCTGGCGTCCGCGGCTGCCGGTGAAATTCCTCTGGAAGTCGTTTTCTTCACGCTGCTTCTGAGAATGCCGTCGTTCCTCGAAATGATCCTTCCAATGGCGCTGTTTATCTCTGTACTGCTGGCGTACGGTCGTATGTATTCAGAGAACGAAATGAGTGTGCTCTCAGCAACTGGGTTTTCTGACCGTCGCTTGTTACTGTTTACGATGATTCCTGGCGCGGTCGTGATGGTGATCGTGGGGTCTTTTTCGTTATATCTCAGCCCTCTTGGTGCAGAGAAAATGGAAGATCTGTACGAAAAACAAGCAGAAATGACCGAGTTTGAGTTACTTGCCCCGGGCCGCTTTCAGAGTATGAAGAAAGGAACCCGTGTCACCTATACCGAATCATTGTCTGACAATAAGACGGTGATGAACCAGGTGTTCATCGCAGATGGTGATACTTTGATGCTTGCCGAGAAAGGCAGCCAGTATTTCAGTCAGGAAACCGGCTCGCGTTTTCTGGAACTGCATAACGGTAAGCGTTTTGACCTGGCTGCTGATAGTGCGGAATTGCAGGTGCTCGAGTTCGAGCGTTACGGTGTGAAGATCGCGGATGAATCCGAGGATCGTCGTAAAGTACGTAAGGATGCGGTAGCCACACTGGATCTTTTGTCTTCGCAAGACCCTAAGTTTCAGGCGCAGTTGCACTGGCGTTTGTCGTTGATTGTGATGGTGCCTGTGCTTGTGTTGATCGCTTTCCCTCTGTCTAAGGTTAATCCAAGGCAGGGACGCTTTGCCCGTATGTTCCCAGCCATCATTCTGTTTATGGTCTACATCTCTCTGCTCATCGCTATGCGCGGTATGCTCGAGAAAGAGCGCGTTCCGGCTATGGCTATCTGGGCACTTCATCTAATTTACCTGCTAATAGGGCTGGCGCTTCTGGTTGGCCCTGAAATTCTCCGACGTCGTCGGGCTGGGAGAGTCCTATGACCCGTCTTGACCGCTACGTTGGTAAAAGCGTCCTGATGGCCACACTGGTCGTTATTCTGGTGATTGTGGGTCTCGATGCAATTTTTACCTTAGTAGATGAGCTGGATCAGCTCAAAGGCGCCTATGGTTTCGTCGAGGCGCTTGAGTTCATGGCTCTGAGGCTACCTCGCCGGGCCTACGAGTACATGCCGATGGCGTGTCTGATTGGTTGTCTGGCTGGTCTCGGCGGACTCGCAGCCAGTAGTGAACTGACGGTGATGAGAGCCGCTGGACTCTCGGTTACCCGTATCATCTGGTCAGTGATTAAGCCGGTTGCGGTATTGATGGTTCTTAGTGTTGCTTTGGCGGAGTATGCGATTCCTACATTGGAGAGAATGGCTCAGTCTCAGAAGGCGGTGCAACAAGGCAAAGGAGAGCTGCTGTCGAATAAAGGCAAGGGCTATTGGCACCGTGAGGGTGACCAGTTCATGCGCTTCCGTGCCGTTGAGCCTAATGGTGTTCTGCACGGTATTGCTGTCTTTTACTTCTCGCCAGAAAAAGAACTGACTCGCGTTGTGCGTGCGGAGAGGGCGATCTTTCAGCGTAGCCACTGGCAGATGCAGAATGTCCGTGAGCAGTTGATTAGCGACGATCAAAGCAGCGTGACTTCATACGGCTCTAAACGTTGGGATTCCGGACTGACTCCCGAGAGCCTGAGCGTCGTCATGATCGAACCACGCGATATGTCGATCTCCAATCTGTACGCTTATGCGCAGTATCTGGACGATCAGGATCTCAATGCAGATAACTATCTGTTGTCGTTCTGGAAAAAGGTGACACAACCTCTGAGTACCTTTGCACTGGTACTGCTCGGTGCCGCCTTTATCTTTGGGCCATTGCGTCAGGTGACTGCTGGCTCGCGGATCTTTTCAGGGATTCTCGTGGGGCTGGTGTATAAGTATCTGGAAGAGATGCTGGCACCGGCCAGCATTGTGCTTGGCTTCGCGCCAATTATGGCCAGTATTATTCCCATTGTTCTGAGTGCACTGATCGGAGTGTACTTGCTTCGTAAGAGCGGCTGACGAAAGTCAGCTGCCTTTCGGGCGATAAACAATACGTGTCAGCGACGCAATGTCGTGCCAGGTGCGTTCTTTTTTATCGATCAGCATCCAGAAATAACCCAGCCCAACAATGGCTAATGAGAAAAAGCCAGTCGCACTGCGCAGTATGCAGTGACTGAGTTTGACGGGTGAGTTGTCATTGGTAATCAGATAGATGTTCCAGGCTTTCATGCCAATGGTCTGACCACCACGGCGCCATGAGTGCATGTAGTACAGAAAGCAGATCGTATAAAAGACAGAGCCGACCATTGCCGGGCTCAGGCGAACCATCTCTTCCTGACCTGTCATTGCCGATATCGCCGTGACCAGCAGCCCCCCCAGAATAATATAGAGAGCAAGAAGCACCAGCGCATCGTATGCCATGGCTGCAAGGCGACGAACAAGAGATGCGGTAGGGTAGTTTTGTAGCGACATGGGGTAAATAACCTCTGCAATCTGGTAACTGACGCCGGTCAGGACGCGTCCGGATGGGAATGTTAACATAAGCCCAAGACCAAAATTACAGGAGTCATCTTATGGTTGATCTGTTTGATATCCGTCGTGAATATACGGCCGGGCGATTGGATGAAAATACGGCGGCAGAAAACCCTATGACTCAGTTTCATGCGTGGTTTGAAGAGCAAAAAGCTGCAAGCCCAGACGAGCCTACCATGATGACGGTCGCCTCCTGCGACAGCGAAGGTCAGCCGTGGCAACGTATTCTCTTATTGAAGAGTTACGATGAAGACGGCTTCGTGTTTTTCACGAATTACACCAGTAATAAAGCCCGTCACTTCGGGGATAATCCGAAAGCCGCTCTGCATTTTGCCTGGCTGGCTCAGGAGCGGCAGGCCATGGTTCAGGGAGTGGTGACGAAAATCTCCCGGGAAGAGACCGAAGCCTATTTTCACTCGCGACCTCGCGAGAGTCAGTTGGGGGCCTGGGCATCAGACCAGAGTGCACCGCTCGGTAACCGCGCTGAACTGGAGGCCCGCTTTGAAAAGCTTAAAAGTGAATACGAAGGGTGTGAAATTCCAGTACCTGATCATTGGGGAGGGTATCGTCTGAGCCCTCAGCGTTTCGAATTCTGGCAAGGAGGGGAGGCGCGCCTGCACGACCGTCTGGAATATCTGCATGATGCTAAAGGCTGGACTAAACAGCGCCTCAATCCTTAATGAGGCTCTTTAGTCAGTCTCCTTAATCCGCCTTTAAGCGGTACTTACTGAACTTTCTGACCTCAGAGCCGGCGCATCAGATCGCGGCTCTGAGTGACGTAATGCCCACCAAAGAGTACGGCATGGTTCAGCAGGTGGAACAGCTGATAGATACCTCTTCTCTCTTCGTATCCCTCCTCGATCTTACGCACACTCTGGTAGCCCTTATAAAAGGCGTCAGGGAAGCGTCCAAAGAGTTCTGTCATCGCAAGATCAGCTTCGGCGTCGCCGTAGTAGCATGCCGGATCGTAGATAACCGGGAGAGACCCGCGACTGTCAGGAATAAAACCGATATTTCCGGACCAGAGGTCACCATGAAGGAGAGATGAATCCGGCTGGTGATCTTTTAAGGCATTCGAACAGGCATGCAGTACCCGACCTGCACTGGCAAACACATCCCCCTGACTAGCAAGCTCCCGTACCAGAGGTTCAAGGCGCTGCTCGACGAAAAAGTCTGACCAGCTATGACGCCAGCTGTTATTCAGCGGTGTAGGACCACAGAATGTGGTCTTGCCGTAGCCGTAGCCCTGATCGCTATGGTTACCGTGTAGCTTGGCGAGTTCTACTCCCGCTTGTTGCCAGTCTCCGTGCACTGCGAGCGGCAGGTGAGACAACAGGATGTATGAATGACCGTCGACCTCACCGGTCGCATAGGGAACGGCAGTCCGGATGGCCTGTGTTCTGGCAATTTCAAGGAGGCCTGATACCTCAGCGGCAAATTGTTCACTCGCCAGCCCGGATGCTGGCTGCATTTTCAGAAAAAAATCGCCTGCTTCGGTGTGAATGACAAACTGCTGCTGCTTACTGTTATTAAGATGCTGGCAATAGTTAAGAATATCGCACGCGCCGACGGGTAGCTTGCGTTGGTCAATCGCATCGGCAAGCAGGCGAGTGAGCGTGTACTCGGGATTACTGTGCGATGCAGTCTGTGGGAGTGGCATAAGCAGACACCATTATTTGAACATTTGATCAGTATATATCGCCTTGAAGACGATAATGATGATCAGTTCTCAGAATAGCGTAACCCAGGTAAGGTCGTGTGTGGGTTTTGTGTACGAAAGTAAACAGGCAAAAAAAAGCCCCGAAGCGGTTACTAACCGTCGGGGCCTTAAGAATTCGTGGTAGCTATGACTGGACTTGAACCAGTGACCCCAGCATTATGAATGCTGTGCTCTAACCAGCTGAGCTACATAGCCACTTCAAACTTCCTTGGTCGCGTGTGCGTCTCAAGTGGCGCGTATTATGCCACCATTTTTAACTCTGTCAACAGTTTTTCGTTATGAATTTCAACGGCTTACCGGATATCCGGATTACACGCATAAAAAAGCCCAGAGACTGATAGCAGAGGCTTTCTCTACCACCGGAATCCGGGCTTTTGGGGTATCAGCATTGACCTGGGATCAGATGATACCTTGCTCCTGCAGGTCGGCGATCAGGTTGTCCAGAGATTCCTGATCTGCTGCCAGGCTGATATCAGCGCCGTCAGCACCGCCGGCAACCAAAGCAACCAGACCATTCGCTTTCAGAACCTGAGCGGTTTCCGCAGTAGCAATGCCGGAAACACGGCCCATCTCGTACAGTCGACGATCCAGAGCATCAACGATGTCTTCTGCATTAGCGGCGTTCACTGCAACGATGGCAGGCTTCTGGTTGAAGCGACGTGCTTTTTCGTCAGCAGACACAGGCGAGGTGTTGCTGCCGTCAGCCGCTGCAGCACCAACGATCATACCAGCACCGATGGTGACGTTGCTCAGGCGATCAATAATGATGAAGGCGCCTGTACCCGGGATTTTTCCGTAGGTATCAAATGGAATCGCTTTATCCAGAGACACTTCAACCAGGGCAATCTCATTGAGCGCAACTTGTTCAGCAACACTGTGCTCAAGCGTATTCACGTCGATCAGGTGATGGATCTGAGTGAAGGTACCCGTTGTCGCGCTGGAGGCAAACTTAAGGTCGTAGGGCTTGCCTGGCACCATTGCGCCTTCGGTCATCCAGACGATGTTTGCGTTCAGCTTGCTACCTACTTCTGGAAGGTCATTCGCTTTAACGATGACGTCACCGCGACTGATATCAATTTCGTCTTCTAGGGTCAGTGTAATCGCTTGACCAACGAATGCTTCTTCCAGATTACCCTCATAGGTGACAATGCTTTCGACCTTACTGGTCTTCTGCGATGGCAGTGCCATGATGGTTTCACCGGGCTTGATTGTGCCTGCGGCAATCGTGCCGCAGAAGCCGCGGAAGTCGAGGTTAGGGCGGTTTACGTATTGCACTGGCAGACGGAAGTTCTCAAGGTTCTTATCTTCGTCGATTTCGACGGTCTCAAGAATCTCCATCAGAGTCTGGCCTTTGAACCATGTTGAGCGCTCGGAGCGTTCTACAACATTATCGCCGTCCAGGGCAGACATAGGTACAAAGCGGATGTCTTCCAGATTCAGTTTGCCGGCAAACTCAAGGTAGTCTTCGCGGATTTCATTGAAGCGGTCTTCACTGAAGTCCATCAGGTCCATCTTGTTAACCGCAACTACCACGTGTTTGATGCCCAGCAGAGAAGCGATAAAGCTGTGACGCTTAGTCTGAGTCTGCACGCCGTAACGGGCATCAATCAGAATAATCGCCAGGTCACAGGTCGACGCGCCGGTCGCCATGTTGCGGGTGTACTGCTCATGTCCCGGGGTGTCGGCAATGATGAACTTACGCTTGGCGGTAGAGAAGTAGCGGTAAGCTACGTCAATGGTAATGCCTTGCTCACGCTCAGCGGCGAGACCATCAACCAGCAGGGCCAGGTCGATTTTCTCACCGGTAGTGCCGGATTTAGCGCTGTCTTTTTCGATCGCTGCCAGCTGATCTTCATAGATCATTTTCGAGTCGTGCAGCAGACGGCCGATCAGAGTGGATTTGCCGTCGTCCACGTTTCCGCAGGTCAGGAAACGCAGCATTTGTTTGTTTTCGTGCTGCTTCAGGTACTCAAGGATATCGGAAGCAATCAGATCGGATTGGTGTGACATTAGAAGTACCCCTCCTGTTTTTTCTTCTCCATCGAACCTGATGAGTCGTGGTCAATGGCGCGGCCCTGGCGTTCTGATGTGGTGGTCAGCAGCATTTCCTGAATGATCTCAGGGAGTGTTGCGGCTTCAGATTCAACCGCGCCAGTCAGCGGGTAACAACCCAGGGTACGGAAACGTACAGATTTCATCTCTGGGACTTCGCCTTCTTCAAGAGGCATGCGGTCGTCGTCGACCATAATCAGCATGCCATCGCGCTCGACGACAGGACGCTTGTCAGCAAAGTACAGGGGTACCAGTGGGATATCTTCGAGATAGATGTACTGCCAGATATCGAGTTCGGTCCAGTTTGACAGAGGGAAAACACGGATGCTTTCGCCTTTGTTTACTTTACCGTTATAGATGTTCCACAGCTCTGGACGCTGGTTCTTAGGATCCCAGCGGTGTTTACTGTCTCGGAAAGAGTAGACACGCTCTTTTGCACGGGACTTTTCTTCGTCACGGCGGGCGCCACCGAAGGCAGCATCGAACTTGTACTTATCCAGGGCCTGCTTCAGCGCCTGGGTCTTCATAACGTCAGTATGCTTTGATGAGCCATGAGTGAACGGGCCAATACCCTGTTCAACGCCTTCCTGGTTGGTATGAACGATCAGCTCCATACCAATTTCTTTCGCCATCTTGTCGCGGAACTCAATCATCTCCCGGAACTTCCAGGTGGTATCCACGTGCATCAGTGGGAATGGCGGCTTGCCTGGGTAGAAAGCCTTACGCGCAAGATGCAGCATCACCGCAGAGTCTTTACCGATGGAGTAAAGCATTACGGGGTTATCGAATTCGGCAGCCACTTCGCGGATGATATGCATACTCTCCGCTTCTAGCTGTTTCAGGTGGGTCAGATTGTAGTCGGTCATGGTTGGCCTGTTAGCTCTCTGAAAGGTATAAAACCGGCAAAATAAATTTGAAGCAAATATACCAAGGCGTGAGGTATATAAAAAGGCGCTATTGATAACAAATAGCTATAACAATATGGTGTTCGAATCCATAAATTTCAGAGAGGTTGCGTTATGGGAACAGAGAGGACCGTTGCGATTCCGGGCCCGGAGGGACAGCTTGATGCCCGAGTGATGGAAATCGATGGTGCCAGGACCGGACTGGTGATGTGTCACCCTCATCCATTATTTTCGGGCACTATGGACAATAAAGTGGTCACAACGGCAGCTCGGGCAGCGAAAGGCCTGGGGCTGAACACACTCCGGTTTAACTTCCGGGGCGTTGGCAGCAGCGACGGCGAGCATGATCATGGCGTTGGAGAGCAGCAGGATGTCGCCTCAGCCGTCCGTTATGCGAAAGAAGAGCTTGGTTGGGAGCGGATTATTCTCGCTGGGTTCTCGTTTGGTGCCGGCATGGCCTGTCTGTATGGATGTGATCATGCCGAAACGATTGATGGACTGGTTCTGATCGCGCCTGCGGTTCATCACTTCGATGCTCCGACTACTTTGCCGCAGGGAATTGAAACCTGGGTCCTGATGGGCGATGCCGATGAAGTCGTGCCATTTGATGAAGTCGAGGGGTGGGTGCAGCTGGTGGTTCCTCAACCTCATTGGTTGGTTTTTGAGGGAGCTGGTCACTTTTTCCATGGTCGTATTACCGATCTGAAGTCCACCCTGACGGAAGAGTTGTCGGTGTTCGCCGAAGGTTAATAGAAGGAATGTTAAGTAAGGCAGGTGGCTGAGAGCCGCTTCATTTGCACTTTTGCAGCCCGGGCGGTAAATTTCGCCCCCCGAAAATCCTTATTGGAGAGTGTCCGTGTCTACCCCGTGGGAACTGTATCAGGCAGATCTGCTGCGCGACGATTTTTCATATGACCCAGCTCAGGAGATGGCGGTAAAGCATCTTCAGCGTCTTTACGATGACCTTGTGGCCGCTGAGCAGCGCCGTTCAAAACAGGGCGTTCTGGGTAAACTGTCGAAAAAGCTGAGCCGGACAAAGCCTGAACCAGAGAAGGGGATTTACTTCTGGGGCGGCGTGGGCCGCGGCAAGACTTACCTTGTTGATACTTTCTACGACGCGCTGCCCTTTAAGCGCAAGATGCGCACACACTTCCATCGTTTTATGCAGCGTGTTCACGGTGACCTGACGAAGCTTGCCGGAGCCAAGAATCCACTCACTGTGGTCGCTGACCAGATCGCTGAAGAAGCACGGGTCATCTGCTTTGACGAATTCTTCGTGTCTGATATCGGTGACGCTATGATTCTTGGTGGCCTGATGCAGGAGCTGTTCGACCGAGGTGTTACTCTGGTCGCGACCTCTAATATCGTGCCTGACGGTCTGTATAAGGACGGCCTGCAGCGCGACCGGTTTATTCCAGCTATCAAACTTCTCAATCAATTTACCGAAGTAGTTAACGTCGATAGTGGCGTGGACTACCGTTTGCGAACACTGGAGCAGGCCGAGCTATACCACTACCCGCTCGATGGCGATGCGAATTCCAGTCTGGAGAAAAGCTTTCAGGGACTGATAGCCGACCCGCGCCATGTCGAAGCTAACGCCAGCGTTGAGATTCTTGGGCGCAAAATACCGGCGAAAGCCGTGTGTGATGATATTGCCTGGTTCGATTTCTATGCCCTCTGTGATGGACCACGTTCACAGAATGACTACATCGAACTCGGCAAACTATTTCATGCCGTTATTGTCTCAGACGTGCCCGCTATGGGCTCGAAGAACGACGACCTTGCGCGCCGCTTTATCAATCTGATTGATGAGTTTTACGATCGCGGTGTGAAAGTGATTATGTCAGCCGATGCGTCAATCCCTGAGATATACAGCACTGGTAAACTGGAGTTTGAATTTCAGCGCACGACATCGCGGATGCTGGAGATGCAGTCTCACGATTATCTTGCCCGCGAGCACCGTCCGGACTGATCAGCCTTTCAACTGGTCAAGCCCAAATTTACGGCTGAGTATACGATCCAGCATACGTAGAGGCAGCCAACGCTTCAACAGCGGTAATGCTGTGCTGCCATTTCCAATTCTGATTTCAGGGGCAGGGTGCCCCTGGATGCGCAGTAGCATTTCTTTGGCGAAGGCTTCCGCTGTGGTGGGGTTCTGCTGAGACGCGACCGCCCGTTCCCGGATTTTATCTTCGACTGCCTTAAATAAAGAATCGGGCATGAGTAGGCCGCTGACCCCTGCCAGGGAGTTATCGCCGAAACTGGACTGAATCGCCCCTGGCTGGACTGTAATTACTTCAATACCAAAAGGCGCAAGCTCCATACGCATGGCGTCGCTCAGCGAGTGTAAAGCAGCTTTGGTTGCGCAATAGGCGCCCGAGAAAGGAGTCGTCAGGATGCCAGAAACAGAGCCAATGTTAACCACCTGAGCGTTATCTGAAGCTCTCAGCATCGGTAGCGCTTGTCGCGTGACACTTACAGGGGCAAGTACGTTGGTTTCAAACTGACGGAGAAGCTTCTCGCGGGATAGCTCGGTCACGGGCCCCATCGCGGCATAACCGGCATTGTTGATCAGAAGGTCGATATGACCAAGTCGTGCGCTTACTTCTTCAAAAACACGTTCGATGGCAGAGTCGTCGTTTACATCAAGTGCCATCCGTATGGCATTGTCATGATCAAGGTACTGCAGGTCATCCACATTACGGGCCGTCGCCACAACAGTATCTCCACGAGAAATACAGGCGCGCGCCAGTGCTCTGCCAATACCTGTTGAACAGCCAGTAATAAACACATTTCTCGTGGTCATGTCCGTTTCTCCGTCGTTGAATCTGTTACTACGCAGTCTTTGTTATCTGGCACTTTCTGCGGCTTCAAGCAAAGACAGAACTTCTTCTCGGATGCTGCCCATATCTTTTGGGTTAAAGCCAACGTGCTGGCTGTGGAGCTTGCCGTTGTGGTCAATAAGGAAGGCGGTTGGCATACCTCGCAACTGATAGGTTGCTGCCGTTCCTTCGTTATCGAACAGAGTCGGGTAATCAACCGGGTATTCTTTCAGGAAGCGAAGACCCTCTTCACGGGTTTCATCGACATTAAGAGCCAGAACTTCAAACCCACGATCTTTGAGTTCATTTCTTAGTTCGTTGAGCATGGGCAATGATTTACGGCATGGACTACACCAGGATGCCCAGAAATCCAGGTAAATCACCTTTCCTCGATAATCCTTTAAAGATATTTGGCGCTTTTCGTCTAGTGTGCTCAGCGTAAATTCCGGTGCATTGATCTGGCTTTCTGCATGTACCCAGCCCCCCCCGGTCAGCAGCAGTATTGCGAGCAGGCGAGTGAATAACTTCATGATCGAAAGAAAACGCGTAGCAACTGGCATAACAGTTTCCCTGAAAAATTGAGACTGTATTCTGAGCGGTATCCTTGTATTTGACAATCCGGGCTTTTCAGCCAGATCACCTCTTCGGGTGGTTTTCGTTTATGCCCCTGCAGGACTGACAGTGTCGTCTACACTTTAATGAGTATTTGCAGAGGGAATAGGAATGAAATTACAGAAGCCGCTGATTGCGATGCTGCTGGGTTTACTATTGCATTTGGTTGGAATTAGCGACGCGTCAGCACGAGTGGCTTCGATACCGGGTTATTCTCCAGATAACAATGTGCTTGATGTCGCCGAAGCAGAGTCAGGTCAGAACCTGGCGTTTATTACCCGCTACGTTGAGGATACCTCCGGCGACCTGGTGATTGGTGATGAAGAGAGCCTGGGCTGGAAAGCAGCTCGAGAGGACTTATCCTTCGGTTATACCAACTCAATTTATTGGTTCCGATTCAATCTGACCAACTCCGGTCACAGGCACCTCAGCCGCTTGATCAGTATCTCGTATCCTGTTCTTGATTATATTGATCTGTACCGGAAGACCAACGACGGTAAGTGGCAGCTTATTAGTCTGGGAGACAAGCAGGAATTCAGTGATCGCCTGTTGCCCCATCGTCATTTTCTGATTCCGTTCGAGATCGATCCGGGCGATGTCCAGGAATGGGTCTTCCGGGTAGAAACCTCCAGCTCAATGCAGGTACCTATGACGCTTTGGGATGAGCGTGACTTCTTTGTGCATGATCAGAATCAGCTTCTCGGGCTGGGTCTGTATTACGGCATTATGCTCATCATGGTGTTTTATAACCTCTTTGTGTTTTTCTCAGTTAAAGAGGGGAATTACCTTTTTTACGTTCTTTATGTCGGCTGTATGGCGGGTTTTCTCGGTAGTTTGCAGGGCATCAATTTCCAGTACTTATGGCCCTCAGCGATTCACTGGAACGATCAAAGTATTATTGTGCTGTTATCCGGCGTCATTATTTTTGCCGGCATATTCACGAGAAAATTTCTCTATCTTCATACCGATCAGTCGTTCTTTAATAAGCTGATCGGGCTGCTGATTCTGATTTGTATCGGCATCGTATTTTTGAGTAACCTGGTGGTTTATCACACCCTGATTCGGGTACTGATTGTTGTCGCTATGCTTGCGATGATCGGCGCTATCGTACTTGGCGTAAGGCGTTGGGCTGAAGGGTTTGTCGCAGCGCGTTATTACACCATTGCCTGGACCAGTTTCCTGCTTGGCGGCATCGTTCTCGCCCTTAATAAATTCAACATTATTCCCAGAAACTTCTTTACAGAAAATTCGCTTCAGATCGGCTCTGCAATGGAAGTTATTCTGCTGTCGTTTGCATTGGCCGATCGTCTTAATCAGGAAAAGCGTGAGCGTTACGAAGCCCAGATCAGTGCGTTGGAACATGAAAAATTAGCTCGTAAGGCACAGACCGAGGCCCTGGATCAGGAACGTAACGCGCGTAAAGCGCAGGAGAAGGCGCTTGAACACGAACGGGCTGCGAGAGAGGCACAGGCTAAGGCCCTCGATATCCAAAAAAGGGCAACAGAGACACTGGAGCGACGCGTTCGGGAGAGAACACTGGAGCTTGAGAATGTAAACGAACAGCTTGAGCGTATGAGTACGACGGACGCGCTTACAAATGTAAGAAACCGGCGTTTCTTTGACGACTTTCTTGATCGGGAATTCGCACTGGCTCGCCATGATATGGCCAACTTCTCGATTCTGCTGCTGGATATTGATCACTTCAAACAGGTTAACGATACCTATGGCCATCAGGCGGGTGATGAAATTCTACGCTGCATTTCTGGGGCGATCAGTGAAACGATTGAAAATAAAGATTCGGTTGCAAGGTACGGTGGCGAAGAGTTTGCAGTGGTACTGCCGGGGTTGAGCCAGGAACAGGTTGCGTCTATTGCTGAAGCGATTCGCCTGTCTGTGGCGTCTATTAATCTTGATCGTATCGCAGATGGCTTCCGTGTAACCATCAGCGTGGGCTGTCACTCGGCGATTCCTGATGATGCTGATAGTCCTGAAACCTGGCTGTCAAAAGCAGATGAAGCGCTATATCGCGCGAAAGAGAATGGACGTAACCGTGTGGAGTGTTGGTCTTAGGATAAGTTCAGGCGAGGGAGTTACCCTCGCCTGTTTTATTTTATCTTATTGGATGGACATCTGGCTGGCATATCCCACTCTGAAGCCACCCCAATGCTTGCCATTAACCCAGATTGGCACTGAAAGGTCATGCATTACCTCGCCAGTGTCACGCTTATAAGTCTGGAGCAAAAACAGATTCTGATTGCTGCCGCAGCGTGACCCTGTGCGATCGTCGAAGATACGCTTGGTACGATTGTTCACCAGGTCTTTGTGGTAGTCACCACTCAGAGGCTGAGCGAATTTTTTGTTATGAGTCGGGAAGTAGCCATTATCATCGACAGCACCAGCATATGCGATGAAGGCGTTACGCTGTAATATCGGCTCTTGGATGTCAGGTAATAGCTCATCAGTAAAGGCATCGAAATCTGTGGAAAATTTCTTGGGATTTGTCCCGGGAATATCACGATATTCGCGGCTGAAGAGGGCGTCGTGTGAGATTTTTCCGCTGGCAATTGCTTGTTCAAATAGTTGACCAATCGCCTCAGCGGCACTGAACGCTTCAGCTTTAACCGTGTCGTGCGGTTCACCTAAATTACCACTACCGAAAGATTCGAAAATGCTCTCTGCGGATTCTGATAGACCGGATGACTTATCAGCAATGGAAGCAACTTCGTTCTCAGTTTCCTGATAGTGGGCTGAAGTTTGTCCGATGATTCCGGAAATATGCTGAATATGCCCGGTATTATCGTTCATGTTTTCGACCAGCGCATTGACGGCATGTTGTATGTTGTCGGCGCGTTTGTTGATTTCAATGAGATGATCATTCAGCTCACGCGTCATACTTACACCCTCATCAATGACTTTGATCAGGTTGCTACTGTTGTCTGCTGCGAGTTTCACTTCCTGATTGATTTGGGCGACGGTGGTGCCGATCTGCTCGGTCGCATCTGATGTCTTCCCAGCCAGAGCACGCACTTCGTCAGCGACCACGGCAAATCCTCGACCCTGTTCACCAGCTCGTGCAGCCTCGATGGCAGCATTTAATGCCAGCAGATTGGTTTGCTCTGCAATATCATTAATGATGCTTGTTACCTTGCTGATGTTTTCAGATTTGGCTTCAAGATTGGAAATAAGTTCTGCATTGCTCTGCACCTGATCGCGGGTCTCTTCCATTTTCGGAATCGTACGGTTGATGGCCTCGCTGCCTGCGCGGTTAATCTCCATGGCTTCATTGGTTGCACGCGCGGCTTCTCGTGTCTGCTCCAGCATTTCTTCCATAGTGTTAGATATCCGACCCGTGCTGTGGACTATCTGCTCACTGTCTTTTGCCTCGTCGTGAATTCGTTTTTGCAGCTTGTCTGCCGCATATGACATTTCAGCTGCGGATATGGCGATATGGCCACCGTTTTCTGCGAGGTCCTGTTGTACTTTTCTTGCTGAAGCCAGATAGCTGTTGATGTCTTGAGTCGCATCGTTCAGCCAATTCGCGGTTGGTTTGATATCGTGTCTGTCGCCTTTTATCGAAGCGTTCAGGTTCGATATGAGATCTGTTGTTGGTTTAAGTACCAGCCTGAATTGGAGGAGGGCAGTCACAGAAGTCGCAACAATTGCGCTCAGTATGAAGGCCAGCGTTGGCTCTGAGCCTGCTCCATGAGTTACAAAACCCATAACGATGCCCGCCAAGATGCCGGCCAGTATTGATCCAGCTATCAAACGTGAACTAGAAACCATAGAGAACTCTCCGCTTTGTCCTCTTTGAAGAATAGCCCATGTGGCCTGAAAGGATATTTATGAGGAGGCGGTATATAAGAAAGTCAGGTTAACCTGAGGATCTGGTTGATCTGCTGCTTAGAAGACGTTGGGGAAGATAACCATTGAATGGTGCCGAAGGGGAGACTCGAACTCCCACGGGCGTTAGCCCACTGCGACCTGAACACAGCGTGTCTACCAATTCCACCACTTCGGCAAAAGGGTGTGACGACATCGTCGTCTACAGCGCCATCAACACGGTAGGTTGTTGATGGTGCCCAGGGGGAGACTCGAACTCCCACGAGCGTAAGCTCACTGCGACCTGAACACAGCGTGTCTACCAATTCCACCACCTGGGCAAAACAAGATTCTTCTTGCGAAGATTCTTCACTGACCGAAAGATCCGTTGGTACTGAAATATTGGTACCAGAGGCCGGACTCGAACCGGCACACCCGAAGGCGGGGGATTTTGAATCCCCTGCGTCTACCAATTTCGCCACTCTGGCAAATCAGTATCGGTCAGTGGCCGCGTATATTACTCAGTATTTTCCGAACGTCAACAATTTTTTCTAAGTATTTCCTTAACTTAGGAAATTATCTCGGGTAACCTTGCGTCCGGTTTTACGCGCATACTCCGCCCGCTATCCTCAGGCCTAATGAATGAAAACGAGTGACTTCAGCTTCGAGCTTCCTGATCACCTGATTGCCCGACATCCTGCTGCTGAACGCAGTGCTTCGCGGTTGCTGGTATTTGATCCGCAGCAACAACAGATAGACGACCGCATCTTTCGCGATATCGAGTCCCTTATCGAGCCGGGTGACCTGTTGGTGTTCAATAACACCCGGGTGATTCCAGCGCGTCTGTTTGGTGAAAAGGCGTCGGGCGGTAAGCTGGAAGCTCTGATTGAACGCGTTGTTTCTGAACATGACGTTCTGGCGCATCTTCGTAGTTCGCGCTCTCCGAAACCGGGACAGCTGATTTCTCTCGGCGGCGAAGATGCAGAGGTGGTTGGCCGCGAGGGAGCCTTGTTTCATCTGCGCTTCACTTCTGAGCGCCCAGTACTGGATATCCTTGAAGACGTCGGACACATGCCTTTGCCTCCTTATATGGAGCGGGAAGATGCTGAAGAAGATCGCGAGCGTTATCAGACGGTGTATGCAGAGAAGCCAGGCGCCGTAGCTGCGCCGACGGCCGGTCTGCACTTTGATGACGGCCTGCTTGAGCGCCTGACAGCGAAGGGAGTGAACTTTGCGTTTGTGACCCTGCACGTCGGTGCCGGTACCTTTCAGCCCGTGAAAGTCGATAACATTCACGAGCATCATATGCATTCAGAGTACATTGAAGTTCCTGAAGATGTTGTCGAGGCTGTCAGGGCGACAAGGGCGGCGGGTAAGCGTGTTATTGCAGTCGGTACGACCTCGGTGCGAAGTCTTGAGTCGGCCAGTCGCAGCGGGGCAATCGAAACGTTTCAGGGAGACTCGGATATTTTTATCTACCCCGGATACGAATTCCGCAGTGTTGATGCCATGATCACGAATTTCCATTTGCCTGAATCGACTCTGATTATGTTGGTGTCTGCGTTTGCCGGTCGTGAAGGAACGCTTGCTGCCTATGACCATGCGGTAGCCAATGAATATCGTTTTTACAGTTATGGTGACGCTATGTTTATGCCGTGTCGCCTGCACCAATCAAGCGGGAGCTGATTATGACTCGTGAATGCTTTATGCAGTTTGAACTGCATGGCACGGATACGCCGAAAGACGAGGGTGGCAGCTTTGCGCGTCGCGGCACCATCACGTTTCCCCGAGGAAAGGTAGAGACGCCTGCTTTCATGCC
Source organism: Thalassolituus sp. UBA675 (assembly GCF_002297765.1). Taxonomy (NCBI): domain Bacteria; kingdom Pseudomonadati; phylum Pseudomonadota; class Gammaproteobacteria; order Oceanospirillales; family Oceanospirillaceae; genus Thalassolituus; species Thalassolituus sp. UBA675. The sequence goes on from NZ_DBNJ01000009.1 coordinate 25,811, forward strand.
TGTTGGAACCTATGGTTCAGTCAAAGGCCTGAACCCTGAGCAGGTCGAGGCGCTGGGTGCTCACATTATTCTGGGTAACACCTTTCACCTGATGTTACGTCCCGGCACCGAGATAATTAAGGCGCATGGCGATCTGCATGATTTCATCGGCTGGGATAAGCCTATTCTCACTGACTCCGGCGGTTTTCAGGTGTTCAGCCTTGGCGATATGCGTAAAATCACAGAAGAGGGCGTTACCTTTGCTTCGCCGGTAAACGGTGACAAGGTTCTGATGACGCCGGAAAGCTCAATGGAAGTTCAACGCGACCTCGGTTCAGATGTCGTCATGATTTTTGATGAGTGTACGCCTTACCCGGCAACGACTCAGGAGGCCGCAGACTCCATGCGTATGTCTCTGCGTTGGGCTCAGCGCTCAAAAGACGCGCATGGCGATAACCCATCCGCGTTGTTCGGCATTATTCAGGGCGGTATGTATGAGGACCTGCGGGACGAATCTTTGCAGGGGCTGATGGATATCGGCTTCGATGGCTATGCGATCGGTGGCCTTAGCGTCGGTGAACCTAAAGACGACATGATGCGTATCCTGCGCCATACCGCACCTCAGATGCCAGAAGACAAACCACGCTACCTGATGGGCGTTGGCAAACCGGAAGATCTCGTGGAAGGTGTGCGCAGGGGCGTTGATATGTTCGACTGCGTTATGCCAACCAGGAATGCGCGCAACGGGCACCTTTTTACACACAATGGGGTTGTAAAACTCAGGAATGCCGCCAATAAGACTGATACTGGTCCTATCGATGCTGAATGCGATTGCTACACCTGTAAAAACTACAGTCGCGCGTATCTGCATCACCTCGACAAGTGCGGTGAAATTCTTGGTGCAACGCTCAATACCATACATAACCTGCATTACTATCAGACTCTGATGGCCGGTTTGCGCAGTGCTCTTGAAGAAGGTACATTTGCCGCATTCGTTTCAGACTTCTACGCTCGCCGCGGCCGGGAAGTGCCGCCGCTGGATACACCGGAAGGCTGAGACCACAACGATTTTAATTACAGGCGATGCCTGAACATTGGGAGTAAATTTGAATGAAAGCTTTAATGGCGCTGTTTGCTGTTGTTCCTGCAACTGCTTTTGCTGAGGCCGCACCTCAGCCTGCAATGGGCGATGCCTTTTCCTGGGTATTCCTGCTCGGCTTTGCAGCGATCTTCTACTTTATGCTGTGGCGTCCACAGGCAAAACGTCAGAAAGAACACAAAAACCTGATCGAAGGTCTGGCGAAAAACGACGAAGTCGTTACCGCCGGCGGCATGCTCGGTAAAGTGACCAAAGTGACTGAAGAGTTCGCTGTCATTGAAGTGGCTGACGGTGTCCAGTTCCCTGTCCAGAAAGTTGCTGTCACTGCAGTACTTCCTAAAGGCACTATCAAAGAAGTAAAAGCCTGACCAATCCCTGTAACGGCCTCTTCAGAGGCCGTTTTTTATGCTGAAGGAATAGGGCAGTTGTATGCTCAATAAATATCCACTGTGGAAAAACCTCCTCATTCTTGTGGTGGTTGCACTGGCGTTCATCTACGCCGCCCCTAATCTCTACCCACCTGACGCAGCAATTCAGGTAACGCCAGCGCGCGCTGGTGCTGAAATGTCGTCTGCCACCCTGAATAACGTTCGCGAAGCATTGGATGACGCGGGGATCAGTTATTTTGGCGAAGAAGTAAATGGCAGCACCGCGCTGCTGAGACTCGAATCCTCTGACGCACAGCTCCCTGCAAAATCAGCCATCCAGCGTAAGCTGGGGGATGAGTTTGTAGTTGCTCTGAACCTCGCACCGACAACGCCGGACTGGCTGGTCAATCTTGGTGCTGGCCCTATGACGCTGGGCCTTGACCTGAGTGGCGGTGTTCACTTCCTGATGGAAGTCGATATGGATGAGTATGTCTCCGGGCGTATCACGAACTACCGTGAAGACCTGAGAACCAGCCTGCGTCAGGAAGATATTAAATATCGTCGGGTTGTTGTTGAAGGCACTAAGGTTCGACTGAGCTTCCGCCAGGAAGCTTTGCGCAGCGAGGCCCGAACTTTTATTAATCGCAATTACCCTGGTGAATTCCTTCCTCAGGAAGAAGAGGTCGATGGCAACTTCGACCTGATCCTGATGCTCACTGAGCAGAAAGTCCGTGATTTCGAAGACTATGCTCTTAAACAGAACCTCATGACGCTGCGCAACCGTGTTAACGAACTTGGTGTTGCTGAGCCACTGGTTCAGCGTCAGGGCCGCAACCGAATTGTGGTTGAGCTGCCGGGCGTGCAGGACACAGCTGAGGCCAAGAAAATTCTGGGTAAGGCTGCGAATCTTGAATTCCGCCTTGAAGCAGAACCGGGTGCCAGCCGCTTTGCGACGGAAGAATATAGTTTCCGTGACAACCAGAACCGCACTGCGCGTCTTGAGAAAAAAGTCATTACAACAGGTGACAGCGTCACCAATGCCAGCTCTGGCTTTGATGAGAACAGCTTCCCTCAGGTAAATATCAGTCTCGACAGCAAAGGCGCTGCGCGTATGACGCAGGTGACCAAGAAAGCGGTTCAGCGTCGTATGGCTGTGCTGTTTGTCGAGCGTAAACCGAAGACAACCTACGAGATGGTCGATGGCGTAGAGCAGCCTAAGACGATTCAGGTTGTCGAGAAATCGATCATCTCTCTTGCCACGATTCAAAGCGTCCTGGGCAGTAGCTTCCGTATCACCGGGCTGCAGTCCGCTGAAGCGAATGAGTTGGCATTGCTGCTTCGTTCCGGTGCGCTTGCTGCACCGATGGATTTTGTTGAAGAGCGGACGGTAGGTCCAAGCCTGGGTGCTGAAAACATCGAAATGGGCGCACGCTCTGTGATGGCAGGCCTTGCTCTGGTTCTGATTGCCATGCTCGTGTTCTACCGCGCGTTTGGTTTTATCGCGAATATTGCTCTTGCGGTGAACCTTGTTCTGCTGGTTGCCCTGATGTCGATTATCGGTGCGACCCTCACCTTGCCGGGTATTGCCGGTATCGTTCTGACTGTGGGTATGGCGGTGGATGCGAACGTGCTTATCTTCTCGCGAATACGGGAAGAGCTGAAAAATGGCCGGTCGCCTCAGCAGGCAATTCATGAAGGTTATGACCGTGCCTTCCTGACCATTTTCGACGCCAACCTGACCACGCTGATTGTTGCTGTGATTCTGTTTGCAGTGGGGACTGGTCCGGTTAAAGGGTTCGCCGTCACACTGTCTTTCGGAATCCTGACGTCTATGTTCACTGCGGTCATGGTGACCCGTGCAATGACTAACCTGCTGTACGGTGGTCGCCGTGTAGAGCGCCTGTCGATTGGAGGTAAGGCATGAATACTGTGAACTTTATGCGTTTCCGTCATATTTCGACGGCGATTTCACTAACGTTGCTACTGATTTCGGTCGTTGCTATTGGTATGCGCGGTCTGAACTTCGGTCTCGATTTCACTGGCGGTACGCTGCTTGAAGTGGAATACGAAACCCCAGTTCCTCTCTCTGAGGTGAAATCGGTCCTTGATACCGCAGGCTACCGTGATGTTGTCGTGCAGAACTTCGGTTCTGAGACCGATGTTCTGGTTCGTATGTCTGAGTCCTTCCGTGATGACCTGGGTAACGAAGTTCTCGGGTTGTTGCAGACGAATGTCGAAGATAATTCACTGACATTGCTGCGTAGCGAATTTGTCGGCGCAAGTGTTGGTGAGGAGTTGCGTGATCAGGGCGGTATCGCCATGCTGGTGGCGCTTTTCGTCGTAATGGCCTACGTCGCATTCCGCTTTCAGTGGAAGTTTTCACTCGGTGCGGTCATGGCCTTGTTCCATGATGTTCTTATCATTGTTGGTATGTTTGCGCTCTTCCAGTGGGAGTTTGATCTTAATGTACTGGCAGCCTTGCTCGCCGTTATCGGTTACTCGCTGAACGACACCATTGTTGTCTCTGACCGGATACGTGAGAACTTCCGTATGATGCGTATCGGGTCTCCGGCTGAGATCATCAATGAATCACTGACCCAGACACTGGGGCGGACATTGATGACCTCCTTGACGACCATTCTTGTGCTGCTTGCGCTCTTGTTCCTGGGTGGGGATATCATCCATAACTTTGCATTAGCGCTCACGATCGGTGTTGGCGTAGGTACCTACTCATCCATCTATATCGCAGCGAACCTGCTGCTGGCATTCAATGTCAGTCGCGAAGACCTGCTACCGCCAGAGCTAGAAGAAGAGGGTGACGAGGCTCCTTAGTTTCGGTTTACTATCTTCGGAATGAATAAGAGCGGCCCAGCCGCTCTTGTTGTTCTATCGGTCAGATACTCATACGTCTGTTTTAGACGTACTGTTGTAACGGCGTACGCCATTCATGACTGGCGCGTTGCATTTTACGCCATTTGAATGGTATCAATATGTAACTGGATGGCATGGGGGTGTCCCGGGTAGGGTCGGAACATAAGCTTCGGGATGGAGCAAAACAGGACGTTTGCGGCAAAACTTGTGTCATTAAGGGACAGTTAGTCGGATTTGTCTTTATAACAATAATGAAAGCGGTATGCTGCCGCATTGCTGATTCTCTACTGACCTTTTGGGGGCAAAAGCCAGTGAGCCATCATAATCAGCTATCAGAAGAATAATGAAGGAAGCAGAATGAACGTCAGAACCTTGTTTGCCACTCTGTTTGGTCTTTTGTTTCTGTCGTCCGCAACACTCACTTATGCGGCTGACGATCTCGAATCCCGACGAAACGCAAAGCTCGAAGCAACAGTAATGAACCCCAATCTGCCGCTTGAGAAGCGCATACGTGCGCTCAAGAAATTGCAGAAGGATGAAATGGTTAACGGCCGTATCCTGAGGACGTTCTGTGTCTGGGACCCGCTGGGTAAAACTGGTCCGATTTCCTCGACTGTTGAAGATCAGAAGTTGCGTTCTCTTCATTATGGAATGGACCTCACTGTTATAACTTATCAGGATGAATCTGAGCTTGTCGAGGCGCTTCGCAGCGGCGAAGAATGTGATGCCGCCCTGATTCGTGGTGTTGCTGCAATGGAATTCAACCGTTTTGCTGGCACCATTGAGTCGGTTGGTGGTTTGCAGAGTCGCCAGCAGGTTCAACTGCTGATGCAGGTGATTGCGAATCCGCGCATGGCACAGCGCCTCGGCGATGATAATTACGTTGTACTCGGCCTGGCTACTCTGGGTTCCTCTTTCCGTTACAGTGCCGATCGTAGTAACCGTTCACTCGCCAGCTTTAAAGGCAAAAAGATAGCAACCGAGTCGTTTGACCCCGGGATGGCTCGGCTGACCGAAGCCTTCGGTGCTGATGCTGTGGTCGGCGATATGATGAGCAACGTTCAGAAATACGCCGACAATGAAGTTGCGGGCATGATGTCGCCGATTGTTGCTTATCTGGTGATGGGTAGTGGTCAGATTTCTGGTGACGTCGCCATCCTCGATACGCCTGTCGCTCAATCAACCATTCAGTTGGTTGGCCGTACGGAAAAGTTTCCTCCGGGGCTTGCTCAGATTCTGCGTGAAGACTTCCTCTTCAAGTTCGATAACTATGCACGTCGCGTTGATAACGAAATGGCGCTTGTTCCAGAGTCTTTCTGGGCAAAAGACAGTGCTCAGGATATCGCTGCACTGGAAAAGCATTCTCTGGATGTTCGTCTCAAACTCCGTGAGGAAGGGTATTACGATCCGGCAATGCTCAGGCTGCAACGCAAGATTCGTTGTAAGTTTGACCCTTCCCGTAGCGAGTGCAGTAATCCGAAGGAGTAATCCTGATGTTGTGTGTACAAGCGAACAAAAGGCAGCTCAGGCTGCCTTTTTTAATAATTAACCGTTCTCAGAGCAAAAATGTTCTCGACTGTGCTCTGTTAATTCAAGCACGGCAGAGTGACTGTGACGCCGTTCAGCAACGATGGCGTAGAAGGCTTGCTGTAGTTCTGGGACAGTACCTGCAACGTTGACGTCGTAGCGACGACAGATCTCTTCTGTGATGACTTCCGGCGCAAAAAAGAACCCATGTCCTTCACTGCCAAACGCTTTAAGCAGTGCCGAGTCATCGAATTCTCCGGCAATTCGCATCGAAATTCCCTGGCGTTTGAGCCAGCTCAGCAGGTTTGTTCGCATCGTCGATGAAGAGCCGGTCGGTATCAGAAGCGGTGCATCCACGAGACACTCCGGAAATGACTTGCCCTCCAGCAAGCGACCATTAGCAAAGCACGCAAGCCGGCTGGCACCAAGCTCATGGCTGAAGCAGCGTATGTTCATGCCCGGTGGCACGGGGCTATCGGCCAGCACGACATCAAGTCTGTGCACCGCCAGTTCGCCCAGAAGTGTGATCATCTGCTCTTCTCGGCATATCAGCTTCATCTGTGGATTCTTGGCGATGATAGGGGCAAGCAGCTGGTGAGTAATTGACTTGGGCAGGGCGTCTACGATGCCCACCCTGAGCTCTTCCGGGCGTGTAGTCAACCCCTGCTGCATGACTTCCTGCATCTCTTCGCCTAAGCGGAATATGTCTTTGCAGTATTCGTATGCCAGGTGGCCCGCGTCGGTCAGTTCGACGTTACGACCATTGCGGCGCAGTAACGCTTCGCCCAGATCGTCTTCGAGTAATTTGAGCTGCCCACTTATGGTTTGCGGTGTGATAGCAAGGCGGTCTGCAGCCGCCTGAATGCTACCGCTTTCTGCGACCGCGAAAAAATAGTGCAGGTGCTTATAGTTGAGTCTGTGCATACTTCGTAAAAACCGATATATCATATATAGTTAATACGAATATTATTGTTGTAAAACGCGTCATACAATACGTAAATCAAAAAAGGAGTGAGACTATGAAACGTCCCGATTATCTGAATTCAGAAAACAACGAGCCGGTTGCACGTAGCATACCGGTTGATCAGTATCAGGCTGGTACCGGTGGCAACACCTTTGCACCTGATGCACAAAAAGTACTGCGTAACACCTACGCGCTTCTGGCCATGACGCTGGTATTCAGTGCCGCTATGGCGGGTGTCTCTATGGCAGTGAACGCGCCTTCTTTGGGTTTGCTGACTCTGGTTGTAGCTATCGGTCTTATGTTTGCTATTCATAAAACAGCTAACAGCGTTGCTGGTATTGCGCTGACCTTCGTTTTTACTGGCTTCATGGGCTTTACCCTTGGGCCAATGTTGAACATGGTTGCTGGCATGCAAAGCGGTGGCGCGACCATTGGCCTTTCGTTGGGCGGCACGGGCGTAACCTTCCTGCTGATGTCCGCATTTGGTATGTCTACTAAGCGAGACCTGTCTGGTTGGGGCAAGACTCTGTTTGCAGGCTTTATCGTAGCCATCATTGGTGGCGTGGTCGGATACTTGTTTAACATCCCGGCTCTCTCGCTGGCTATCTCTGCGATTGTCATTCCGCTGAGTGCTGCACTGATCAGCTATGAAACAAACAGCATCGTGCGTGGTGGCCAGACTAACTACGTTCTTGCGACAGTCAGTCTGTATGTCGCGATCTACAACCTGTTTGCGAACCTCCTTGTTCTGTTGGGCGTATTCGGCTCAGACGATTGATAACACTCTGACTCTCTGTGCTCATGAGGGTGTGCCGCAGGCCTGAGGTCTGCGGCTTTTTTGTTTCTGGGCTAAGCTGAATGTATGAAGATACTCCTGTTTTTAGTCTTGGCTTCCGTATACAGCGCCGCGGTCTTGGCTCTGCCCGTGTGCTCAGACCGTGACGCAAAGGCCGCGTCAGACGAAAAAGCCCTCAGCTACTTTCGTAAGCAAGGCGAAATCTTCCATCCCGCCCGTGTTCTCAAGAAACACAACACGAGTCGCCATAAAGAAGTTGCGAGCTATGTGAAGTTTGGCGAAAAGCGCTACAGCATTTTCACTTTGGTAGACACAGACTGCTACGCCAGATTCATCAAACGCACCCGACAAGGTGACTAACGCGCTTCCTCATCTACGAGCAGCTTCTCATTCGCTGGGGTTACTGATAACTTATACTTAAGTTATACAAAGGCTAGGGTGAGACTATGATTCAATTCCAGAAACTGAATAAACGAGATCCCATAGAAAAGGTCATTATTGTGTCGCTTGATCTTGCTCTTTATCAGGTGAATGTCCTGGTTGATGGACAAGAACTGCTGGTCTCTGACAAGAAAGGAAAACCATTGCGCGCCCGAAATACCCTCGAAATTGAAGCTCTATTCGAAGGCTACAACGTCAAGGATATGGTGTTGCGGCATGAAAGCGCCTACGACGAGATGGTGAATCAGCCCACGCGACAGGGAAGCAACCGGATGGAGGTGCCGCTGGGGCGCAATGGCCTGGGTTTTGCTGCGAACGATAGCGAGTAGATCTTTCCTTTCAGGCCGCGTGAGCTAGGCCTTTAATTGCGGGTATCTCGTATGCGTGCGTTATTTTCACTGATAGACGGCTCTGATTTATCGGTCCGGAAAAGGGAGCTGGTTGCTATAGTGTGAATCTATTTCGACGTTAACATGCCCGCGACACTGATCACGTTCATGGCCACTTCAACGATACGCTTATTGCTGTCCATCGCTGCCTGACGAAGGTGGCGATAGGCTTCCTCTTCCGTGATCCCTTTCGACTGGATCAGCAAGCCTTTCGCCTTATCAATCAGCTTACGTTCATCGAGTGCTTGGCGAGCTTCAGCAAGTTCGCTGCTGATGCGTTGTAAGCGCTCCGCCTGTCCCTGAACAAGGTCGGATATAGAACGCGCCAGTTTCACGTTAACACCGGGTGTCAGGTTGCTATCCGAATTTAACGTCGATTCAGGCAGCAAGCCTAATGGAGACTCGGGTGGCTCACTGACTTCTGCCAGATCCTTCAGGTGTTCCCGGTGGAGCCTCAGGTCTTCTTCGGCAGAATTAATTTTGGTTTCACAGAGTTTCATCAGGTCGCCGGTCATATCGAGTTCGATGCTCTGCATTTCATCAATACGGCGTGTCGCTACCTCATACCAGACTTCACTGATGGAGGTCGGCAAGGCATCATCAGCACGATAGCGCTCAATCATCTTACGCAGACGTTCCAGTTCAGCCGTTGCCTCACAGCTCTCAAGTTGATGCCAGCGCGCTTTAGGAACACTGGCAGAGAATTCGGTGAAAATACCGAAGCAGCGTTCCTGCGCATCGAGTAGCTCGTGCACTTTATCTTGAAGGGCATTGCTGAAGCTCCCACTGGTGAAGCCGATTAATCCCATCGCACGTTCCTGGCCCGCATATTCTTTACCTTGAACAAAGTTAAAGAGCGCAACCAGCGCGCGCGTGATCTCCGGGTCATCGGCGATATCAGCCGCTTCAAATATCACCGTCAGCAGCCCAGTAATCAAGCGGCTGTAAAGTGCGGTGTTCTCAGTGGCCGACACTTTGCGCGCGGTTACCTGTGCTCGCAGTGCGTCTATTCCTTCAAGGCATTGAATAACAAACGCCAGACTACTCAATAGTCGGGTTGAGTGGGAGAGAGAGTCGCTTTCACTGAGTTCCGTAAGCGTCTGCCGGAACTGCTTCTGGGCAATGCCGGTGACTTCGAGTTCATCGGCTCGCTGCTGCGCGTAGCGCTGTCCGTCGGACACAAGATAAATGTTGGACAGACCACGTTCACGCTGAAGTTCGTGAATGAGTTCCGTTACCCGACCCACCAGGCGGCAATTCACCTGCAGTTGTTGAAGCGCTGCAATTTCAGCGTGTTTGGCGGCGAGCAGAAAGTCTTCGGAGGTGGTCAGTTGAGGCATGAATCTGAATGAATCCTGATAGTTTGTGGGGATGATACGCTTCAGAGGGGGGAAGTTGAATTATCCTGTGGCCGAAAAGATGACAAGTTGACCAGTCTTGGCCTGATGAGAGTGTTGTCAGTTATGCTACATCGCCCGCCATTGCGGTTATCCTTACTTACACTTTACTCCATAAAGTAATGCTAAAGAAAAGTTGTTGAATCAAGCAGTTAGGGAATATCTACTGACGTGCGCTCGTCACAAAAGGAGTGGGTGGCATGTATTGATACATTTGTCAGATGGTTATTGGAAAGACGATCTAATACCATCTACCCAATACGGGTCTTACTCCGTGTGGCCGTTTTAGACCCCGCGGACAAGTAAGAAAATAATAAGAAAAACAGTGGCTTTTGTTTGCCGGGCTCGTACTCCAAACCCCGATCAGCTCCAGTCACTTGTTCTCGCACGTCAATGCTCGCGCATGGACCCAGAGGAGTGAACCTTGAATAACTTCCGCACAGCACTATTGGTGCCCCTGGTTGCAGGCCTTGCTGCTTGTTCATCAGGTGGCTCAGATGGCGATGATCCACGAGTCCCGGATCCGGTTGATGGTGGTGGTCAGGCGCCCGTTGCGCTTGATTTCTCGTCGACGCCCGAGGGGAACCCGGTAGAGGAAGAGCGCTGGGAATACCAGATTGAAACCAGTCTGGCTGACAGCGACTTCCTGACCTACAGCCTTGTCAGTGGCCCTGATTCTATGACCATCTCAGAAGATGGCCTGGTGCAGTGGACGCCTGATGATGAGGACGGCACCGAGGTTCAGGTGACTGTGCGAGTTGTATACAACGATGGCACGAATACGGCCGATGCTCAGCAGACGTTCGAGCTCAGCGTTACGCCCGTTAACGATAAGCCTGAAATTACTTCGGTAGCTCCCGCGACGGCTGTCGCAGGGTCTCAATTTCAGTATCAGCTGGTGGTTAACGACCCGGATGATGCGAATGATGGAGAGAACCTCAGTTATTCGGTCGATCTGCCTTTCATCTCTAGTCAGACTCCAGAAGAGTATGGGATTTCGATTTCATCGACTGGCCTTCTGACCTGGACCGTCCCGGTGGATGCCTCTTATGCGCTTCGTACCGTCGGTCTGAATATTCGGGTAACCGTCACAGATGGCGAGGAAGACTGGGGAGATGTGCTCCTTGCTACACCGCCTCGTCAGAGCTGGTATCTGAAAGTTGTCGATGCAAATACGCCTCCTGAAATTGTGTCTTCGCCTGTGCTTTCAGCGACTGAAGACCTTGCCTACGAATATCAGCTCGTTGCGGAAGACGTCGCTGGTCTGGATGCGCAGGGTAACGACATTCCTGATGATCTCGAGTACACGCTGATCGACGGTCCCGACGACATGACCGTTTCTTCGACAGGTCTTGTCCAGTGGACTCCGACCGAAAATGGTTCATCACCTTACGATGTGAATGTTGTTGTTCAGGTTGAAGATGGTGGAGAGAACGATGCTGAACCCGTACAGCAGTCTTACTCAATCACTGTTACTCCTGTGAACGACGCCCCGGTTATTAACGGTACGCCCGCCGCTGTTGCTGTGCTGGGCGGTACTTATGAATATCAGGTCAGTGTGACCGACCCGGATGATAACAACGACGGCTCTGGCTTAACCTTCAGTCTCGAAGGCCCTGAAGGCATGACCATTTCGCCGACAGGCTTTATCGAGTGGACTCCAGACGTCGAAGGTAGTTTCTCTGTCACTGTTACCGTTGTTGATGGACAGGAAGACGGCCCGGCCGAAGATACTGTTTCATGGACGGTTGAAGTCCGCGATAACAACACTGCGCCGACGATTAATCAGTCTGAACCTGCGATTACGACCACCGAAGATGCAGAGGGTTTTGCAACTCTGACTGCTGCAGATGCAGAAGGTGACGCTCTTGCCTGGAGCATTTCAGAGCAGCCATCAAACGGTGCTGCGATCGTTATCAATGGTGCCGTGACCTACACACCACTTCCGAACTTCAATGGCACTGACTCGTTCACAGTAGTCGTTTCTGATGGAAGTCTCCCTGACTCTGTGGTTGTCGATGTTACGGTTGCGTCTGTGAACGATGCTCCGGTCATTGATCAGAGTGTGGCTGTGATTGAAACCTCAGAAGATGTGGCAGGCTCGGCAACGCTGACCGCCAGTGATGTTGAAGGCGATAGTCTGAACTGGACCGTTTCGACGGGGGCCGAAAACGGCGCAGCTGCCGTTGTAAATGGCGAAATTACCTACACTCCGGATACTGACTTCAGCGGCACTGATTCTTTTGTCGTAGAAGCGTCTGATGGCACTGACAGCGATACCATTACCGTAACGGTAACCGTTGCCGATGTTGCGGATGCACCTGTCATTGATCAGGAAACCGCTTCCATCACCACCGACGAAGATACCGATGGCTCGACTCTGCTGACAGCAACAGATTCAGATGGTGACCCTCTTATCTGGAGCGTGAGTGCTCAGGCCACGAACGGTACCGCTGTCGCATCTGATGGCAACATTACCTATACGCCGGCTGCGAATTTCAACGGCAGCGACTCTTTCACCGTCGAAGTATCTGATGGTGGGTTGACGGATAACGTCGTAGTCGATGTCACTGTGAACTCAGTGAACGACTTGCCTGTGTTTGATGAGATGAATGCTCAAATCAGCACAGATGAAGATGTGCAGGGTGCAGTCAACCTGAGTGCATCGGATGTTGAAAACGATGTTCTGGTCTGGAGTGTGACCGAGCAGGCGGGTAACGGTGTTGCTGCAGTTGCAGATGGCAACGTGACCTACCAGCCAGCGGGTGATTTCTTTGGTTCGGATTCTTTTGTTGTTGCTGTTAACGATGGTGGCGAAAACGTCACTATGGCGGTCAGTGTGACCGTTGCCGCAGTCAATGATGCTCCGGTTATCCTCAGTACAGCACCGACTTCAGCTACGGAGGGTGTTGAGTATCGCTACGCGGTTGACGCCGATGATGTCGATGGTCCGACGCTGGCTTACAGCCTCGCGACTGCACCTGCGGGTATGCAGATTTCCGAGTCTGGCTTGATTACCTGGACGCCAGCAGACGGCATCAGCACCGCCAACGTGATTGTGGCTGTGTCTGATGGCAGTGGCAGTGGCAGTGTCACTCAGTCGTTCACGATTGCAGTGACCGATGTAAACGATGCCCCAGTGATTACCTCGGTGGCTCCAACGTCTGTCATATTGGGTGAGGAATACACCTATACGCCAAGCGCCACCGATGCCGAAAACGACTCCCTGACCTGGAGTCTGACTCAGAAGCCAGCCGGCATGACGATCAATGCAACAACCGGTGCGATCAGCTGGACACCAGCCGAAGCAGGTAGCAGCGGCACTGTGCGTCTGGTCGCCAACGATGGCAACAGTGATTCTGTGGCCCAGGCCTTCGTGATTACTGTGTCTGAGCCAGACAACGAAGCGCCGGTTATCGGTCAGGGCGAAACAGACACGCTGACCACTGATGAAGATACTCAGGGCAGTACTACTCTTACCGCCACCGACGCTAACGGTGACAGCCTGAGCTGGTCAGTATCCAGCCCGGCGAGTAACGGCAGTGCTGCGGTCGTGGGTGGCAATGTCACTTATACGCCAAACGCAAACTTCAATGGCAACGACAGCTTTACCGTTCAGGTGTCTGACGGTTCTCTGACCGATACCATTTTGGTAAACGTGACTGTGAGCGCGGTGAATGATCTGCCAGTTATCGCACAAGGTACGGGAACGGCGCTGACCACCTCAGAAAATACCGCAACGGGCGTGACTCTGAGCGCGTCTGATGTCGATGGCGATAGCCTGAGCTGGTCGATCAGTACTGCTGCTTCTGATGGCTCGGCAAGTGTAACGGCTGGCAATGTCAGCTACACCCCGAATGCCGGTTTCAATGGCAATGACAGCTTCACTGTTCAGGTCTTTGATGGCACGGCACCAGTCAGCTTCGTTGTAAATGTCGAAGTGACTGCGGTGAACGATGCGCCTGTGATTGATCAGGAAACGGCCTCTGTTTCGACGTCAGAAGACACTCAGGGCACGACTGCTCTGACGGCTACCGATATTGATAGCGCCAGCCTGAGCTGGACCGTTTCACTTGCCGCAAGCCATGGTTCGGCGGCTGTGTCCGATGGCAACGTCACCTACACCCCGAATGAAAACTTTAATGGCAGCGACAGCTTCACCGTTCAGGTGTCTGATGGTGAGTTGAGCGACAGCATTGAGGTCAGCGTGACCGTAACCGCGGTGAATGACGCGCCAGTATTTGCTAATGCCGCGTCTACGTCGGCGGTGGAAGGCAGTGAATACAGCTACCAGGCCGTTATCACTGACCCGGATGATGCCAATAACGGTACGGATCTGACCTTCACTCTGGATCAGGGGTCGATTGATGCGGGCCTGACTGTATCTGGCACCGGTCTGGTGACCTGGACGCCAGATAACGGCGTGACCTCAACCTCGGTGTCACTGAGCGTAGCGGATGGTGGTGAAGACGGAGCGTCTGCGGCGGTTCAGAACTGGACCATCACCGTCGGCAGCGTGAACGACGCCCCTGTGATTACCTCCGAAGCGCCAACGACAGCGACTGAAGGGGTGGAATACCAGTACTCGATTCAGGTGAATGATCCGGACGACGCCAATAACGGCACCGATCTGATCTTTACCCCTGTATTGGTTCCTGAAGGTATGTCGGTATCGAACATGGGCCTGGTGACCTGGACGCCAGCAAACGGTGTTGAATCTGCGAATGTCGAAGTGCAGGTACGCGACGGCGGTGAAAGTGGTGCGCTTCCAGACAGCCAGAGCTGGACCATCACCGTATCTCCGGTGAACGATGCACCTGTTATTGATCAGGGTGAGTCTGCATCTCTGACTACTGATGAAGATATGGTTCAGCAGCTAACTCTGACAGCGACTGACATCGACTCTGAAACACTGACCTGGAGCATCAGCAGTGTGGCAACCAATGGTACCGCTACCGTTGCTGCGGGCTCTGTCAGCTACACGCCAGATGCGGACTTTAACGGCAGCGACAGCTTCACTGTCGAAGTATCAGACGGTGTTGAAGCTGATTCGATTCAGGTGAACGTGACGGTTAACGCAGTGAACGATGCCGCTGTATTCACCTCGACGCCGGTTACCAGCGCGACAGAGGGGCAGTTGTATAGCTATCAAGCTGCTGCTACTGACGTGGATGGCGATACCCTGAACTTCAGTCTGCCCGTGAAACCGGTGGGTATGTCGATCAACAGTACAACGGGTGAAATGACCTGGACGCCAGCCAACGGTGTTGAATCTGCGAACGTGACCGTGCGTGTTAACGATGGTATTACGGATACGAACCAGAGCTTCACGATCACTGTGACTGCGGTGAACAATGCCCCGGATATTACGTCAGTGGCCGTGACCACAGCGACAGAAGGTGAACTGTACAGCTACACCGTGACCGCAAGCGATATCGACAGCTCTGATCTGACTTTCAGCCTGACTTCTGCGCCAGAAGGCATGAGCATTGATGATGAAACAGGAGCGATCAGCTGGACGCCTGCGAACGGTGTGGAGTCTGCGTCAGTGACTGTTGAAGTCTCTGATGGTGAGCTGAGCGATAGTCAGACATTTACTGTCTCTGTATCTGCCGTCAACGACGCACCTGCGATAGATCAGGGGGATTCCACGGCGCTGACAACCGATGAAGACGCGAGCCAGACACTGGCACTGACGGCCACAGACATTGACGGCGACAGCTTGAGCTGGAGCGTTACTTCTGGTGCAGCTAATGGCGAAGCGTCAGTCGATAGCGCTGGCCTGGTAACTTATGTACCAGCGGCCGATTTCAACGGGTCAGATACTTTCACTGTGCAGGTAAGCGACAGCGAGCTGACCGATTCTATTCTGATCAACGTATCGGTAAGTCCGGTGAATGATGCGCCTGTCGTTGCTGAAGGTGATGCAGTCTCAATCACAACGGCTGAAGATACCCAGAAGAGCCTGACGCTGAACGCGACTGATGTTGATGGTGATAGCCTGAGCTGGTCGATAGCTGCGCCTGCTGCAAGTGGTTCAGCGGCTGTATCTGCGGGTGTTGTCAGTTACACGCCAGCTGCCGGATACAACGGTTCTGACAGCTTTACCGTGGCCGTGACCGATGGCACCGATACTGTGACTGTTCAGGTGAATGTCACGGTGACTGCAGAAAACGACGCGCCTGTGATCGATCAGGCTTCTGCGTCGATTTCCACGTCCGAAGACACTCAAGGCAGTGTGACTCTTAGCGCATCCGACCCAGAAGGTACGTCTCTGAACTGGAGCATCACAGGTGTTGCGGCGAATGGTACCGCCTCTGTGAACAGCGCTGGTCTGGTGACCTATGATCCTGCCGCCAACTTCAATGGCAGCGACAGTTTCACTGTCACCGTATCTGACGGCGATCTGAACGACACCCGTGTTGTTAACGTTGTCGTATCAGCAGTCAACGATGCGCCTGAAATCACCGAAGGTGAGACGGCTTCTCTGAGCACCGACGAAGACAACATGGGCAGCGTTACTCTGAATGCTACTGATGTTGAGGGTGACACCATCAACTGGAGTATTGGGTCTCAAGCCAGCGATGGCACTGCGGTTGTGTCAGGTACTGGTACCAGCCAGACCGTGAATTACACACCAGCAGCTGACTTCAATGGCACCGATAGCTTTGTTGTTGCGATCGACGATGGCACAGATACCGATAGCATCATCGTCAATGTGACGGTAGTGGCCGCCAACGACGCGCCAGTTATCACTTCAACCGAAGTAACAACAGCGACAGAAGGCGAGGCCTATCAGTACACAGTAGCTGCTAACGACGTCGATGGCGATGCGCTGACCTTCAGCCTGACAGAAGCACCAGAAGGCATGGTGATCTCTGGAAGCACCATCAACTGGACACCAGAAAACGGTGTTGAGACATCGAACGTGACCGTGACTGTGGCTGACGCTACGGCAGAAGCGACACAAAGCTTCACTATTGTCGTAACTCCGGTTAACGATGCTCCTGCGATTACGTCTTCAGCAGTTACCTCTGCAACCGAAGGCAGTGAGTACACTTACCAGGTAGTCGCAGAAGATATCGACAGCACAGAGCTGACTTATAGTCTGACTGAAGCGCCAGAGGGAATGACAATATCCGGCAATACCATGAGCTGGACACCAGCCAATGGTGCTGAGTCTGCGAATGTGACTGTCGAAGTTTCTGACGGCAGTCTGAGCGATAGCCAGAGCTTTACCATTACGGTTAGCGCAACCAACGATGCGCCTGAAATTGATCAGGGTGCCGTTACTGTGCTGACAACAGATGAAGACACCTCGACAACACTGAATCTGACCGCGACTGACGTAGACAGCGAAAGCCTGACCTGGCGCATCAGTGCTGCGTCAGAAAATGGCAGCGCGAGCGTTGATGCTTCGGGCGTCGTCAGCTACGAACCAGCCGCTGACTTTAACGGCAGCGATAGCTTCGAAGTAGAGGTCAGCGATAGCGAACTGACGGATAGCATCGTCGTTAGCGTAACGGTTAATCCGGTTGCCGATGCGCCAGTGATTGCCGAAGGCGCGAGTGCTTCACGTACCACCAACGAAGATCAGCCACTGACCTTTGCGTTGAACGCCAGCGATGTCGACAGCGCGACGATCAACTGGAGCATCAGTGGTGCAGCCAGCAACGGTTCTGCGACGGTTTCAGGTACGGGTACGACTCAATCTGTGAACTATGTGCCGAATCAGAACTTCAATGGTACTGACAGCTTTGTTGTGCAGGTATCGGACGGTTCGCTGAACAGCACGATCGCAGTGACAGTGACGGTGAATGCAGTCAACGACCTGCCAGAGATCACGTCTATAGCACCTGTGGTTGCAACGGAAGGTGAGCTCTATACGTATCTGCCAACGGCGACCGATGTAGAAGGTGACGCTCTGACCTGGAACGTAGGTACCGCGCCTGCGTCTATGACAGTGAACTCAGCGACCGGTGAACTGAACTGGACGCCGGCTGAAGGTGTAACTTCTGCGGATGTGACTCTGCTGGTCAACGACGGTGGAGCTAACGTGACTCAGGCCTTCACCATTACTGTGACGGCAGTGAATAACGCACCAGTGATCACTCAGGGTGAAAGCACCAGCGTGACCATGTCAGAAGACGGCGCACCAACACCGTTTACCCTGGTGCTGAATGCGACCGACAGCGACCACGCTGGCTCTGAACTGAGTTGGTCAGTGAGTTCGGCTGCTACCAACGGTACTGCGACTGTGTCGGGCACTGGCCTGAGTAAGACGGTGAACTACACCCCGGATACTGGCTTCTCAGGAGCTGACAGCTTCACTGTTCAGGTCACTGATGGTGAACTGACGGACAGTATTGTGGTGAACGTCACTGTGCAGGCAGTGAACGCTGCACCTGTGATTGATCAGGGCGATACCACCACCATGACACTGGATGAAGACGGTAGTCAGACTCTGTCTCTGAGTGCAACTGACAGTGACGGTGATTCACTGACCTGGAGCGTCACTTCCTCTGCCAGCAATGGTGGTGTGAATGTCGATAGCAATGGTCTGGTGACGTATGTCCCTGTTGCTGACTTCTACGGCAATGACACCTTCACGGTTCAGGTCTCTGACAGCGAACTGACTGACAGCATTACCGTCAGTGTGACTGTGAATTCAGTCAACGACGCACCGATCATTGCCGAAGGTGCATCAGTGACGCTTGAAGTGAATGAAGACAGCTCTGATTCTGTGACCTTTACAGCATCGGATGCGGATGGCGACCCTCTTACCTGGTCTATCTCTTCCGGAGCGGTAGAAGGCATCGTGACTCAGACCGGTTCTGAATTCAGCTATGCGCCTGCAGCAGACTTCAACGGCAGTGACAGCTTCGTAGTGCAGGTCAGTGACGGTACGGCAACGGGCATCAGCACAGTCAATGTGACAGTGATCGCAGTGAATGATGCGCCGGTTGTCACCTCTTCGCCTGTGACTACGGCTAATGAGTATCAGGTCTATGCCTACGATGTAGCGGCCTCTGACGCTGAGGACGATGCGGTAAGCTACTCGCTGACAAATCCTCCGACTGGCATGGTGATCAGTAGCGCAGGTGAAATCCGCTGGATTCCGGAATCCGCAGGTACTTACAGCGTGGTTGTGAATGCGACTGACGGCTCTGATGCTGGGACACAAAGCTTTGATATCACCGTCAATGCCGAGCCTGCTGTTGCTGGCCGCGCAGTGAAAGGTGTGCTGGCTAATGCGCCAGTGGAAGCTGCCGTGTACGCAGGTCTGGATGCCGAAGGCGAGCACAGCTGGAATGTGATTGGCACCACCACGACGGACGCCAATGGTTACTTCGGATTTAACCTGGGTACCCAGTCCGCGCCGGTACGTGTACGTGTCACAACCGATGCAGAGACCACCATGGTGTGTGATACGCCGAGTGGCTGTCTGGTATCACCGCCTGCTAACTTTGGTGAAAGCGGTACACCGGCTGCGGGTATGATTCTGGATACCATTGTGTCGGGTGCTGATTTTGCTGGCCCAGTAGCGGTTACTCCGATGACACACATGGCTGCGACCTGGCTGCAAGCCTTCCCGCAGGCTCTGGATGACAACAATGTTCTGCTGGCTCACAAGCGTCTTGCCGTCCTGTTTGGCTTTACTGATGACACCTATGTCAGCCAGCGTGTGCCAGACCTGACGGATGCCTTCGAGCGTAACTTTGCACTCAGCAGCGATGAACAGGCTCTGCGCCACGCAATCTTCTCTGCAAGCCTGCAGGAGACGGCCATCGTTGCCAGTCTGCCGATTGATAGCCTGGCGGAGAACATTGGTCTCATCTTTGGTCTGTTGGGTGGCCAGGTGCCGCTGAAATCCGGCGAGCTGGATGTCAGTACGCTGGGTCTGACTGATTCTGATACGGCTGAACCGATCACTACAATCAGCTATACCGGCTTCGACACGTTTGTTGCCAGTGCAGAGACTGTAGGGCAGTTCATCAATGACGGTAGCCTCGACAGCATGGTCGCTGGTTTCGGAAACCTGGTGACCGATTGGTCGCCAGAGCTGGCGGACCCATCGATCTGTCTGGTTACTGACAATCCGGAACTGGATCGTACAGAGTGTCGTAACGTCACTACTATTGGTGAGGCTACTGGCTACGATGCAGCGAACTTCGCACGTGCACTAGCACCAATCGATGTAGCTGGCGGGTATCTGGACGATGCGCAGGCCGCTGAGCTGGCGAACGGTAATACCGTGAACCGTGATCTGGGTTGGTTGTATGTTGATGCGACGGCTCAGGAAAATACTGCGAACATGCTGTCGGCCTTCAGTGAGGTTCTATCGGCTGGATTGCAAGGTGCAGCCTGCGTGCCTTTGAAGAATAACTTTCAAAGTTGTAACCTGACCCCATCAGAGAAATTTTCTGGGATAACTGTTGATTACAACAAGACTGGCTTTTTTGGCAGTGATGACTGTAGCGGTAGTAGTGATACTTGTAAGATCGACATTACGGGACAAGCACTAGGCCAGTCATTTAGCTTCCAAAATATAGTAGTTCCAGATATTCGTAATCTATTGGGGGGCTCGACTGGTGGAGACTTTGATCCTGATACAGGTTTGACTATTTGTTTCACCGGTACCATCACGAACTCTACTGCACAGATGTCTCTGAATAACTTCTGTCTTGAGCTGAACATTTCAGAGAGCCCAGATTCTGTGGTCGCACCTTTCCAAACCTTTAGCGCTCTGGAATATGCGCAACTTCAAAATGAGGGGTCGGCGACGAATACCGCACTGCAGAACCTTCTGGAAGTTATTGTATTGAAGGTAAGAGGCTACGGCTCAGGCCTGAGTATTTCTAGCCAGTCCGATTTGGGAACGTACAGTATGACGGGGCTAGATATGTTCTTCGTCTTTGATCGTGAGAGTCTGGTTGACCTGAATAAAGGCACACCAGTGTTTGAGTTTGAGGTCTCTTCGTTTAATCGTTCAAACCTATGGGGGGAAACAGTATCTTCCCCTAGCGGACCGATGTTTAACCTGAAGATCGATGATACGAGTACGCTGACTGGAACCAAATTGATTAACAACTTGGGTGTTCCACCTGTGCTCAGTAATACGGATGCGGTTGTCAGTGGTTTAGGGCCAGTAGTTGATATCGCGAAGGAGTATGCTTTAAGCCTCATCGATTCAACAGTAGTTGTAACTGAGCGTACACCAGAAGAGTGGGATGCGATCATCGCTGAGGTTGAAGCGAATCTGGCCTATAACGGCACGATTAACACGACGATTCAGGACCCATCGGTTGGCGACCGCACCTACATCGCAACACTGACGCCAGAAGGCAATGTGTTCATCAGTCAGGAGAACAGCACAGCGAATGCTATGCAGCTCTACCTGTCGGGTGCGACGGGCTACATCTATGCTGACGAAACGCTGGTGGCGACTGCTCACCTGGGTAACAGTCAGGATGGTATGTTGCTGAGCTTTGTTGACGGTACTCAGCGTAGCTACACGAACGCTAACCCGAATCTATCGGGACAGTTGGATAGCTTCCTCGAGTTCCTGCAGGTTCTGGTTCCACCGGCTGAAGAAACAGCGCCTTAACCGGCGCTGGTTTAAGCAACAACGAAAAGGCCACGCTATGCGTGGCCTTTTTTATGCGGCGATCGTTATGGGCACTCGGGGTCTCCTGGGCATATCATGCCTGGTCCGGGGTCAAGTGGATCAAGGCCCGTTCCGGGGCCTATCGGATCGAGTGGATCTCCCCCTGGGTTCGTTGGCAATCCGGAGCCCGTGCCTGGTTCCTGTGGTTCTGTTATAGGTGGTTCTGTTATTGGTGGTTCTGTCACCGGCGGTTCAGGGTCAGTGACAGGTTCTTCCGGTTGAGGCTCTGGCTGAGTTGGCGCCGCAGCAGGTTGTTCCGGAGTGAAGGCCGGGTCAAACTCATCTGGCAGACCAAAACGCGTTTCCATACGCTCAATAATACGTTGAACCTGAAGGTCGTCGATGTACTGCTGAGACTCCCGGCGACTTTGCTGGCGGCTCTCGTCCGATGCCTTGCGGTTGCTGTTCTTCTCAGCCCTGTTATCAGCTGGGTCATCTGCTGTGACGTTACTCAGCGTACTTTCACTCTGTTCCGAGTCATCTTCCGCACTGGTTTGTGGCCGTTCAAACGTTAATGGCGGTGCAAAGAAGAAAACCGGCGGCATGCCTTCCGCAGCGATGACGCTTCCTTCTGGTTGATCTACAGTAATGCTCTGTCCTTCAGCGGTGACAACAAAGGTGCCCGTCGGAATTGAAGAGTAGGGGCCGGGGCCCATCAGAGATGAGTAGCTCAGCGGCCCAGAATCGGGCGGCAGCTGAATATCAGGAAAATGCATGGAGACCTGGTCGGGCGAGAGTATGGCTGTTACGCCCATCGTTCCCAGCACCGCAACTTCTGTTGACGGTTGCAGGATTCTGAAGGCGCTCAGGCTGCCATCTGCAATACGGCCAGTGGCGAATTTCAGTTGTCCTGATTCCTGAGTAATCTGCAAATTACCGCTATTTTTATGCGCATCATACTCGAACTTATCCAGAGAAATTACCGAGCCTTCACCGAAGGTAAATGTGCTTTCGTCTCTCAGCAACAACTGAAACAGCTGGCCACTGCCGGATTCAATGCGATCCCCTGGAAAGATAGGCTCACCACTATTTGCTGTCAGGCTTTGATCGTTACGGTAGACGGTCACCGAACCTTTCAGACCGGCCAGCACACCAGCCTCCTGTGCGTGGGCATGAATTGCTGCAGCCAACGCAGTCAGCGTCAGTAAGGCGCTACCGAGGCGCTTACGTGATTGAACATGTCTGTTCATTGCGATACTCGTCGTCATTACAGGGCCCTCAAAGACTGAACAGTTTTGTGACCGACGCCGACCAGCGGGTATTACGGTACTCGTAGTTTGAAATATCAGCGCGATTCAATTGGCGCTCACCGCTGATGGTCAGATCCATATTATCGATCAACTCGATGGGCAGTGTCACAGCGAGCGATGCGAACAAAGGTTTGCTGCGCCTCACGAGTGATGGATCGCCGGTGACAAACTCCGATGAACCTGAGTAACGCGTTCGACTCTGGCTGACAAATGCGGCGATCGATTGTCCGGCGCTGGCTGTCCAGCGGTAGCTCATGCTGGTGGACCAGTTGGTATAGCTGGAAGCCTCGATGCGAGCTTCTTTTGTGCTATAGCCCAATGCCATGTAGAGGTTGTGAACCTTATCGAAGGTCAGCGATCCTGCGACTTTTGAGTAATATCGTTTCCCAGAGCTGCCACTGGCGCCCGGGGCGATGTAGTTATCTGACGACACGCCTGTGCTCAGACGGGTATTTATATAGAGATTCAGATCCTTGAGATCCCAGGCGTAAGAAGAGCTGATGCTCCCCCCATGACTGCGTAACAGACCCTCTCCATACAGAGACTGGTGTTGCGCGTTACCCGAGATGGTCAGGTTGAGGCCATCAAAGTCAAAGCGATTTCCGAGCGTGCCGTACCAACTTGAGAAATCGAGAGAATCCTGTGTGGCGAAGTTATCACGAGTGTATTGAAGTGATGCAATCGCGGCGTGCTGGCGGTAATCACCCCACGCATAGTCCAGATCATAACTGAGGTTGAACTCGGTACCGTATTCCTCAACCTTCTTTTGTGGAAAGTCGAACTCGTAGCCGTAAAACAGAATGGTATCGTCGTCAGGTGCGTTGTTGATGTTGTTATCGTGATGCCCCGTGACTGACACTGAGAGAGTCTGGGTCGCGCGCTGATCGAGCTCATCTATTCTGCGCAGGTAATCAAGAACCAACCACTCATCGCTCTGAGGAAGAGGGCGGGAACGTACCTCTTCGAACTCTTCCCGGGCCTCTACCATCATG
Source organism: Thalassolituus sp. UBA675 (assembly GCF_002297765.1). Taxonomy (NCBI): domain Bacteria; kingdom Pseudomonadati; phylum Pseudomonadota; class Gammaproteobacteria; order Oceanospirillales; family Oceanospirillaceae; genus Thalassolituus; species Thalassolituus sp. UBA675. Next base: position 49,552 of record NZ_DBNJ01000009.1, read on the forward strand.
TCAGAGTGATAGAGCAGACTTGCATAAATGATTCTCGCGCGGTTCTGATGGGGCTCAAGCAGAAGAATTCGCTCGACGACCGGAATAGCAGACTTAATGTCGCCCTCGTCGATTTTCTGTTGAAGATAACAGTAGTTGAGCGCCAGATCATCGGGCTTACTGTAGATATCGCTGAAGCTGATACCTGTCTGACAATCGCCTTGCCGGGCGGGCGTCGAAGAAGAGGAGTCGGCGACAGCCGCAGAGCTGGCCAGCAAAGTAGAAAGTAAAATGACGTACCGCACGTTCCTGCACTCGTAGAAATCCTGAGCACGGATTGTACGCCATATGCGCCACCATGTATGCCCATTGGCGCATGTAGAAGTGCCTGTTGGCAGTATATCAGGCTGTCAGTATTGACCTTTCTTCGTCAACCGGCTTGCTTCAGTCGGGCTTTCAGGTCTGAGCAGGCTTGTTGAAATCTCTCAAGTTTGTGTTGCTCTTTCTCTATCATGGCAGCGGGTACACGGGACAGAAAACCATCGTTCTGAAGCTTGTTGCTGATTTTGTGAATCTCTTCTTCAAGTTTCGATACTTCTTCCCGGATCTTGTCGACATTGTCTGTGTTAAGCGCCTGTTCGCTCATTTCAAAATTACCTCCGTGTGAGCCGGACCCCATAGTCCTGCTTGCGTGGTTCATCTGTAAGTATAGACAATAATTTCATGTTTGCCTGAAAGGCCATTTTTTAACGGGCAGGAACTCTTAGATATTTTTCCGTTCGTATTTATACGGAGGCCGTAAAACGCAGAGGTGTGATGCTGTTTTTTCGGATTTGGGTACTAACACAACGATATATTACGAGGTGATAACCATGGACATTTCAGCACTACTTGTTTTTCTGTTAATCGGCGCACTTGCTGGCTGGCTTGGTGGTGTCATTACTAAAGGCGGTGGTTACGGTCTGCTAGGTGACATTGTGATAGGCATTTTGGGTGCGGTTGTCGGCGGCTACGTCTTCTCAGTTGCCGGTGTATCTGCAGGCGGCTTCATAGGCTCTGTTATCACGGCTACGGTTGGCGCTGTGATTCTGATTTTTCTGGTGCGATTGCTCAAACGAGCGTGAGTGTTTGAACACCAGTGAGAGTGAAGAAGCCCCGCATTGCGGGGCTTTTTCATGCGACCGGCTTTTAAGCAACCTCTGCTATTTCAGCTTTTGCTTTCTCCGCTTTTGTTTCATCCAGCATCAGGCCACTGCTGTCGATGAAAGTGACGTCGGTCATTCCCATGAAGGCCAGGATGTATTTCAGCCAACCACTAACGAAATCGTTTTCAGCCCCTAAGACTGTTCCGCCTGACGTCATGACTACATAGACTTTTTTGCCAGTAACAAGCCCTTCAGGGCCTGACTCGGTGTAGCGGAACGTTTCCCGGGCACGAGCAACCATATCGATCCAGGCCTTCAGAGCAGCCGGTACATGGAAGTTATAGACGGGTGCAGTAATAACGACGGTATCAGCTTCACGCAGCTCATTAACCAGCTCGTCTGACGTTGCCAGAGATGTCTTCTGCTCATCACTGCGGTCAGCTGGATCTGTGAAGTTCGAACCAATCCAGTTTTCATTGATAAGCTCAATGCCGTTCGCCAGATCACGTTCGGTAACCTGTGTACTGCCGTCAGACAGTCGTTCAACCAGTTTGTCCGCGAGATTACGACTAATTGAACCTTCCGTTCTCATACTGCTGTCTACGCGAAGAATATGTGTCATACCGATCTCCTGTGTTTTGTAAGGATGCTTTTAACTATTCAACGGTAGATACGATAAACATTTCTTAACTATGGAAAAATACTCTATGATTGAAAATATTATTCTGAAAAGTAGAAAAATTGATAGGTCTGCAATATCCAGGGCGATGAATCGTAGGGGCTTGTCAGAGAAGAGAGCGACAGATGAGTGAACTGGAAGAAGTACGGGTCTTCGTCACACTGGTAGAGTGCCACAGTGCATCAAAAGCGGCAGAACGCCTTGGTGTTGCAAACTCGGCGATCAGTCGACGTATGAAGGCTCTGGAAGAAAGGCTGGGGGTGCAACTACTGCAACGTACCACCCGGACTATGCATCTGACCGATGACGGTCAGCTGTATTATGACCGCTGCCGTAAGCTACTGGACGACTGGAATGATGCAGAACAGGAGGTGATGCAATCGGCCACGTTACTGAGCGGCAATATCACGGTATCCATGCCTCTCAGCCTTGGCATTTCCCAACTTTCACCGATCATCGCTGACTTCATGAGTGAACACCCCGGGGTGACGGTCAATTTCGATCTGTCTGACCGTCGGGTTGACGTTATTGAAGATGGCTTTGATCTTGTCTTTCGCATTGGCCACCTTGAAGATTCGACCCTGATCGCCCGCAAGGTTACACGGGTGAGGCATATGGTGTACTGCTCACCGGATTTCGTGGAAAAGTACGGGCCGTTTAATACCCCGGATGATCTTCACGACGTACCGGTTTTTGGATACAGCAACCTGCGGTATCCCGGACGCTGGCCATACACATCACCAGATGGAAAAACAGGGGAGATTCGTCTTTCACCGGGTACGTTATCGAATAATGGCGAAGCATTAATTGCTGCCGCTGAACGAGGACTGGGAGCCGGTTGCCAGCCAACATTCACTTTGCAGGAAGCCTTCTCAAGCGGACGTCTAATTCCGGTGCTGACCGACTATAAATGGTTTGGGATGAACCTTTACGCTGTGTATCCCCGGGCTCGTCATTTATCGCGGCGGGTACGTGCTTTGATCGACTATGTCATTGAGCGCCTCGGCAAAGAACCTTACTGGGATAAATGTATTGATGAGTTGTGATACTTATACGGATAGTTGGTGTCATAGTTAAAAACACGGGTAGTTTTATGTCCAAGCGCAGGCGACAAAGGAAATATAATGTTCAGTAAATGGCAGTGGTTACTTATCAGGTTCACTCATAAATTGTGGGTGAGAGCGGCGCTGTTTGCGATCATGGCGATAGTCACTGCATTGATCGCCGCACCAGTAGAGCGATTGCTGCCCGACGCTCTGTCGTTTCAGATTTCGGTCGCCACGATTGATCAGATACTCAGTATTCTGGCAACCAGTATGCTGACGGTGACGACGTTTTCATTGGGGGTGATGGTTTCTGCATTTAGTGCTGCCAGTACAGGAACCACGCCCAGAGCAACGCAACTGGTGCGCGAAGACACGATTACACAAAATGTACTCGCTACTTTTCTCGGAGCATTTCTTTTCAGTCTGGTAGGCATCATTGCGCTCAATACCGGTGTGTATGGTGAAGGCGGACGTCTGGTTTTGTTTGCTGCCACCTTACTTGTGATTGGCATCATCCTGATAGCGATACTTCACTGGATTGAGCACTTGTCTGTACTTGGGCGAGTGACAGAAACCACTGAACAGGTTGAAGTCGCGGCAGCTAATGCTTTGAAAGCTCGTGTAGAGAATCCACATCTTGGAGCGCGCTGTCTGCCAGAAGGCTGGGAGCCTCCCAACGACGGATTTATAGTTAAATCCGAATCTACCGGGTATATCTGCCACGTGGATATCGCAAATTTGCAAGAAACTGCAGAAGAGCTTGAATTAACGATCAATGTTCTGGCGCCGCCCGGTAGTTTTGTTTTTCCCGGGAAGCCTATGGCTTGTATTGAATTTCAAAAGAAAGGAAGTTTAAACAGCGAGCAGGAAACGAAGCTGATAAACAGTGTTACAGCAGCGTATACCACCGGAAAAACCCGCTCGTTTGAGCAGGACCCCAGGTTTGGTTTAATCGTTCTCTCAGAAATTGCGAGTAGAGCATTGTCTCCGGCAGTGAATGATCCAGGTACTGCAATTGATGTGTTGGGAAGGGCGGTCAGACTTTTCTGTATCTGGCGTGAGCATCGCATATTAAAAGACGATGACGAGTCAATCTGTTTCCCTTTGGTGCGTGTCCCCGCATTGAAAACATCCGATCTGATCGAAGATTTATTTATGCCAGTTGCCCGTGACGGTGCGGGGTTAATTGAAATTCAGATACGCGTTCAGAAATCTATGGCGGCTCTCGGAGATATGGCTCCCGAGGCCTATAGTGATGTCATGGCCCACTATGCGGCGCTTGCAGTAAAACGAGCCAGTCAAAGCCTGGCTCTCGAAGAGGAAGTCGAACAGCTTAAAGCAGTTCAGTGCGAACGGAAACGCCGTTAGTGGCTTTGCGTGTACCACGGCCAACCGTGTCTGCTTTCTCCTGCGTTTCGGCATTGACGTCGGTGCTTTGATTTGTGCTTGCGTTATTTCCAAGGGCTTCTTCAGGGGGAATGGACGCTGTCTCAATGACTTCGCTGTGATCAACAACTAGTTTGTCGGCAATAATATCAACAACGCGTTCGTTATTAGTTTCCACTTTTTTATCGTCGCTCATGCTTCTTCCTTAACGGGAGTTGGGGTTCAGGGTAATCCTTATTCTGCATATAAGGTTGGTGATTAGCAAAGCCATAAAATGGATGCCGTTATCGGTGACTGCTCTCGCGAGTTAGCGGTAAATCCGCTGAGCCCACTCAGTCAGCCCCGACACTACACTGCCAAAGTGATCACCATCCAATAGTGGTACTTCACCAAAGACGTTTTTGACCGCATTTGTGATCACGGGAGACTTTGCACTTCCGCCGGTGACGAAAATAAGATCAGGTGAGACTCCAGCCTGGTCTTTAGCCTCTTTCATTAGCGCAATAATTTTTTCAAGTGGACGCTCGATTGCCTCGGCAAGTTCGGTTCGGTTGATATCCGTGCTGAGCGATTTTTCGACGAACTCGAGATTCACTGATGTCATTTCAGCATTGGACAAGGAAATCTTTGCCTCTTCCGCATGGCGAACCAATTGCTGATTCTGCTTGTTTTTACGCAGTCGCAGTAAGCGACCGATCAGCTCGGGTTCGGCACAATCGTGCTGAAGTTGCTCGAGATATAGCCCGGTTTCCAGGCTACTGAAGCGAGTCAGAGCTGAAACATCGTTAGTCGACACCGCATCAATAAAGGTTTTTGTCGGCATTGGCTTGCCACTTTTGAGCGCGGCATTCATGCCAAATAGTGGCATCAGAGACTCCGTTGCCAGGCGGATATCGAGGTCGTTTCCGCCGACCCGCTCGCCCGTATGTCCAAGAAAATCCGCAGCACGATCTGCTTTCTGAATATGATCCGGTCCCATTCGCACCATTGCACAGTCACTGGTACCACCGCCAATATCAACAACCAGAACGGTTCTATTCTCACTGAGCTGGCGTTCAAAGCTTAAGCCAGCCGCAATCGGCTCATACTGAAATTCGATATCTTTAAAGCCGCTACGTCGTGCTGCAGTTTCGAGAATAGATAATGCTTGTCGGTTACTTTGCTCTGAATTCAGGCCCTGAAAATTCACCGGGCGTCCAATAACGGTTTGAGTCAGAGTGTCGCCAGCAGAGACTTCTGCGCGGTGTTTGATCGTCTGCATCATGGCCGTGACGATATCTTCGAAGAAGCCCACAAACTCAGGGCGAAGCCCGCTGGCACCTAAAAAGGATTTTGGGGATTTAACGAAGTAGCCTTCTTCCGGATCGGCGAAATACTCTTTGAACGCCGCATGACCGACGAACATTACATCATCATCCGCGTGAAGGTCGAGTTCATTACGAGCTCTGAGGGCCATCTGCAACTGGGGTTTGCGTGATGCGATAAAAGCTTCACGATCAGACGTCAGTCCATGACTTACCTGCTCAGTTATAAGCTCACGGGCCATCGCATATAGGGCTGAGGGCATAAAAGTACGCTCGCCATCGACCGGCAATAAACGTATCTCGCCATCCTGTTGCACGCCAATAGCGCAGTTGGAAGTGCCGTAGTCGAAACCGCAGATCATGGAGCAACTCTCTTCAAAAGCGGGAAGGTACCATAGATTGGCTATTGTTTTCAGCTGGCTGTCAGATTGGTCATGATGTTAACGATAAAAGACGAGCATGAGGGTATGATGTAAACCGATTGTGTGAGTAATGTAGGGACATATTGTCGTGCTGAAATCATTGTTAATTCTATCTTCTCTTTTTCTTGCCGTTGGTCTTACCGTCTTTGCTTGGTTTGCTTTTACATTTTTCAAAGCATGGAATGGTGATGGTTACACCGCAGTCGATAAGGCGGTAAGTGATCAGTACTATACGAAAGAAAATCAGCTGTACTTTGTCTCTATGGGTAACTTCTTCTCGTTGGGGGCTAAGAAAATCGAAGGGGCTGATATATCCTCTTTTCAGATTCTCACTACAGAATATGCTCGGGACCTTCAACATATTTACTTCAACGGAAAAGTAGTCGACTCCGTTGATCTGGAAAGTTTTCAGATACTGTCCCAGGTTTACGCCAAAGATAAGAATTCAGTATACATACTGGGAAAAAGTGAACCTCGTGCTGATCTCCAGACATTTGAGGTTTTTGGCGATAGCTACTATGCCAAAGATAAAAATACGGGTTGGTATTTCTATGGCATGGTAGAGGAGGCTGACCCTCATTCATTTAAAGCACTAGCCGACCCTGTAGAGGGTGTAGATCATAGTAATAGTTTCCTTAGAGGTCACCTGGCCGATGATTCCTAAATATGATGCTGTCACTGTCGAATAGGTAGAATAATGAAACAATCAGTATTCGCTAGAGAAGAATTACATCTTTCCTGGAATCGTTGCTGGTCAGGTATTGGAGCTAGTGGGGATGGGGAAGCGTTAAGACACGACTTAATAGCTGCCTGGAATGAGCCTCAGCGCAAATACCACACCGAACAACACCTGTGCGAATGCCTGGCATTGTTTGAAGAGTTTCAGCATCTGGCTGCCAACCCACACGAAGTTGAACTGGCAATCTGGTTTCATGATGCTGTGTACGACGTTAAAGCCAAAGACAATGAGTTGAAAAGCGCAGAGTGGGCACGAACTGCATTAGAGGAGGCAGGCGTCAGCAAAGAAAAAAGCCAGCGGATTTATGACCTCATTATGGCAACTGAACACAGTGCGATGGATGAGCTAGATACGCCAGATAAGCAGCTTCTTGTCGATATCGATCTTGCGATTTTAGGTAGTGAACCTGCAAGGTTTTCTGAATACGAGAAGCAGGTGAGAGAAGAGTACAGCTATGTCCCTAACTTTCTTTTTCGCATCAAGCGAAGGCAGATATTACGGTCTTTTTTGGATCGGCAGCCCATCTACAGTACTCCCGAGTTACAAGCGCGCTTCGAATCACAAGCCAGGATAAATCTATCGGGCTGAGTAGTCTTCGTTAGCGTAAGATTGCAAAAGAAAAAGCAAAAACAAAAGAACGAATAGCAGGGATATCCGATGTACACCGATTCAGATTTAGAAAATGCCGTCACTAAAGGCATATTCACGCGCGACTCCGTAGAGCGCTTCCGCAAGGACTATGAGCAACAACACGCCAGCCCCATTGTAGATGAGGAGAACTTCCGCTTAGTCAGTGGCTTTAACGATATTTTCGTGGTCGTGATCTCTGTGGTCGTACTGCTTTCATCGTTTTCTTTTTTCAATTCGATGTTTGGCGATCTGATTGGTTTTGCTGTTACGGCCTGTGCCGCTTGGGGGCTGGCGGAGTATTACATTCGTATTCGTAGAATGGCATTGCCTTCTATCGTACTTCTGCTTGCTTTTATTCCCAGCGCGACGGCAGTCATGGCGTTCCTATATTTAAGCGCGGCAGACATCAGAGATTTGCCGATAAATGACCTTGTTAAGGAAAGTGGATTTGTAATTCCGCTGTTTTCTCTTATTGCTGCGCTTGCACATTGGTTACGTTTTCGGGTTCCGGTTACCATTGCACTCATTACTGCTGCCGTGGCTGCTACGGTACTCGCCATACTGTTTACGTCGTTCCCACAACTTAGTACCTTCCTGTACCCGATGATGATGGTGGCTGGTGGTGTGGTATTTATCTTCGCCATGGGATGGGATATTTCCGATACTCGCCGGGTAACGCGTCGTTCGGATGTGGCGTTCTGGCTGCACCTTCTGGCTGCTCCATTACTAATGCATCCTTTGTTCAAGATCATTGGGGTCATGGACGGGGATGTTAGTGCCTCGGTTGCAGGAGTAATTCTCGGTGTATTCGGGGTAATTACACTGATCTCTCTGCTGATTGATCGCCGAGCTCTTATGGTCTCCTCTCTTGCCTATGTTCTTTATGCAATGAATGCTCTGTTCGATAGTTTTGGAACATTGGGGCAGCAACTCGGCCTGACAGGGTTGATTGTAGGCTGCAGTATGGTCCTGCTTACCGCCTATTGGGACAGAGCTCGAACTTCGCTGCTGAAGCCATTACCTGATAGCGTCTCCAACTATCTTCCTATGAAGTAGAGGAGCAACCAGCCTTAAACAGGCTGTTTGTCCAGCAATGTCGTAAAGAGCCTGAAAGTTACGAACTAGTCCATGGCTGGTTTGTACAAATATTGTTCTGATTTGGTTACCATTGTCCACCTAACAAATAGGCATATCGCGACACCCACCGACGTGATAGGCAATAGGAACGCCAGACGGGAACTGATTATCATGGCATTTAAGCGATTTATCTTATCGGCATCGACACTTGCGTTAATGTCATGTGGAGGCGAGGACGGCAGCAGTATTCAAGGCCCTGAAAGCCACCGCATCAGTACCTCCGTAACCGGACAAGGCACCGTCTCCCCTGAATCGGCCGACATTTCAGACGGCAGCAGCGCGCAGATGATTCTGCAGCCAGAAGAGGGCTATACGGTAGCCACCGCCAGCGGCTGTAACGGCTCGATGCAGAGCAATCTGTATTACATCAGCAGTGTGACTCAGGACTGCACCGTGAATGTTCTGTTTACTGAGGTGCAGCAAGCCCCTGCAGCGCAGGAAGAGCCTGATGAAGAAGCTCCGCGTGTTTCGGGTGCCGTCTCTGCCGGTAATGGTCTTGTGACCGTGCAGTTCAGCGAGCCGATGTCTGCTGACCTGGTCGACTCGGTCGTCAACTTCAACATTACCCGCACCGACACCCAACAGATTCTCCCGGTACTGGCTGCAAGCTTTGTCGATGATCGCCAGCAAGCCGTGCTGTTAGAAACCGGCGCTCAAATTAATACCGAATATAGACTCATCGTTGTTAACGCCTACGACGTCGCTGGCAATGCCATTGCCCCACCGGCTGAAGAAGTTGAAGTTAACCCCAATAGCGCCACTTTTGTTGGCACACGCCCGGGTGGTGATGATCTGGTCGACAGCGACGAAGACGGCCTCGCTGATTACATCGAACTCGAAGGCTGGCCGGTGATCGTTACCCGCACCGACGGCAGCACAGAAACCTTCCACGTCAGCTCTGATCCGCTCGACCCCGACACCGACAACGACGGCGTACCGGACAACGACGAACGCCACGGCGGCTTAAACCCGCTCAGCATCGACACCGACGGTGACACCCTCGATGATGATGCCGAATGGAACCGCATCTATTCAGACGGCACCAAGCAAGACACCGACGGTGACGGCATTCAGGATGGCTTTGAATACGTCTTCTTCAAAACCTCGCCGATTCTGGCCGACACCGACGGCGACCAGATGGATGACCCCAGTGAAGTCGCGTCGGGCAACCGAAACCCGTTGATCGCAGACATGCCGATCCCGGATATCGACGTGGGCTTAGTGAATCTGCAGCTGGATACCCGTTTAACCTACACAGATGAAAGCGGGCAGGTCGTTACTGAATCCAACACCAGCGAAGCCACACTGACGCAGGGTAATAACCAGACGTACTCCTCGGCTAACGAGAACTCAACCAAAGAAACGGTAGAAAATTCCGTCTCACTGACACTCAGCGCAGAGAAAGAAATCAATTATGGCGCGACCGAAGGGGGCGGCAGTGGTAGCACAAAATTCAGCGCGAGCCGGACAACGTCGTCATCAAATACCAATGAATGGGGCAGCACCGTCTCATTTGGTGAAGAGAGTAACCAGAGCGCCGAAGAGGCTTATCACGACTCGCTGACCACAGAAAATGCCCGTGATACCCGCGAGAGTATTACCCGTGAAGTCTTGGGTGCGTCGATGCGTGTCGACGTTACGGTCGCCAATGCCGGCAATATTCCATTCTCAATAAGTAACCTTGAGCTGACCGCACAAGCACAAGACCCGAATAACCGCCGCCGTATTATTCCTATCGGCTCGCTTGTGCCCGAAAACGACAACCTTGATTCAGTAAACATCGGTGCCATTGGCGAGACCGCTCGTGGGCCATTTATCTTCCGTACCGAGAACGTCTTCCCGCAAGAAATCGAAGACCTGATGAAAAACCCGCGCGGTCTGGTCGTGCAGTTAGCTAACTACGACATCACCGACGAAAACGGCAACAACTACGCCTTTACCTCACAGCAGATCCAGGATCGTACCGCTGAGATTACGTTTGATATGGGTAACGGTGAGGTTGAAAGCTACCGCATTGCTACCGCCAGTGATCATCATCCTTCGACTGGTGCACCGAATGGCATCAGCATGAAACGTGCGTTAGAGATTGCCGGTATCCGTGGCACACAGATTATCCGCGACGGCGGCAACGGTGTGGTCGAAACCGTCGCGGCACCAACCTCCGACGACCAACAACTCGAAACCGCTGGCAGCAGCGTTGAGCCGCGCAGCATTATTATTGCCGCTGGTGACGACAACAGCATCGCTACCGTACCGGGTGGCGACGATATTCTGGTAGAGCCTGATTACGCCACCGAACTGTTCGCGACCTCTGCAGTGATTATTGACGGCGGTAACGGCATCGCTGAGACCGATGTCTCCGGCGACGATGACTTAGTCAGCATCCTGAACGCCGATATCGAACCCGGCCAGGTGGTGATTCGCGCAGGCGACGACGGCGTGATTGATTCCATCCCGACTGGCGATGATATCCTCGTTGATGCAGGGCAGGAGCATTACGTACTGACACGCTTCCGCGATGTAGAAGCCATCGCCGGTGAAGCCCGCTTCTGGGTACTGTTTACCAACAACCAGAACATCGAGAACGTCGATTTCGATAATCTGCGCCTGCGCTCTGGCCAGCAATACAACTTCACCTACGTGCAGGACAAAGACCTCGACCGCGTCTGGGCGCGTGAAGAATACCTGCACGGCAGCTCAGATGAGAGCATCAATACCGACGGCTGTGACCAGGAAAATGCTCTTAAGGTGTGCGATACGCTTACCGACTACACCGAAATCAAAGAAGGCTGGATAGTACAACTGCGAGGGTCTAATCAGAGCTACCGTGTATTCTCTAATCCGGGCCAGGCCGACTCAGACCGTGATGGTTTGACCGACGACCTTGAGCGCGCCTGTGGCCTCGATCCGCGCCAGCGCGACACCGACCTCGACGGCCTGACCGATTATGAAGAAATCACCGGCCAACGCGTTGAAGGCAACATCGTCACGCCTATGGTCAGCATCGACGTCGATGACACCAGCGTGCCGTCCATGACGATTACACCGTACTTAGGCGCAGAGCCTGATCCGATTCCGGCAGACCGGGCCACCAGCGCAATCTGGGCAGAGCACCAGGTCACGGCAGAATGCCAGCAGATGCTCGAAGACAAACTCACCGGCGGCTACGCCACTGATCCGCTGAATCCAGACACCGACGGCGACTTCGTTAATGACCTCGCCGAACTGTCACTGGGCCTGCACCCGAACGACCGGGTCGACGGGGCAGACTTCCTCGATGACGACGGCGACGGCCTGGTGAACTCCGCCGAAACCAACGGCTGGATAGTGACCGAAGCTTTCTGGGGCGCAAGCCGCACCGTGACATCAGACCCAACCAAAACTGACACCGACGAAGACGGCCTGCCGGACCTGCTCGAGTTCTACCTCAAGACCGACCCACGCAGCACCGACACTGATGGTGATGGCATTAACGACGGCGATGAATACCGCAACGGCGGTGATGTTTGTGTTGCCCGTGGCAATCCATGCATTACCTTTAATCAGGCACCAGAGAACGACTACGCCGCCTTCGTGCGCGCCTGTAACCTCGCACCGGCCTGTAACGTCGCCCAGATCGAATCGACACTCGCGGCCGAGAGCCAGTACGGCACCAACCCAAGCTCCGTCGATAGTGATACCGATACACTCTACGACCGAGAAGAACTCGGTCTGCCACAAGGCGCAACGCCGCCACGCCGGATCACTATTAACGGCAGTGATATTGGCATCTTCGCATCAAACCCGCGCATCAGCGACACCGATAACGACGGCCTCAACGATCAAACGGAATACCTCGACTACACCAACCCGAACGCGGGCGATTCAGACAGCGACGGCAATTCCGATTTCTTTGAGAAATACACCTCAGGCACCAACCCACGCCAGGGCGATATCAAATTTAAAATCTGGCTCGACGGTTTTGACCTGCGCGTCAACGCTGCGACCTGGTTGGATGTCAACGCAGGGCGGACACTCACCGAATGCGACTTCCGCATATCGGTCGGTACCTTCTCGTACGATGCAACACTGCCAGCAGGCACACCGATCCCGTGCTACTACGGCGAATACATTGTTGATACCAACAACGTACTGCAGCCGGGCTTAGGCTTCCCAGCTCTGGAAGCCGACATTCAGACTAACGGCGGTAACGTTAACTACTGCTACCTCAGCATCCCGTTGGATTACGGCAAGGTTGAAGGTTCGCATTACACCACGACCTGTTCGCACAACAACGGCACCTATAACGACATCGACTTTACCGCGCGGTTCTACTTTGATCGGGTGGAGGAGTGAGTAAGGTGGAGTGAGTAAGGTGGAGTGAGTTGGTATGGGGCAGGGATGCCGGAGAGACTGAAACAGCCGCCGTTGGGCGGCTGTTTTGGTTGCGTGTCTTAAAAGTCGCCAGTTGGTTTGTTTTTGACAGCTATGGGCCCCTGCATAGAGAACGCAATATAGAAATGAACTGTCGTATCATCTCTTTCGGTAAATTCACCACTCGCTAAAATATCCCTCGACAATGCAGGACAAAATATATATTTTTTTTTCGTTCCGGTTAATTGTCCTTCTAGTTTAGCTATGTGTCCTACTTTGTCTAAATAAAAGCATCTTTTTGCACGTCTAATATAGCTAGGTATTTCGGATGCCCGTAGTTGATTGAATTCGACATCGGAGCTGGCGTAGTCGCGCAAGTGGAACAGTGATACTGCTTTATAGAATCGAAAATTTGGATTTCTTGAATGAGTATTTATTATTAGTTCGGATACATCTGAGTTAATAGCTATCCAGTCTGGTGAAGATGACGATGACCTCATTGCGTGCCACTCAAACTCCAATTCTGCACGGCACTCTACAAGTTTAATATCTAACTGATCATGATTGTCGTTTATGATTGAGCTATATTTTTCAAACTTTTCTTGGACTTTGTTAAAAGATTTACCTTTTCCTGATGAGATTGCTTGTGATAGTAGGGCTTTTATTATTACATAGAATCCAGTTTGCGTTCTTTCTGAACTATATTCAGAAATAGCTAGGTCTTCCATTTCATCTAAGTTATCTATGTTTTTGTAGATTTGTTCCTCTAGAGATCTTAGCATTTCGTAACTATCATTTTTAGAATTTACTGTGGTCCTTTCTATTAGTTTAAAAGAATCAGAAATGATTCTTACAGCATTAGCTAGAGACTCGAGAAAAGAATCTCGATCGTCATCCTTCACTTTTGCTGCTGCTTTTAAATACATGTTAGCACTTACGTGTTTATTGTGGAGGTCGAAAGGATTGCGATTTTCCGCCTCTTTTAGATGTGACTTGATTGTTTCAATGTGGGTTTTAGAGCGTTCTAGATCCTGCTCCTCGCTTAGCTGATTGACTACGCATGACGCGAGAGAAGTGTGTATATTTCCTACGTTTTCTTCTTTTTCGAGTAGGGGGTTTGTGTCGGCATCAACACTTTTTAATATCTCTTTATAAGCATCCGCTTGGCTATTTCCCATATCCCTAATCCATAGTCCTCTATGGTGTATAAGGGTTCTGTCTTCGTATGTGAGAGACTCAATAGCTATATCAAACAATTCTAGCCCTTGCTCAAAATTAAATTTCTTCTTTAAATCTTTCTTTTTTGAAATCAGGATCTCATGAGCTGTATTCACATATATTCGAGTTTCACCATCACATGAGGATAGAATATCTTTCAAGCGTTGATGCTCTCCGGTATGACTTGCGAAACCTCCATTTAGTATTTGGATAAGTACCTGAGTAACTACCTCATTCCTTGTTCTATAAGATATGGATTCTCCGTCATTATAATTCTCACCATATATCAGACCCCAAAGAGGTTTCCCTTCGCTACAAGATTCAAGCCAGGACTGGTAACTTATCCCTAGTGAGCGTACCAGAACTTCAACTGGTAGAGGCAAGCCTAGCCCCGACATTGTTGTAACTAATTCATATGCTGTTCTTGCCCACTCTTTATGTGATGAGGACTCCTTAGCAATTTCTTTCACTATGCCGTCGATACCACCGAGAGAGTAATATTCATCGGCCAAGGACTCGGAGATTGACGAACGAGTGTTGGGTAGGAGAAACCACAGAGCACATAAGGCATCCTTAGAATTCTTACTTGTTGCTGAATCTATTAGTGCTTTAGAGCTTTTTTTGTCATTAGTTGCATTTACACTAACTAGGTATTCTTCGAGTCCATTTATCTCGTTGTCGCTTAAGTCATCTGGGAAGTCGATAACGAATTCATATATGCTGTCTGGAATGGTAATTCGGTTTTCATCATTGAGAACTTCTGATGACGGCCTCTTACTATTAACAACACACCAGTTCAAAGATTCATTCGATAATACTTGGATTAACTCGTCTGATTTTTCAAATCTCTCTAAGTTTCGATCAATAAAGAATAAAATTTTAGTATCTGGCGCCCCTTTTATCGATTGTCGTATTTTCTGAATTACGGTTGCCCAGGAAGCAGGTTGGTTATATCCAATATTTCTCTTCAACCAAATGCAAAGATAGCCGTCATTTGAAAAATCGTATGCGACTCTTCTCATAACTGTTGATTTTCCTACACCAGCCTCGCCGGACAGAGTTATGAGAGATGGTGATCTTTGTTTAGAAAACTCAAGGATTTTTTCCTTAATAACTTCTGTTATATCCCTAGGGAAATCAATACATGCATTGTATGGCTCCCAGTTTAACTCAGAAGGTCTACATAAATGGTCGAGTAACTTATTTGAAGAGGAAATCGGGACGTTCTTAAAATCTTCATCCCTGGGTACGATTGCAATCCTATCGTCAATATTACTGAGTACTTTATAATTGATTCCTTCTAAGGTTCCTAACGGTAGAGATAGCTGTCTTACATCTTTCGTAGAGGTGAGCCATGTATATAAAGTTGAGTCTATAACTTCTACTTTAGTGTCGTAAGGTAGAAGAGCCCTGATTGAACTATCTTCGCTGCAAGGATCTCCTTTAAAAAATACAAGTTTAGATGGTAACCCTGGACTGAAATATAATAACTCGTTTAAAAGATCTTTTACGAAATCCCTGTCACCATTGGTGCCCATGAAAACCATCGGTGATGCTTTATTGTAGTCGGGGAACGTTGCTAGTAGCTTCCTCCACTCACGTCTCTTTTTTAAGTACTCAGCTTCGGTTAGACACAATTCATTTCCTGGCCTTGTGTCTCTCAAATCTCCATAGAGTGCGTAGTATGGGGTTGAGTTGGCAGGTGCTTTTGATGTCACTCCACTTATTGTTGTAATCGTTCTAGTTGATGAGCTTCGATTTATTTCTTCGTTTATTGCATCTAAAACTCTTACGTCTAGAGTCAATGATATTACTGATTTCCAAGGTTTTTGAGATATTTTCGTTACTAATTCTGACTTCGGCGAGTTGTGTATTATTCGGTCAATTTCTGACTTTATGGTTGATTTTTGAACTCCAAGGTCTATTAATAAAGAAACTGTCTTGAAGAGATTTTCCTGAGGCTTCGAATCGGGAGAGAATTTTTCTTGTAATGATTTGTTTATCGCATCTAACCGGATATCGGCCGCGCAAGCACCGCTTCCAAGTACTAAACTGTATCCAGTGTCAAAATTCATATGGTATTTCCCTGTATATTTTTAGTAAAAGTATTTGAAGGCGTGAGTTCTAATAGATAATTTCCGATTCCAGTATCATTCTTACCTTCTATTGCCTCGTGCATTTCCACTAAGAGTACGGCTGAGCTAAGTTCCGGGTTTATCATTCCTTTTACTTTCCCAGTAGTTTTGTTTAATAATATTGATGTTGATGGTGCTATGTGAATGGAGTTAGGAAGATTTTCTAAATCTATATCCCTTGCTATATCAATTACATCATCAACTATTGATTTTATGTCGTTCGTCTTTGATGTGGATTCGTGAAAGAAAAATATCGATGACCATACTTCGAAATTTCTATGATCTTGTTCACCGTTATAGGATATAGCCTGATATGATTTGCAAATTGACTTCATGGCATCTGATAGAATTCTTTTTGAGTACGTAGATTTGACCTCGATAATTCCTTTTGCCATTTCTGGCGGTATTATCAACAACTCTTTTTCAATGAGTAGTGGAATACCTGAGTTAGGTTTGCTTATCAATACGTCTATTTCTCCCGACGGGGAATGATTTGTTAGAGGAACTACAAAACCTGTCGAAAAAATAAGTGACCCCAAACTATGCTTTTCTAGGAAGTTTGTTAATATCTGCTCTTTATATTTTCCATCGCTCAACCAGTGTGCGTCTCCTATGAGGCTTCGCACTCTTTCTTTAGTACTTTCAAACTCTGTAGACCAGCTCGCTAATAGACTGTATGTGTTTCTTTCCATGATTAATAGCCCCAAATTACATTGTGAGAATACAACTTCCTATATCCCTGTCAATAATTGGACGTACTAATTTCACTTCTTTAAATCAGAGTTTCTACAGTTATAGTATCGTGACCCAAGTGATATAGTATCATCTTAGGATAAGAGTATCGGCTTTAGACGAATAGTATTTGGAGGTACAATGATAAACCAAAGACCAGAACTCCCAAACCACCTGTCCATCAACCCGCGCAGCCCACACTTCGTTGAAGAATGCTTCGAGCACGACATCGGCATTCGCTTCAAGGGCAAAGAGCGCACGGACATTGAGGAATACAACATCAGCGAAGGTTGGGTGAAGATTTCTTCTCCAACGACTAAGGATCGCTTTGGTCGTCCGCTGCTGATCAAGCTGAAGGGTGAGGTTGAGGCTTTCTATAAGTAAGCCTCTGAGCATAGCGCTGGGTTCCCGCCTTCGCGGGAATGACAGGCTACTACGCTGGATTTCTGCCTTCCTGGGAATGACCGTTCAATGCGTTGAATTTCCACCTTCGTAGAAATGACAGAAGGCTTCTCCCCTCTAGAGAATGGTAATAAAGAAACCGCCTGTTGGCGGTTTCTTTGGTTTTATAGGTCGTATTACCGGTGTCAGCAATATAGAGCATTACGCCCGGGAACCCGTAGGCGGGTTGTTCCAACCCGTATCGCCAAAGCTTCGCGTTTAGCTCCTACAGGATTAGCTCTGCTGGTCTGAAGCGTTTTTTGCAGAATCGCCATCAATATCGTGAATCTTTTTGAGCATGTCGTCTGCTAACCACTTGGCTTCGGCAACGACTTCTGGCTTTTCGTTTTTGATGATGTCTTCGAGAGTTCTGTTCATGGTTCACGCATCTCTGACGTGGTGTTTATATTTTGAACAGTTTAACCGAGAGAGCGGTGTTTGCAAAATAGGGCTTTAGATGATGAGGCCCGAGGTGGACAGTGCCCACTTTGCGGAGGTGAGCACGGCGCTGGGCTCCCGCCTTCGCGGGAGTGACAGACTTCTAGCTACCTAGTGCAACTAATTCTTCTTGCGCGAAGGCAACGAGCGAGCTGTATTCGTTCTCGCGAATCAATTGCTCGATTATCTCTGGGTTGATGTTGAGGTAGTCGTGGACGAGAGCGTTTCGCATACCGATGATTCGCTTCCAGTTGATGCTTTTCATAGAAGCTACGTCATGCTCAGAAAGCCGCTCGAAAGCTACATACGCGTTGTCAGGAGCAGGATAGCCGAGTTGTTTGCATCGGTGCTTGGCGATGCCGATGCAGGCCTCAACCAAAGTTTGGATTAAGCGTTCGCTGGCTTTTGCTTCGTATCGGCTCATTGGGCGTTCGTTGAGAATTGTTGTAAGACCTTTGAGGTCAGCTTCAATTTCCGCAATGTGCGCTTTCATTGAAAGCAGGTAGGTATTTTCCATTGCTAATTCCCGGTTTAACCAAACTGTTGATAATGGTGAAGGTGATCGATCTCCCACTTCGACATTATTTTTCCACTGACTTCAAATTCATGAGCAGGGTTTTTATTTACGAGCAGTTTCCCGGTTTTCAAAACTGACATGGCAAGTGGTACGGGCCCATTTTCCAGGTCTAATAAGGAAAGGCTGCCTTCTGGTAACTCCAGTTTATTAGCCCAGTCGATAGCCAATATCTCAGGTCTCAGACGTCGGGCTACGACGTCAGTATCGGTATTTTTGAATATCACTGCCAGATCAATGTCGCTGTTTTCCTGTGCAGATCCTTTGGCGTGAGATCCGTATAAATAGAGCGTATCTACCTCGTCTGTTGCATTGGCATGTTTAATTATGTCTGGCAGAAGCTGATCAAACTTACCCATGTTCACACCCTTGCTGATGAGAGCACATCAACACGGTCCTCTGTGATGTATGGCTTCAGCTCTTCGCGGACTGCTTTCTCTGTGACCAGGTCTACAGGGCTACCCAGGGCTTCTTCGAGGTAGAACTGTACACCGAAGAATTGTTTGGACGTGGCTTTGCCATCGAAACCGACGAGGATGTCGATATTGCTATCCTCGCGGGCATCGTTACGTGCCGTTGAGCCAAAAAGCGCGAGCGTAGTCAGGCCGTACCGTTCCTGAAGGACGGGTTTGCAGCGGGACAATATGTCGAGTGCCTGTTCGCGGTTCATATACTTAGCCGATGTACGTGTTTTGATCAGTTTAACCGACAGGGCGGTGTTCGCAAAATAGGGCTTTAGATAGGGTAGGCCGTAGGCGGATTGTTCTAACCCGGTTCGCCAAAGCTTCGCGTTTGGCTCCTACAAGGGATGGCAGTAGCCTGAAATAAGCGAGGTATAAAAAACGCCAGGTCTTTGCAGAGCTGGCGTTTTTGTTTTCAGAGCAGCTTCGCTGATTACAACGCTTTGATCTTTTCGATCTGGTCGTTGAGTTTGGCGATATCACGCTCAAAGCCGGCGGCTTTTTCTTTCTCTTTTTCGATCACGACTTCTGGTGCTTTATCAACGAACCCTGGGTTACCCAGTTTGTTCTGTACGCGCTCCAGGTCTTTGCCGAGTTTGTCGATAGACTTGGTCAGGCGTGCCACTTCTGCGTCTTTGTCGATGAAGCCAGCCATGGGTACGAGTACTTCCATGTCGCCAACCAGTTGGGTGACAGACATTGGTTCTTCGTCGCCTTCGTTCAGCCAGGTCAGTTTGTTGAGCTTGGCGAGTTTCATCAGGAAGGCCTGGTTTTCTTCGGCGCGGCGGAAGTCTTCGTCGCCGCCGTTTTTGAACTGCAGTTCGAGTTCAAAGCCTGGGGCGATGTTCTTCTCGGCGCGGACGTTACGCACGGCGGTAATCACGTTCTGCAGCCATTCGATGTCGGCTTCGGCCTCGGCGTCGATCAGGGCGTCCTGAGCTTCTGGGTAAGCGGCGAGCATGATGGTGTCGCCTGATTTACCCGCCAGGTCTTTCACCTGATGCCAGATAGACTCAGTGATGAACGGGATGATCGGGTGTGCCAGTCGCAGAATGGCTTCGAGTACGCGTACCAGAGTACCGCGGGTGCCGCGCTTTTCTTCTTCAGTAGCGTTCTCATCCCACAGAACTGGCTTAGACAGCTCGAGGTACCAGTCGCAGTATTCGTTCCAGATGAATTCGTACAGCGTCTGTGCGGCCATGTCGAAGCGGTACTGGTCCATGTGGCGGCGTACTTCGCTTTCGGCGCGCTGCAGGCGGGAGATGATCCAGCGGTCTGCCAGTGACAGGGCAGCGTCTTCTCCGTTCACGCCGCACGCGGCTTTCATGGCGTCGGTGATTTCAATGAGACCACCGTTTGCATTTTCTACGGCTTCTTCGCCCGCCACAGACAGCATCACGTAGCGTGAGGCGTTCCACAGCTTGTTGCAGAAGTTACGGTAGCCTTCGAGGCGCTTCATGTCCCAGTTGATGTCACGGCCGGTCGAGGCCATGGCAGCCAGGGTGAAGCGCAGGGCGTCGGTGCCGTGTGGCGCGATGCCTTCCGGGAATTCTTTCTGAGTGCGCTTGCCGATTTTCTCAGCCAGTTGTGGCTGCATCATGTTGCCGGTGCGCTTCTCGAGCAGGTCGTCCAGTAAGATACCGTCGATCATATCCAGCGGATCGAGGACGTTACCTTTCGATTTGGACATTTTCTGGCCGACTTCGTCACGGATCAGACCAGTCACGTACACGGTTTTGAACGGTACTTGCGGTTTGCCATCGTCGTCTTTAATGAAGTGCATGGTCATCATGATCATGCGCGCCACCCAGAAGAAGATGATGTCGAAGCCGGTGACCAGCACGTCAGTCGGGTGGAAGTCGAGCATACGCTTGGCAACTTCCGGGTCGTCCAGGTTTGGCCAGCCGAGTGTACCGAAGGTCCACAGAGCGGAGGAGAACCAGGTATCCAGGACGTCTTCGTCCTGAACCAGTTCTACGTCGTCAGCGAGCTTGTTGGCAGCGCGTACTTCGGCTTCGTCGTGGCCAACGTAGACGTTACCTTCTTCGTCGTACCAGGCTGGGATACGGTGACCCCACCACAGCTGACGGGAGATACACCAGTCCTGGATGTCGCGCATCCAGCTGAAGTACATGTTTTCGTAGTTCTTAGGTACGAACTGAATATCGCCGTTCTCTACCGCTTCAATCGCTGGCTTGGCCAGTGTCTTAGCGTCGACGTACCATTGGTCGGTGAGCATTGGCTCGATCACTACGCCACCACGGTCGCCATACGGCACGGTGAGGTCGTGGTCTTTGATTTCGTCGAGCAAGCCCGCTTCTTCGAAGTCAGCAACGATGGCTTTACGCGCAGCGAAGCGCTCCATGCCACGGTATTTTTCTGGAATGCTGGCTTTTACGTCGTCGTTGACGCTGCCGTCGGTGTTGAATACCTGCGGCACGTCACGCACGTCGGCGTTGAAGGTGAATATGTTGATCATTGGCAGGCTGCAGCGTTTACCAACTTCATAGTCATTGAAGTCGTGCGCTGGGGTGACCTTAACGGCACCGGTGCCTTTGTCCATGTCGGCGTGTTCGTCGCCCACAATCGGAATACGACGGCCAACCAATGGCAGGATGATGTCTTTACCGATCAGATCTTTGTAGCGCGGATCTTCCGGGTTAACGGCCACACCGGTGTCGCCCAGCATGGTTTCCGGACGAGTCGTCGCAACCACGATGTAGTCTTTGCCTTCAGAGGTTTTCAGACCATCGGCCAGCGGGTAGCGCAGGTGCCACATATGACCTTTCTTGTCTTTGTTTTCGACTTCGAGGTCAGAAATGGCGGTGTGCAGTTTCGGGTCCCAGTTGACCAGGCGCTTACCACGATAAATCAGGCCGTCTTTGTAGAGGCGGATGAAGACTTCCTGAACGGCTTTATAGAAGCCATCGTCCATGGTGAAGCGTTCGGTGTCCCAGTCAACGGAGTTACCGAGTCGACGCATCTGTTGGGTGATGGTGCCACCGGAGTGTTCTTTCCATTCCCAGACTTTCTCGAGGAACTTTTCACGGCCGAGCTCGTGGCGGTCTGGCTGGTTTTCAGCGGCGAGTTTGCGCTCAACGACCATCTGGGTCGCAATACCTGCGTGGTCGGTACCGACCTGCCACAGTGCTTTCTGACCCTGCATACGCTTGTAGCGGGTGAGGGCGTCCTGGATGGTGTGCTGGAAGGCATGACCCATGTGCAGGGAACCGGTGACGTTCGGTGGTGGGATCATGATGGAGTAACCTTCGCCGGTCAGTCCGTCCTGATAAGGCTTGAAGTAGCCTTTCTCTTCCCACTCTTTGTACCAGGTTTGTTCGATTGCGCTGGGTTGGTATGTCTTATCCATTACTCGCTGCTACTCATTTTGGATATTAGAAAAATGGGCCGCAGTATACCGGATTAGTGCACCGGTGGGCAGGGAGGAAAGAAGACTGATTTACTCAGTCTTCTTCAGACGATGAAGGGGCGATTCAGGTGTCTTCTTTGCCGTTGAGCATGTCGCGCACGCGGGCACGAAGGCGGCTTTTAACCATGGGTATCAGCTCTTCAACGAGTTCATCAACCATGCGCTCACGTTGAAGCAGGGAGGTTAGCGATGCCGTAGTCTCGGCCATGTTAGCATCGAGTTCAGCGCGTTTTGAGGACAAGGCTGTTTCGCTGGCGCCCGGAAGTGGTGCCATTGCGGGTGACTCGGTTTCCTGGCCGCGATTTATCTTCTCGAGAATCTGGTTCAGCGGGCTCAGGCCGCTGGGAGGAGTTTGTTTAGGTGCTGATTGCTCTACTTTGGGCGCTTCGGGTGAAGGTGCCTGAGGTTTTGGAACTGCACGCAGAGACGACGGCTGAGAGGCAACGTCATTCACCGTTGGGATATCTGTTACCGTTGGGATGTTGCTGAGATCGAGGCTCGGGGGTTCGCTCACAGTCGGGATGTTGCCGTCAAAGAGGTCATCCAGAACCGGAATGTCATCCGCAGAGGAGCCAGATGAAGTCGGGTTATCAAGCACCCGTTGCAACATCTCGAGTTCGGCCAGAAGGTCTTTAGGCTCTTCCTTGTTTTTCATCAGCTCATTCTCATATCGTTGTGCGTCACCGGATATCCCCGATCTTTCAGAAACCGGAAGTGTTGGCGCGTGTAGGCCAGAATATCGTCTTTCTGAACGACAATTTCTACCAGTCTTTCAAAACGGCTGAAAAAAGCCGGTAATTCAGCGCTCAGGTTAATAATGACATCGTGGTGATGTCCGGGTTCCTGAGCCCAACCAATGCTTACCGGGCAGTCGACAGGTGCGTCTTTGGCTGTCAGCAGCGCGTGCGGTATAAAGGCGTCTGCACGGAATTGCCAGAGCATATCATCGAGTTCTCTGGCTTTCTGCTCATTGTCCACCTGAAGCAGGATTTTATGACCCTTCTGCTGAATCTGTTCTACCAGCCGACAAGCGAAGAACCACTGATCATGGTCTGCCTGGCCACCTAGTATGTAGAAGTCTGCTCGGGTCATTACGAATCTTTCTGCCTGCGGAACCGGTGTAATACTACGTCGATTTCGAGTGTCAGTGAATCAATTGTCTGGAGTTTTTCTGCGCGTTCCGGACTGACCTTCCAGCGATGCGGTGTCATATTGAACAATGCGACCAGAGGATCACCACCGGGCACCGTTACTTCGTAGGTCAGCTTTTGCTCATCCACGGCGATGAACCTGGCATCTGCCATCTTTGCAACCGGCGAAAAACTCTCAGCCTTAACCTCATCGTAGATGACTTCCCGCAGTTGCATCAAATGCTGCGGCCCGGTGTTCACGGTAATGATTTCACCGTCATCCGCGAGGGCATGATCCAGGCCCTGAGGCATGAGTGGGGTAAACAAGCTGATGATGGTCTTTATACTGCGGGCGGAAACCGGAGGCCGAGCGCCACTGGCGACCAGCCAGCGGATATCTTTTGTACGTCGGCAGGCGCCTTTGATGGCTTCGCGGGAGATATCCAGACCGGTAATTTCAAGTTGCGGCTTCTGTTGCTTGAGGCGTTGGGTGTAATAGCCCTCACCGCAACCAATATCGAGTACTGGGCCGGTGTTCACCAGCGCATTCAGAGCGTCTGAAATCGGCTCGTAAATCGCAGAATCGAGAAACGCCGTGCGTGCACGGACCATGTCGACGTCGTCGCCCGGATTTTTCGATTTCTTATGGTTCACCAGCAGCAGGTTGATATACCCCTGTTTGGCCGTGTCGTAACTATGGCGATCAGGGCATTGCCACTGCTTGCCGTTGGCAGTCAGTGGCTGTTCGCATTTCGGGCAGATGAGCCCGGAGGCAGATTTGTTCATCAGGCGAGTAATTCAACCAACATGGCTTCGTAGATATCGGTCAGGGCATTCAGGTCATCGGCGCTGACATGCTCATTAACCTGATGAATCGTCGCATTGATTGGGCCTAGCTCAACGACCTGAGCCCCCGTAGGCGCGATAAAACGGCCATCAGACGTACCGCCTGAGGTTGATAACTCGGTGTCGCGACCGGTGACGTTCTTAATCGCGGCAACCGCGGCTTCCACTAACGCACCTTTATCAGTCAGGAAGGGTTGGCCGCTGAGTTTCCAGTCGATGTCGTAGTCGAGGCCGTGCTTGTTGAGGATGGCTTCGGTACGTTCCTGCAGAATTTCTGCGGTGAGTTCCGTTGAAAAGCGGAAGTTGAATACAACTTCGCAGGTTCCCGGGATGACGTTTGTTGCGCCAGTTCCTGAGTTGATGTTTGAAATCTGGAAGCTCGTCGCCGGGAAGAAGTCATTTCCGTCGTCCCATTTTTCTGCCGCCAGCTCGGCTAACGCAGGCGCTGCCATATGCACCGGGTTCTTCGCCAGGTGGGGGTAGGCAACGTGGCCCTGCTTGCCTTTTACTGTGAGGACACAGCCCAGTGAGCCACGACGGCCGTTCTTGATGACATCGCCTACGAGCGTAGTGGAAGATGGCTCACCAACAACGCACATATCGATCTTCTCGTTACGGGCTTCGAGGGTTTCGATGACTTTGACGGTGCCGTTGTGCGCAGGGCCTTCCTCGTCTGAGGTAATCAGGTAGGCGATCGAACCTTTGTGATTCGGGTATTTCTCAACGAAGCGCTCTGTTGCGACCAGAAACGCAGCAAGCGAGCCTTTCATGTCGGCGGCGCCTCGGCCATGCAACATCCCGTCGATGATTTTTGGCTCGAATGGCGGGTTATCCCAGTTGGCTTCCGGGCCTGTAGGAACAACATCGGTATGACCCGCAAAGCACACCACTGGTTGACTGTCGCCTTTACGCGACCAGAAGTTGTCGGTGTCTCCGAAGCGTAACGGCTCGTTGTTGAATCCGATGGCGGCGAGGCGCTCCATCATCAATGCCTGACATCCCTCATCTTCAGGAGTTACGGATGGGCGGGCGATCAGATCAACGGCAAGTTGCAGCGTCGGTGTCATGGTGGTTCCTGCGTTTTTGATGTTAGTTACTGTGATTCAGAGGCGTGAATCATATCACACAGGGCATAACTAAGGCGTTTGTTCGCTTGCCGCAAGGCCATCTGGCCCATACCATAACAGTCTCTTTACAAATGTATGTGGACTTAGAACTTATGACCGAGAGCCTCTCGCGCGAGCAACTCAACACCGTGATGGATGACGCTGATCTTCTGAAGAGCAAAGACGAGGTCGAAGCCGCCCTTGATGCACTGGCGGCAGACATCACAGCGCGGCTGGCAGATAAAATGCCTGTGGTATACAGCATTATGAATGGCGGGCTCGTGGTTGCGGGGCAGCTCCTGACTCGCCTTAATTTTCCACTGGAGCAGGGATATATGCACGCCACGCGGTATCGGGGTGAGACCAGTGCTCAGGCTGATCTGCAATGGCAGGCGCCACCCTCTGTACCTATGGATGGTCGCACGGTACTGATCATCGATGACATTTTTGATGAGGGCTACACCCTTGAAGCCGTTGTTGAAGCCTGCAAAGCGCAGGGCGCCGCTGAGGTCCTGACGGCGGTCCTGGTTGATAAGCAGCATGACCGCAAAGCACCGGGTATGACGGTAGATTTTGTTGGTCTGGAAGTCGAAGACCGTTATGTCTTTGGTTACGGTATGGACTACCGCGGATACTGGCGTAATGCACCGGGCATTTACGCTGTTAAGGGCCTCTGAGGGCTTCATGTTTTGAGTGCCGGTATCCCGCATACTGGCACCTCTGTAATAAGTAAATCTTTCCGGCAAGGCCAGCCATCTCGACTACACTGAGATGGCGGAGGTGGCCGATTTTATGAATGTTCAGTTCATCAATCCCTTCATCGAGACGATTAGCAACATACTCGCAACCATGGCATCCATGACGTGTGAGCATGGCAAGCCATATCTTAAAGAAGGCGAAGATCCCCTGGGAGTAGTCACCGGGTTGATCCCTATGGAGGGAGATGCGGTGAATGGTTCTCTTGCCATCAGTTTTAACGAAGACACCATTCTCAAGATAAGCAGCAGTATGCTCGGTGAGGAAGTCGCGGAGTTTGATGATACCTGCAAGGATCTGACTGGCGAACTTACCAATATGCTCTCTGGTGGGGCCCGAAAGCTACTCTGGGAGGGGGGCTACAGTTTCGAGATGGCTACGCCACGCATGTTAACGGGAGATGCCCCCGTTATTCATCATGTTGAAGGGCCGGTGGTCGTTATTCCTTTTGATACAAAAGCGGGTGAGTTCTTCATCGAAGTTGTCATCGGCAGTCGCCTGAAACGAGCCGAAGTCGCAGGGGCATAATCGCAACAAACTGTTGGGTCTGTCGTCATAACTGACTCGCTTTAAGCATTTGATTCCTTCTCTTTAATGTGTAATATGACGATTCGTCAAAAATGACGGATCGTCAAAAATGGTTATATTGCATACAGTACTACACAGTCTTAAATATCTGCTCTCCGGTTTGCAGTCGCACTGCCCATTTCAGCAGAACAGGCTCGCTGGCTGTTCGGATGCCAGCGTGATGCTGGTGGAGGACATGTCTCCGACAGACTCTGCTCAAGCTTCTGATCTGGCAAAGACCGAACGCTCTCCGCGTCAGGAAGAAAAGTGGCAAAAGCGTGAGAACACACTGCTCGATAATGTTCAGTTCATCATCGATGACGTTGGTTATGCGCATTTCAATATGGACCGCCTGGTCCGCGCCAGTGACGTGTCTAAGGGCACCGTCTACAACCACTTCACCAGCAAGGAGGATTGCCTTGCAGCGCTCTGTTGTCGTGGGATGGAAGAGCTGAAGGATATGTTCTTACGTGCGCAGGCATTCGATGGAAAGCCACGCGAGAAAGCGTTAGCGATTCATTATGCCTATCGCCTGCACATGAAGCTTCATCCGGTCATGTCGAGTGCTCTGGTGACAGCTCGTACAGCCGCTTTTGTCGAGAAAACCTCCCCGCAGCGTTCCGCAACAATCCGTCGTAATGATGAAGCCCTTTTTGCTATCGCTTTTGAGGTCATTGATGCCGCCGTTCAGGCGGGTGATCTCGATATCACAGAAGATCTGGACGCAACCGTAATTACTTTTCTGACATGGTCGACCTCCTACGGGATCAACATGTTAGAGGACACAGGATTCGAGCACACGATCAGTGACCTGCTTGAAGAAAAGAACATCGCTTTAATCGGAGCGAATGTACTGATGGATGGCATTGGTATGAAGCCTTTGTCTAAGGAATGGGACTATCGGGCAACCTGGCAGCGTATTGCTGAAGAGGTATTCCCCGAGGAAAGTCAGAGAGCTTTGCTTTAATTCAGGAGAGCGCACTATGCGTCAATGGGTAGAAAAACAGGCAACGGAACGTGCATGGATAGTGATCGTCGCCATGATTATTGCTGCGCTGGTCGCTGCTGCAGGTGCCGGAAATTTGTATTTCCGCGGGGACTATAAAGTCTTCTTTGAAGAAGGGTATGGCCCATTAAATGACTTCGAAGAAATGCAGAAGGTCTTCAATAAGAGCGACAGTATCGCCGTATTGGTTGTTCCTGAATCGGGTAACGTCATTGACGAGACTGTTTTGACGCTTATTCAGGAATATACCGAAGAAGCCTGGCAGACACCGTTTTCCAGCCGTGTAGATTCGCTGACCAACTACCAGAATACCTGGGCCGAATACGACGATATGATCGTCGAGGATATGGTGCTTTATCCTGAAGAATTAACGGAAGACGACCTCAGCCGAATTCGCGAAACGGCGCTGGCGGAGCCATCTCTGAATGGTCGCATTATTTCTCCTGATACCGACGTCAGTCTGATCAATATTACGCTGCAATTGCCGGACGTAACTGACAACACTGCGAACGTCGCCAGTGTGATGGATTTTGTACGCGATCTGAGTGCGCAATTTGCCGAGCGCTACCCGGATATTGCTTTCTATCACACCGGAATTATTCCGATGAATTACAGCTTCGCGACGGAAGGCCAGAAAGATATGTCGACTCTGGTTCCTGCGATGTTGCTATTGATCATAGTCTTGCTGGCGGTTCTTTTGCGCAGCGTGCTGGCGATGCTCGCCACTGTCGTTGTTCTGGTACTGACCATTATGGCCACCATGGGGCTGGCTGGATGGATGGGTTTTTTCCTGTCGACGGGGACCATTAACGTACCGATTGTGGTTCTGACCATTGCGGTGGCGGATTGCGTTCATGTGGTAGCGACCATGCAATATGGCATGAAGCAAGGTAAGAGCAGAAAAGAAGCCGTGCGCTACAGCCTCGAGTTGAACTGGATGCCAATTTTTATTACCAGTGCGACGACCGCGGTTGGCTTCCTGACACTCATGATGTCGGAGTCTCCTGTATTCGCTGACTTCGGATTTCTTTGCGCTATGGGTGTGATGTTAGCGTACGTGATGTCTGTCACTCTGTTCCCTGCTTTGTTGTCGGTGCTGCCGGTCGGAGCGGGTGGCCGCGTCGACGATAAAGCGCCTGCTATGGCTCACTTTGGTGATTTCGTGATTCGTCACCAGACGCCTTTATTATGGGGCGGTGTTGCTGTTGTTGCTGTATTAAGTGCATTGGCCATGCGTAATGAAATTAACGATGTTGCAACAGAATACTTTGCTGAATCGACGGCGTATCGTCAGTCGGTTGATAAACAGGCGGATACGCTCTCAGGTTCACAGTCGATCGATTGGGCTATGTATACCGACGAAGCGGGTGGCATCAGTAATCCTGAGTTTATTGCAGTGATGCGCGATTTTACCGAGTGGTTGGAACAGCAGCCGGAGATTGATCACGTCAGTGGCCTGTCGGATACCTTTATGCGTCTGAATAAAAACATGCACGCAGACGATCCTGACTGGTACAGAATTCCAGACGATCGCGAGCTGGCAGCTCAGTATCTGTTGCTGTACGAAATGTCCTTGCCGTACGGACTTGATCTGAATAACCAGGTTAACGTGGATAAGTCTGCAGTACGAATGACGTCGATTCTGAAAAATCTGGGAAGCGTTGAGATTATCTCGCTTGAGAACCGCGCCAAAGACTGGATGGATGCAAATGCTCCCGGTATCCGGCTGACTGCTGCCAGCCCTTCAGTGATGTTCTCTCACATTGGTGAGACGAATATGAAGAGCATGATTCTCAGCATGATGATGGCACTGGTGATTATCTCAGGCATCCTGATTTTTGCTTTACGGTCGCTCAGGCTGGGTGTGATCAGCCTGTTCCCGAATATTACTCCAGCACTGGTTGGTTTCGGTTTCTGGACCTTTATTTCTGGTGAAATAAACCTGGGCCTTTCTATCGTCAGCTCAATGACTCTTGGCATTATTGTCGATGATACAGTGCACTTTCTGAGTAAATATAAGCGTGCACGTATGGAGGGAATGATGACCGAAGCGGCAGTACGTTATTCGTTTATCAACGTTGGCCGTGCTCTGCTGATCACCACTCTGGTTCTGGTCCTTGGCTTCTCTATGCTGGCGTTCTCGGCTTTCCGCCTGAACTCAGACATGGGGATTGCAACGTCCCTGATTATTCTGATCGCACTGATCATTGATTTTCTCATCCTGCCACCCATGCTGTTGTGGCTGGATAAAGATAAGCCTGAAGCAAACGCTGAAGAGCAGACATCCCTAAAAGGAGAACACGCATGAAACTGATAACTACACTCGTGACGGGACTGGCATTGGTTGCACCTTTCGCTATCGCTGATGACGGTGGCCGAGGCCTCGAGATCGCTAAGGAGCGTAAAGCGCGGGACACCGGCTGGGGCGATTCTCAGGCTGAGATGACTATGATTCTGCGTAACTCACAGGGGGAAACCTCTGAACGGAAAATGCGCCTGAAGAATTTTGAAATCCAGGACGACGGTGATAAAGGCCTGACGATTTTTGATGAGCCTAAAGATGTCAGCGGTACGGCGTTTCTGAGCTTTTCTCACAATACGAAACCTGATGATCAGTGGCTGTATTTACCCGCACTGAAGCGTGTTAAGCGTATTTCTTCCCGCAACAAGTCAGGCCCTTTTATGGGCAGTGAATTTGCTTATGAAGATATGGGGTCGTTCGAGCCTGAAAAGTACGAATTTACTTATCTGCGCGATGAGCCATGCGCTGAGGATATGACGTGTCATGTGGTAGAAAGTGATCCGGTGGATAAATTTTCTGGCTATACCCGCCAGATCAGCTGGATCGATACCGAGCACATGCGCGCGGTAAAAACGGAATACTACGATCGTAAAAATACATTGCTGAAAACACTTGAGCTGTCTGAGTGGAAACTCTACAAAGATAAGTTCTGGCGTGCGCACAAGCTGGATATGCAAAACCACCAGAATGGCAAGAGCACGACCATCATCACGCACGGCATTGAGTTTGATACCGGGCTGAGCGAATCGGATTTCAGTCAGGCATCGCTTAAGCGTGCTCGATAAGGCAGTAATATGAAAAAGCTACTTCTGACAGTGTCTGCGTTGCTGGCAGGCGCGGGGGCTTCCCCTCTGGTGAGTGCGCTCGACTTGTCGCTTGAGGCGGGTATTGAAGGACGTCGCTTCCTGGAGTCCGGTGCTTACAGCGGGCAGGTCGATGATCAATGGTCACTGACGTTGCAGCCTGAAGTCGTCTGGGATGCAGAATCTGGCAACGGTCGTTTCACTTTCGTACCTTTTTATCGCAAAGATTTTGCAGATGATGAGCGAACGCACGGTGATATCCGTGAAGCCATGTTCATGACGTGGAATGGCCCATGGGAGCTGCGCGCTGGTATAGGTAAAGTATTCTGGGGCGTTACTGAGTCTCTGCATCTTGTTGATGTCATTAACCAGACAGACTATGTAGAAGCCATTGATGGCGATCAGAAACTGGGTCAGCCAATGATCCAGGGGATCTGGTTGTCTGACGTTGGTACCTGGGAGGCCTTCGTACTGCCCGGCTTCCGGGAACGTACATTTCCGGGCGAAGCAGGGCGCTATCGCACCGAGCTTCTGGTCAGCGGTGATGCTGAATACCAGGCCGACGAAGAGCAGCAGCATGTTGATCTGGCGGCACGTTGGTCTTACGTTTCTGAGCTGAACGGGTATCCACTGGATCTGACGGCGTCTGTATTCCGCGGTACATCGCGCGATCCTTTGTTGGCTCCTCAGGTGGAAGTCGTCAACAGTGTGCTCACGCTGACTGAGCTGGTGCCGTACTACGCTATGCAGAATCAGATCGGTTCTACCATACAGTTTGCGCCTGAAGGTTGGTTGCTTAAGGCAGAACTGTTGTATCGCGATTATCAGCTTGATGCCTTACCGGGTGGGATAGAGGTCAAAGATCAGACCGCAGCCGTTGGTGGTTTTGAATACACTCTGGTTGGCCCGTTTGGAAATGCGGCTGATCTTGGCTTACTTGCCGAGTATCAGTACGACAGCCGTGGTGCAGAGTATTCTGACGCCCAGAATGATCTGTTCTTAGGCACGCGTTATGTTTTCAATGACATGGCGTCGAGTGAAATTCTTGCGGGTATTACACAAGATCTCGATTATACGGGCACTCGTTTATTTCTGCTGGAAGCCAATACCCGGTTAAATCCGTCGATGACGATTGATGCGACTATTACTTTGGTAACAGCAGAGGAGGAGTCACTTGCGAGCATTTTCCGCCGAGATGATACCTTCGAAGTGGCGCTAAACTTTTTCTTCTGATGCCATTCTGCACTGGCGGCCTGTCGAGGGCCGTCAGAGGCGGTAAAGAAGGGTAAAATGCAATATCAGTCGCTCTGCTGAGGCTCTATCATTGGGCTCAGATTATTATGGAGCTTCTTCCGTGAGCGGCCCCCCTTCCTACCTCTCTGGCCGGTCGACAAGACTGGCATCCCGGCTACTTCTGCTTTCTTCTGCCGTCATGGCAGTGCAGGGGTGCAGCAGCGTTGCTGTATCAGAACCTGACCCCATCGTTCTTCCCGATACCTTCACTGATCAACAACAGGTCTTACCTGCGGTCGATTGGTGGACGACGTTTAACGACAGTGAACTGAATGAGTACGTCAATGATGCTCTGCAAGGCAATTACAGCCTACAGGCTGCAGAGGCGCGTTTGCGTCAGAGCCTGGCACAGTTACGGGGCTCGCGCAGTGATTACTATCCGGAAGTTAATGCAGAGCTTGGAAAAAGCCGGCAATGGACCAGTGAAGACTCAACCACGGATACCTGGTCAGCCGGCTTAACCGCCAGTTATGAAATTGACCTATGGGGTGGCATTCGTGCGGGAGCAGCTCAGTCCCGCTTCAGTGCCGATGCCAGTGAAGCGGCGTATCGTACGTTGGCTAATACAGTAGCGGGTGAAGTCTCGACCTATTGGTTGGGGTTGCGTGTTCAGGCCGGAAAGCTGCGTCTTCTCGAAGACCAGAAGCAACGTCTCGCAACTGCGCTTAAGGTAGTCGAAGGTCGTAAGCGTCGCGGTCAGGCAGCACTGACAGATGTCTGGCAACAACAGCAGCTGGTTGAGTCACTGAGTGTTGATATCATCGAAGCTGAAGCACAGCGTGATATCTATCTGCAACAGCTTGCTCTCTGGCTGGGTCGTGGGCAGGCGCCTATAACGGCTGATATGGTGTCTGACCTGACGCCAGTTCCTCAGCCTGATATGGCACTGAATAACGTTCCTCTGGAAGCCCTGAAAGCACGCCCGGATGTTCAGGAAGCGTACGCCAGGCTTCAGGCGGCCAGTGCCGGTGTGGCGGTTGCCGCCGCGAACCGTTATCCCCGTTTTTCCCTCTCAGCAAGTTATCGCGATAGTGACGCAGACTTCAGCCAACTGTTTGATAACTGGGTCGCCAATCTTGCCGGCTCTCTGGTGTTGCCGATCATCGATGGCGCCGGTCGTCGAGCAGAAGTCGACCGGCAGAAAGCAGCGGAGCAGGAGGCTCTGGCAGATTACAGTCAGACCGTACTTGAAGCCGCTCAGGAAGTTCAGCAGGCGCTGGTAGAAGAGCAGCGGTACCTGAAGACGCTACAAAGCCTGACGGACCAACTTGAACTTGCACGAAAAACTCTCGAGCTACAGGATTACTACTACGCGCGTGGTCAGATTGATTTTCTCGATCTGCTCAACGCCCAGCAAGAACTCCTGAGCCTCGAATCCCAGCAATTGACTGCCCGCTGGAACCTTACTCAATCAAGAATTCAATTATACAAAGCCGTTAGTCACGGCAGATTCGGAGAAACCGACGCATGACCGATCGTAAGAAAAACCTGGCATTAGCCGGTGTCAGTATTCTTATTATTCTTGCGAGTTTCGGCGCGTGGAAACTCATTCAGGATACGGCGCCTAAGCCGGGTAAAAAAGAGCGGGAAAAAATAGCGCGGCTTGTAGATGCAGAGCCGCTTGAGAAAGTGGCTTCCCGTGCGTCGTGGCAAACTGGCGGTGCGGTAACAGCGTCCGACAGTGTGACTCTGGTTGCTCAGGTAAGCGGAAGAGTGGAACAGGTCTCAGCTCAGGCGGTGCCCGGTGCGCTGTTAAAAAAAGGCGCGTTACTGGCGCAGCTTGAGAAGGGTGATTATGAATTAGCACTGGAACAGGCTCAGGCAACACTGGCTCAGGCGAAAGCGGCACTGGCAATTGAAGAAGGGCAGGTCAGCCTTGCTCAGGAAGAGTACGCACTTTCAGGCACCGAACTGTCGACGTCCGACCGTGCGCTGGTTCTGCGTGAGCCTCAGCTTCAGGTTGCTGAGGCCGATATGGCCAGTGCTGAAGCTGCTGTAAAACAGGCAAAAATTAATCTGGCTCGTACCGAAATCCGTATGCCATTTGACGGTCGCTTAAGTTCGCGCGCGGTCAGCCCGGGCAGCTATGCCAGTGCCGGTAGCGAACTCTTTTCGGCCGTTGCAACTTCTGAGTTCTGGGTCGAAGCGAAACTCCCGCGATCTTTCTTGCCGCTTCTGGATCGTGATCACGAGGTGATCGTATCTCACTCCGCCTGGGGTAAGAAAACCCGGACGGCTTCTATTCTGAACGTGCTACCGGGTGTCGATAGTGGTGACCGTCAGGCGCGCGTTATTTTATCACTCAAGAGCCCTCTGGACCCAGAGTATGGCCCGATCGTTCTGGTGAATGATTTTGTCACACTGACGCTGGCGGGTCGGGAGTTTGACGATGCCTATCAGGTACGTCGTGATCGCGTTAATGACGACGGCAGTGTTTGGGTGATTAATGATCTGAAGCTACGCAAACGACAGCCCGAACTTCTTTATTCCGGGCGTGACTTTGTTTGGTTCTCTGGAGGCTTTGGGCCGGGCGATCAGCTGCTGGCCAGTCAGGTTGATGCCGCGGTTGAGGGTATGCCTGTGCGGGTTTCAGGGCAGAATACTGATCTGAATCTAGGCCAGAAATCTGACGGATTTGCAGGAGATCAGCCATGATCAATAAGGCTGGGCCAGTTTCCTGGATGGCGCGACATGGGGTTGCGCCCAATCTGCTGATGGCATTTCTGATCATTGGCGGAATTCTGATGTCGTTGGCAATTCGTAAGGAATTTATCCCGAGTACTGAAGCCGATTATGTTTCGGTGAATGTTGCCTATCCGGGAGCGACGCCTTCAGAGATGGAGCAGGGCGTTGTCTTACCGATTGAAAATGAACTGACGGGCCTCGATGGCCTGAAAGAAATTACGTCGACGGCTGCTCAAGGCGCTGCCCGTGTTTCTGTCGAGATTGAGAACAGCGGCGATCGTCAGAAAGCGTATCAGGATATTCAGCAGGCAGTCAGTAACATCAGTAGCTTTCCGGCGGGTATCGAGCGTCCTGTAGTTAGTTTGTCCGGCCATTCTATTGATGTTATGGACATCAAACTCTTTGGCCCTCTGAGTAAATTTGAACTGAAGAAGCTCGCCGAGCAGATACGTAATGATTTACTGGCGGCGCCAGAAATTACCAACGTTGAAGTTAAAGGTACGCCTGATGAAGAACTGCACGTTGAGATCTCTCAGGCAACACTTGAATCTTATGGCCTGACCCTTCAGCAGGTGGCGAATACTATTGCTGCCAACGCCATCGAGCAGAGCGCCGGTACGGTTCGTACCAGTGGCGGCGATATTCTGCTGACGCTGGATAATCGTATTTATTGGGCGGATGAATTCAGTAAGTTGCCTGTGATCAGTGATGACTCTGGTGTGCTTTTACAGCTTGGTGATATCGCTACTATTTCTGATGGCTTTGGCGATTCCAACCGTGAAGTGACGTATAACGGTAACCCTTCCATCGGACTGGATATTTACCGCAGCGAAAACCAGACGCCTTTCACCGTCACCGAAGCCGCGTATCGGCAAATGGAAGAAATCAAAACCCGATTACCTCCGGGTGTTGAACTGATCGTTACTGATGACGATGGTGAAACGTATAACCAGCGTGTTGGTCTGTTGATGAAAAATGCCGCCATTGGTCTGGTGCTGGTTCTTGTATTGCTGAGTCTGTTTCTGGAATATCGTCTCGCCTTCTGGGTGACGATGGGTATCCCAACGGCGTTCTTAGGCGCCTTGCTGTTAATTCCAGCGGCCGATGTATCCATCAATATGATCTCGATGTTCGCCTTTATTATTGCGCTCGGGATTGTCGTTGATGACGCCATTATTGCCGGTGAAAATATCTTTGAGCATATGCAGCAGGGCATGGCATTTCCTGATGCCGCAGTGCAGGGGGCGAGAGAAGTCGCCGTGCCTCTGGCGTTCGCCATTCTGACCAACGTCGCAGCATTTTTACCGATTCTTGCGTTGCCGGGGATGATGGGGAAACTGTTCCTTGCGATCCCCGTGGTTGTTATCAGCTGCTTCCTGATATCTTGGATTGAAGCTCTGTTCATTCTGCCTACAC
The DNA here is from genome assembly GCF_002297765.1 of Thalassolituus sp. UBA675. Lineage (NCBI taxonomy): Bacteria > Pseudomonadati > Pseudomonadota > Gammaproteobacteria > Oceanospirillales > Oceanospirillaceae > Thalassolituus > Thalassolituus sp. UBA675. The sequence continues at coordinate 85,711 of NZ_DBNJ01000009.1, forward strand.
ACCTTGCGAATTTGAAAAAGAAGCCGAAAGATGCGCCACTGAACTTTCTGGAAAAAATTCAACGGAATGTCGACAGTAAGCTTGGTTACTTCATCAACGAAATTTACCAGCCGATATTACGCCGTGCAGTTCGTGCGCCCGGCCTGACCTTCGCAGTAGCATTTTTCTTTCTGATGATCGCGATGGCATGGGCTGCAAGCGGCCGCATGGGCTTCAGCATGTTCCCGCGTCTTGAGGGTGAGTTTGTTGTTGCTACGGTCGAACTACCGTCAAATGCACCTCTGCAACAGGCGACGGATGTGCGCAAAAAACTTGAGCGGGATCTTCGCACCGTTGTTGCGCCATTCGAAGCTGACGGGACTGAGTTCTTATTAAGTATTGAGGGCGACGTCAATGGCACCAGTGTAGAGGTCGAAGGGCAACTGGTTGACTCAGATGCGCGACCAATTCCTGCAGCAGAACTGGTGAATTTATGGCGTGAAGAAATCGGTGAAATTGCGGGTGTTCGTAGCCTGACATTTGACTCTGAGCGCGGCGGCGGCCCTTCTGGGGGCGCGGGCCTGACGGTCGAGCTTCGTGGTAGCCATACCGATGTTCTGGAGCGAGCCAGTGAAGATATGGCGAATGCTCTGGCGGGTATTACTGGGGTTAAAGACATTGCGAATGGATTTAACAGCGGGAAGCCTGAGTGGGATGTGGAGTTGACCGATCAGGGGCGCAGTCTGGGGCTTGAGGCCGACGATGTGGCGGCACAGATTCGGGCGGCGATATACGGCTCGCGTGCATTACGTCAGCAGCGCGGCAACAGTGAAGTCACGGTACTGGTGCGTTTGCCGGAAGAAGAGCGTAGCCGAGCCGCGGATATTGAGCGCTTACGTATTCTGACGCCGTCTGGAAGCTACGTACCTCTGGCAGAAGTCGCGATACTTGAGAAGGGCGTATCGCCGTCATCCATATCACGACGCAACGGTCGCCAGATTGTGAACGTAACGGCGAACGTCGAGCCGAGAGAACAGGTGCCTGCGGTAATGAGTTTGTTGCAGGAGAGTATTTTTCCGGACATGCGTTCGCGCTATCCCGGCGTTGATTTCGGCTTCCAGGGGCGTCAGGCTGAAACTCAGGAAAGCATGTCGTCACTCAAGCTTTATGGCTTTTTCTCTATGCTGCTGATTTATGTCTTGCTGGCGATCCCGTTCAGAAGTTACTCGCAGCCTTTGCTGGTGATGGCGGTTATTCCCTTTGGTGCTGCAGGCGCCTTATACGGCCACCTGATGATGGGGTATGGCCTCAGCGTGATGAGTATTATGGGGATCGTTGCGCTGGCGGGTGTCGTGGTCAACGACAGCCTGATTCTGGTCGATTTTGCTAACCGGCAGCGCCGAGACAAGAAAATGAACGCGCATGACGCGATTATTTCGGCGGGCATCCGTCGTTTCCGACCGATTCTGCTTACAACACTGACGACCTTTGGTGGACTTGCGCCTATGGTGTTCGAGACTTCGCGTCAGGCGCAGTTTATTGCACCCATGGCGGTATCTCTTGGGTTCGGCATTTTGTTCACGACCTTCGTCTGTCTTCTGGTTCTGCCAGCGCTCTACATCATGTTAAGTAACGTGCTGGATAAGCTGGGATTGAGTGATGTCGAAGGTAATGATTCGGCGGAGAATAGTGAGTTCGCTGATATTGAGCCTCAGGACGCGACAGTAAAAGCCTGATCGCGCAAGAAATCAGTAAATAGCCTGGCGGCCTTTATCGCGCCGCTTGGCTTTACTGATTGGCATGACCATGCGGAAGTGCACACCGGTGTCTGACGGCTCTATATTGATATCGCCCTTCATGCGCTGTTTGATAATGTTGTAAACCAGATGCATACCCAGTCCAGTACCACCGTCGCTGCGGCAGGTCGTGAACATTGGCTCAAATATTCTTTTCGCAGCTTCACGGCTAAGGCCGATACCGTCGTCCTGATAATCCATGATCAGGTTGTCTGAATCTTCTTTTATCGTAATGACAACAAGGCCCTCAGCCCGACCTGAAAAACCATGTTTCAGCGAGTTTGTGATGAGGTTAGTCAGTATCTGAGTGATCGCTGTTGGGGATGCCTGTATGCAGATATCCACAGGGCAATTAACCCGGATTTCGTACGGGTGATTACGCAACATAGGCGACAGGCTGCGGAGCAGATCTGCAATGGTTTTGTGAATATAAATCCAGTCGTTATCGTCATTTATATGACCTGCTGATACGGATTTAAAACTCTTCATCAGGCTGGTGGCACGGCGCAGATTTTCTCTCAGTAGTTCCAGGCTCTCGGAAACCCGCGACCATTCTTCCGTTTTGGCCAGCTCGGGATATTCAGCGATGACCGCCTGTACGTCATTACGAAGACACGACTCCATCGTCAGGCATAGCCCCAGCGGGGTCTCTATCTCGTGACCAATACCAGCGATCATACCGCCGAGCGCGGATTGTTTTTCCGCTTCGATAAGTTGGGACTGAGTGGTGTTCAGTTCGTCGACGGTCTGATTGAGCTGTGCAATGGTTTCTGACAGGTGCTCGGTACGTTCCTCGACCCTGTCTTCAAGCTCGGTGTTCGCTTTACTTAACTGATGTTGAGCCAGCTTGTTGCGCTCAAGCTCCTTAATCAGCTGCTCGTTGAGTTCACGAAAGGCCACCATCAGTTGATCGACGTCGTCCATGGACCGGCTTGGGCTGATATCGACTGGTGTCAGTATGCCGTGTTCAATCCGATTGTTTACAGCCCGTGCCAGTTTGGTGATGCGTCGCGTGACAATCTGATGCAGTACGAGCACGAGGGCGCCTGCGAGTACCAATAGCAGGAGAAAAATACTGCCGATATAGGGTAAGGCATTCTCAAGCGCTTTCTGCCAGGGGCTGCCATTGAAATACGCAACACTGAGATCGCCGACCAGCAGTTCGTCGTAGTAAACCGGGATACGGGTAACGTGAGAATGGTATGGCCTTGTGCCGGCCTCAGCGCTGAAGTTCTCTGTGTCGACAGCGCGCACATAAGAGACCCCCGGGTCGCCCTGTAAACCGGCGACAAGAAGGCGTAGCTGCTGTTTGTCGTACTGCCAGAGAGCATGGGCAATAGCGGGTTTGAAGGTGTTCGTGATGCGCATCATTTCCTGATGCTCACGCTCAATTTCGCGTTCAAACTGAATACTGTAGAGCAGGGTGCCGGCAATACTGCCAACGAGGATTAGCGTCAGGCAGATATACAGAAACATCCGGCAGACGATGGACCGTCTGGCGGATGTTGATATCTTCTGGGGTTCCTGGCTCACGCTGGCTCTTCCTTGTAATGCTGAGGCTTGCTTCCTGTTATTTCCAGCGGCAACGGTTACCTGTTATCGCTGGGCTGGCTGGTGAGCTTTCCACGCATGGTGCTGAAGTAGAGCAGCGGAATCACAACCAGAGTCAGAACAGTCGATACCAGAATACCAAAAATCAGCGAAATCGCGAGACCGTTGAAGATTGGGTCATCAAGAATAAAGAAAGCGCCAATCATAGCTGCAACGCCTGTCAGTGCAATGGGCTTTGAACGCACGGCCGCAGAGTGCACGACGGCGTCTTCGAATCGCATGCCTTCGCCTGTTTTCTGGTTAATGAAATCAACCAGCAAAATGGAGTTCCGCACAATGATACCGGCCAGCGCGATCATTCCGATCATTGATGTGGCGGTAAACTGGGCACCAAACAGGGCATGCCCGGGCATGACACCAATGACAGTTAATGGAATAGGCGCCATGATAATGAGCGGTACCAGATACGATCTGAACTGCGCGACTACAAGCAGGTAAATCAGAATCATGCCGATACCGTAGGCAATGCCCATGTCGCGGAATGTTTCATAGGTTATCTGCCATTCGCCATCCCACTTCATTTCGATCGTGTCGGCCATAGGCGGTTGTTGAATAAACCATTGCTCCCAGTTCAGGTTGTGCTCTGGCATATCCATGGCGATTGAGAACAAGCCATAGAGTGGGCTGTCCAACTCACCAGCCATATCTGCAGTCACGAAGACCACGGGCTTCAGGTTCTTACGGTAAATGGTTTTCTCGACCGTCGATTCTTCAATCGTCACCAGATCCGCGAGCGCAAAATAACGACCGTCTGCACTTTTTACTCTGAGAGTCAGGAGATTATTCAGGCCGGTTTTATCACCTTCGGGTAACTCCAGACGAATCGGCAAAGGGTACTTCTGCTGGCCTGTATGAAGGTAACTGACATCTTCACCACCCAACGCGGTATTGATTGCCTGCACAATGCTGGCTTGCGCTACGCCCACATGAGCAGCGCGTTGACGGTCGATACGTATCAGCCATTTCGCCTGATCATCTTCAATCATATCGTCGGTATCAACGATATCGGGTGTCGCTTCAAATACTGCGCGTAACTGTTTTGCCGCAGCAACCTGGCGTTCGTAGTCGGGGCCATAAATCTCAGCGACAATGGGCGCCATGACCGGTGGTCCTGGCGGTACCTCAACGACTTTTACATTGGCATTCATTTTCTCGCCAATGGCTTGCAGAGGTGCGCGGACTGACAGAGCAATGTCGTGGGACTGGCGATCTCGCTGATGTTTATCGACAAGGTTGACCTGAATATCCCCCTGATGAGGCAGCCCTCTCAGATAATATTGCCGTACCAGACCGTTAAAGTTGATAGGCGCCGCTGTCCCCGCGTACATCTGAACGTCACGAATTTCAGGAACTGTCATGAGTTCTTCAGACAAGGCTTCCAGCACCGCGAGTGTTTCCTCTACGGGGGAGCCCTCAGGCATATCTACGACGATCTGAAATTCTGATTTATTGTCGAAGGGCAGCATTTTCATCACTACCGCGGTAAATACCGGCAGTGACACTGCAACCATGATCAGAAGAGTAATAGCGGCAAACAGTAACCCGCGTTTTTTTCCTGCCCCTTTGCCTTCAATAAACGGTCGCATCGACTTATTGAATACGGCATAGAGTTTTCCTGATGCATCGTCGTCATCGTGCGTTGCTGGTGTGTTCTCGTGTTTCTCTGACACTTTTCTAAGCAGCTTGTATGACAGCCATGGCGTGACGACAAAGGCCACAACCAGAGAAATAAGCATACCTGTCGAGGCGTTAATCGGGATTGGACTCATATACGGGCCCATTAATCCAGAAACGAACGCCATCGGCATGAGTGCAGCAATTACCGTAAACGTAGCCAGAATCGTAGGGCCGCCGACTTCTTCGACGGCGGTAGGAATAACTTCAAGAAGCTTTTTGCCGCCTTTATGCATATGGCGGTGAATATTTTCTACGACGACGATGGCGTCATCGACAAGAATACCAATGGAGAAAATAAGCGCGAACAAGGAGACACGGTTGAGGGTAAAGCCCCAGACCCAGCTTGCAAATAAAGTGATGGCGAGGGTAATAAATATGGCGCCGCCAACAATAATGGCTTCGCGCCAGCTCATGGTCGCCAGTACCAGTACAACGACAGCGGCAGTCGCGAACAGGAGTTTTGCGATCAACTTGTCTGACTTATCTTTCGCTGTAATACCGTAGTCACGAGTGATCTCAGCAATGACAGTGTCTGGAATCAAGCGGTTTTTCAGTGTAGTCAGCCGCGCTTCAATGCCTTGTGTAATATCGACTGCGTTTGTACCCGGCTGTTTGGCAATAGCAAGGGTGACGGCTGGCAGGCTGCTTTCCATACCAAGAGCCCGGTAGCTGACGTATTGCTCTGGGGTGTCATTGGCGAGCGTTATGTCTGCAACGTCAGCCAGATATACCAGCCCGCTTTGACTGCGACCGACAATGAGTTGGCCCACTTCAGAACGGTCGCGGAGAAAATTTCCCGCCTGAATCTGAATGACCTCGTTATTCTGGACGAGTGATTGACGGTAGCCTCCGACATTCGCGCTCAGAAGCGCATTCCGGACATCGCTGAACGCCAGCCCGTGGCCATTCATACGTGCAGGGTCGAGTTTTACCTGCAGAACATCTGACTGAGTACCAATGCTGTAGATATCCCGCGTACCAGGTATCTGCTTCAGATCAGTTTCGAGTGTATGTGCAATGGCGGTCAGTTCGTTGGCGCTGACAGAAGCGTCTTTGCCGCGCAGGGTAATACTCATGATGGGCACATCATCAATGCCCATCGGTTTAATGACCGGCTCCATGACACCGAGGTTGGGTGGAAACCAATCTTTGTTGCTGTGCACCTGGTTGTAGAGATTCAGGATCGCTTCTTCGCGAGGAATGCCGACTTCAAAAGCGACCGTCAGTATGGCTTGCCCAGGCTGACTGATCGAAAAGATATCGTCGACTCCCTTTATTTCAGACATTACCTGTTCTGCAGGGATCGAAACCAACTGCTCAACATCCTGTGCACTGGCTCCCGGATATCCGATGAACACATTTGCAAAGGTCACGTCGATCTGTGGTTCTTCTTCTTTCGGCGTCACCAGGATGGCGAAGAAGCCAAGTAATAAACCGACGATGGCGAGGAGAGGAGTAATCGCGGAGTTCTGAAACGCGCGAGCGGTTTTTCCTGATATACCCAGAGGCTGTGTCATGGTGTCCCTCACTTACTTAACATCAGGCTGAGCATCGGTGCTGGTGCTACTGTTGGCACTTCTGTCTCCCAGTTCATCAAGCGCATTGGCCTTGATGGTTTCGCCAGCATTCAGACCCGCCAGAATTTCGTACCAGGTTTCTCCCTGGCGTTGTTGAGGGAGTTGTTGCGGGAGTTGTCGCTGAGCACCGACGCGCACTTGTCTCAGAGTAGAGCGCTCGTTCATTGTGACAAAGACAGCGGTCATTTCGCCACGGCGCAGAATCGCGGCTTCGGGAACGAGAATGGCAGGGCGTGAACCTACCTGGAGCTGAACTTTAACCCACTGGCCCGGAACGACCGTCTGGCTCGTATCTTCAGCAAGTGTTGCCCGCAGGCGGACACTGTGGCGGCTGCTGTCTGCGAATGGGTAGAGGGTAACGTCAGTTGCTGGTGTGTGTGAGTCTTTTACCTGAATACTGACCTGACTGGTATTTGTGTACTTTGCAGCGATACGCTGTGGAACGTCTGTCACTGCGCGCATTGCGCCAGTACCATAGCCACTCATTAAGGGTGTTCCCGGGCTGACAAACTCTCCGACTTCGACAAAACGCTCCATGATGATACCGGCGTAGGGTGCTGTGACTTCGGTATAAGAAAGCTGTGTGCGGGCCTGACGCAGAGCTGCTTTAGCTGCCTCGACGTTGGCCGCTGAACTTTTCGCCTGTGCTTCCGAACGGTCGTATTCACCTTGAGAAAGTGTGCCTTGTTTAACCAGTCGGGCATTGCGCTTCAGCAGTGTCTGGGCGTCGTCATTGAGTGCCTGGGCTTGAGCAAGGGCCGCTTCTGATTGAGCTACCGCGGCCTTTTGTTGGGTGTTGTCGATACGGATAAGTATCTCGCCATTTTCTACACTGTCGCCGACATCACCATTGATTGAGAGGATATTGCCACTCGTCTGTGCTGAAATCGTACCTGAGTTGACTGCTTCGATAGTGCCGTCGAGGTTGAAGGTATCTGGCAGCATAGTTTCTGTGATAGTGAGTGTCTCTGCCATCGAGTGAAGAGGCATCAGGATAACGCTGGTAAGCAATGCGCTGTTCAGAAACTTCTGGAGACTCATGATTGTTCCTCTCTGGTTCTCTTCGCCGGAAATGTTCTAAATATTACTACTTGGTAATATGCTAATAAAAGAACATGGGTTGCGCAACTCTTCTGTGCTGAATGATTCAATATCCTTCCATGTCCACTCCAGACAGAATAGTAGACAGAGTAGATGGCTTTCAGCAGAACGGGTTTCGTCGTTGAGGAGGGTCAGAAATTCGTAAAAGGGTCGCGCCAATCGTCAGGGATATCGGGCCAGTGGCTGCCGGACGGGTATGAAAACAGGCGCTGCTGTACCTGGCCATCGTTAAACTCCAAAGCCCAGGCATGCAGATAGGTGCGGTCGGCTTGCTCACCACCATATCGGGTATCGCCGAGAATAGGGGCGCCTAGGCTTTTCATGGCAACACGCAACTGGTGAGTTTTTCCGGTATGAGGCTTCAGCAAAAAAAGGCGCTCACCCCCAGAGGTGTCAAACCTGCTCCAGAAACGGGTGGTTGCGGGGTTATCGAGGGTGCGTAGAAGGCGGTAACTGCCGTTCCGGGCTTTACCCATATCACCTTTGATGAGGCCCTGTTTCTTCTTAGGCCGCTGACGTGACAGGGCAAGGTAGTACTTACTGGTTGTCCGCTCTGCAAATTGCTGCGACAGGAAAGCGGCGCTCTCTGTTGAGGTGGCGACCAGAACCAATCCCGAGGTGACTTTATCCAGCCGGTGCACTGGCCAGAGCTTCTGGCCAAGCGCGGCTTCGGCTGCGGCGAAGAATCCGGGCACACCATCTTCACTGTGAAAGCTTTGGCCTGCGGGTTTATCCAGTACGAGCCAACCTTGCCCCTGAGCAATGACTGAGGGCACAGAGTCAGAGGGTTTAGTCGCAGAGGACTCACTCAACGGTGTGCGTCCTGCTCCATGATTTCGAGAAGACGTCTTACCAGGGCTTCGAAGAGCTCCGCTTGCTGATTACCTGACTCGGCAGTTGTGGTGTACATCAGGCTTTCTATTTCTGCTCTGGACATGTACTTAACAGCAACAGGGTTCGTCATAGAGGTTCCTTACGGGCAAGCTGTTCTGATCAGAAGCGATAGCTGATCAGAAGGTTTGAAAGGATAGGGGCTGGAGGTGTGTCGTTTCCGGTGGCTGCCTTATTTTCCTGGCGGTAGTCACGGGTATCGCGGTAGGTCGCCGCGATTTCAAGAGTAAGGGCCCGGTATTGGTAACCAGTGCCAAGCTGCCATCCCCAACCATTAAATACCTGTGGGTCAGCCTCGCCATTACGGCGCACATCAATCACTTCGCGATGCCATGCAGGCCCTGTGTGAATGCGGAACCCAGGCTGGGCCAGGCCGTAACCTATCATCATCTGGGTCTCATAGCCCCAAAGTGAAGTATCGCCCTCATCGAGTGCGTAAATAATGAAGCGGGAGCCGTGATAGTTGTCCTGTGGAAATTCGGCAAAGATCGTAGTGCCTGACTGGCGGAAGTCCGGCATGTAGTCAGGAGCCGGGTGAACGTCGTACTTCAGGAGGCCAGCCCCGACTCTGAAGTTAGTAGGCTCAGCATGTACAGTATCGACCGTTGCGAAGATTGTTGCGAACACACCAATGAGCGGCAATAGCAAGCGCATGATTTGGGCTCCAGATTAAGTCCCGCAAGGCTATCCCAGTGAACTGTCGCTGGCAAGCGCTACCAAGCTGGCGTCAGGCCGGGTAAGCTAACACTCTGTTCGCTCCGTCGAACAGATACATTCTCTACCGGTTTTAGCGTGTTATATGAAGTGTGAGCCTGGCTGCGGCGCCTGCTGCATTGCTCCGTCGATTTCCAGTTCGATTCCCGGAATGCCTGAGGGTAAGCCTGCGGGTGTCCGCTGTGTTCAACTCGACGAGGACAACCTTTGTCGCTTGTTTGGCGATCCATCACGTCCGGATGTCTGTCATCAGTTCAAAGCTGACCCTGATATTTGTGGCGGGGGGAGTAAACAGGCCATGGCCAATCTGATTGAGTTGGAACGCATCACCTGACCGAGCTCGTTGACTGGAGGCAAACGTGTATAAATTCGTATTTTTTGTGCCAGAGGACCATCTGGAGCCAGTGAAAGAAGCCGTATTTGCTTCTGGGGCCGGCCGGATCGGTGACTATGAGCATTGCTGTTTTCAGAGCATAGGAGAGGGCCAGTTCCGCCCTCTTGAAGGGGCACAGCCTCATATCGGCAAAGTTGGTGACATCGAGAAAGTCGTTGAATATCGCGTAGAACTGGTCTGTACCGACGATCTGATCAAAGCGGCGGTCGCTGCAATGAAGTTGGCGCACCCGTACGAAGAGCCTGCCTACGACGTGTGGCAGCTCGCCGATATCTGATTGTCAGTCATTGCCTGCGTGTAAAGCCTGATCGGGGCGGATATCAAACACGTGAGGCCCGGTAGCGCCGTCGATAAAGCGCTTCAGTGTTTCTGATACCGTCGGGAAGGCGATCTCATCCCATGGGATTTCAGCGGGCGTGAAAAGCGCAACCTCCAGACTTTCAGGGCCGGCAGAAAGTTCGGGTACCTGCATGTCAGCGAGAAAGAAAATATGGACCTGGTTTATGTGCGGTACGGTAATCATGCTGTAGAGGTTACCCAGTACAGGACGGGCTTCCGCTTCTTCCCAGGTTTCTCTTAGAGCCGCCTGTTCGGTACTTTCACCGTTCTCCATAAACCCGGCAGGGAGTGTCCAGTAGCCTTTGCGCGGAGAAATCGCGCGTTTACACAGCAATATCCGGCCGTCAAAGACCGGAAGTGTCCCGGCAACGATTCTGGGGTTTTCGTAGAAAATGGTGTCGCAGCTATGGCAGATGTGACGGTGACGGTTGTCGCCCTCAGGAATGTCAAAGGTGACTTCAGCGCGGCAATGGCTGCAGTATTTCATGGTGGTGGCCCCCAGTAGAACTGAGGGCAGTATATGCAATCAGCTATTAGCCTGCATAGGGAAGGCGAGCACCTGCGCCTGTAACGGTGTTTCAAGTGGCATAATAACGTCGTCGGTGGTCTGACCCACAGCGGCGTTCAGAGTCTGGCGCATTGTGTAGAGTGAGTCGTGCATCATTTTGGAGATTTTGACGCAGGCACTCATTGGGTTGCTGGCTCGGCGGCGCTCCATGTCAATCTGGAATTGCAGGCCACGTAAGCGGCGGTGACAATTTGCTGGTGCTTCGGCGATGGTTTCTTCAATCAGTTTCAGGCGGATACGTTCCAGTGTTTCAGGATCGTTCTTCGCTAAGCGAACCATTTCGTCAAAAGATGGCATGTCCACGGCTCAATACCTCGTATCTGTTTCTAGATTCTGCAAGTCGCGCATTTGCATATTTCGGAAACTAGTCTACCCCAAGGTGAAAGCGTCAAACATACATCACTGTCATTGTTTAACCTGTCTAACTATCTGATTATCTTGAAAAAAATCTTTACTGTAACTTTGTGTTACTTGGAAAATTGTTATAAATCAGTGGGTTAACCGCTTGTTCAGCGAAAGTGGATTGCGGTTTTTCTAGTAGGTTAGGTTATTTAATTTATTGCTCTGATTATAAAATGATCTATAAATCGGTCAAAATACGACAATTAATGCAGTTTGGTGTTTTTAGTATTCAGTGACTGCGATTTTTTTGACAGGGCGCACGGATAGCCACGGATTACCTCTGAGCTTACAATGGCCATATGACGAATATGCCCCTACATGATCTGTTGTCGATGAAGCATCAACAGTTGACCCCCAGACAGATTCCTCAGCCTGACCTTGCTGAGGCCGGTGTCTTGCTTGCTCTTACCGATGAGCCTTCTCCAAATGTTCTTCTCACTCGCCGGGCCGCACATCTGTCTTCTCACAAGGGGGAAGTGGCCTTTCCTGGAGGTAAACGAGACCCGGAGGACGACAGCATTGTAGCCACGGCACTTCGCGAGGCGCATGAGGAGGTGGCCCTGCACCCCGCGGATGTTACCGTCATCGGGGAGCTTGATCAGGTGGTCAGTCGTTTTGGGTATCTGGTGACTCCGGTTCTGGCGATTATTCCGCCTGGGCTTCAGCATGTGGCCAGCCCTGACGAGTTGGATGCAGTATTTGAGGTGCCGCTGTCGTTGTTCACTCAGCCGCCCAGTCGCTATTTCGAACGCGGGGCTATTCGCTTACCGAGCTACGATTTCGAGGACTTTCATATATGGGGGTTAACCGCCATGATGATTGCCGAATTTATGAATAACTTCTGGGATGCTGATATCAGTCTCAAGTACTGATCCTGTGGCCCCGGAAATCTGAATTACCTGTCGAGGCTCATCACTCGTCAGAGCAAGAGGTACGTTATGTTTTACCGAATCGATGACCGAACTCCAGAAAAGAAAGAAGGCGTATTTGTCGCCGGGAATGCAACGGTAATCGGCAGCTGTGTTCTGTGTGAAGAATCGAGCATCTGGTTCAACGCTGTGCTGCGCGGTGACAACGACGTTATTACAGTGGGGCCACAGTCAAATGTTCAGGATGGTGCAGTTCTGCATACAGACTCAGGCATTCCTCTGACCTTAGGGAAGGGGGTGACTGTTGGTCATAATGCCATGCTGCACGGGTGTGATATTGGTGATTATTCGCTGATTGGAATTGGTGCAGTGATTCTGAACAAAGCACGTATCGGTAAGCACTGCATTATCGGTGCGAATGCTCTGGTTCCTGAGGGTATGGATATTCCTGATGGTTCTCTCGTGGTGGGGTCTCCAGCGGTCATTAAGCGAGAGTTAAATGATATGCAGAAGAAATTATTAGAAGCCAGCGCCGCGCACTACGTGCAGAACGCTGAGCGTTATACGAATACTCTGGAAGAAGTTGATTTATGACGGACACAAACGAAGCGCCGCTCAGATCACCTTGTGTCAGTATCTGTGCTCTCGATGAAAATAATGTCTGTCTGGGCTGCTACCGCACCGGTCAGGAAATCACAGACTGGGGCAGCATGACGAACGACCAGCGTCGCGAGGTGATGCAGTTGGTCGGCGAGCGGGAACGCGCCGCAATGAATTTTTTTAGTGTGGACGCCTCTGCCGAATAAGCAGTACGTACCATGCACGTTTAACAGATTTGGATTGATATTATGACCACAATTGGTACTCCGTTCTCACCTATGGCAACCCGTGTTCTTCTCTGTGGCTCGGGAGAGCTGGGAAAAGAAGTTGCAATTGAACTGCAGCGTCTCGGCTGTGAGGTCATTGCCGTCGACCGCTACGCCAATGCGCCTGCTATGCAGGTGGCTGATCGCAGCCATGTTATTTCAATGCTTGACGGTAAGGCTCTTCGTGAGGTGATTGAGAGTGAAAAGCCTGCTCTGATTGTTCCTGAAATTGAAGCCATTGCGACAGAAACTCTGGCTGAACTGGAGTCAGAAGGATTTAACGTGGTTCCAACTGCGCGTGCGACTCAGCTGACCATGAACCGTGAAGGTATTCGCCGGCTCGCGGCCGAAACCTTAGAAGTACCAACATCTTCGTATCAGTTCGCCGCTTCCGATGAAGAGTACGAGGCTGCGGTAAAGTCCATCGGACTGCCATGTCTAGTGAAGCCGATCATGAGCTCCTCAGGCAAAGGCCAGAGTTTTGTTAAATCAGAAGATCAGATTAAAGCCGCCTGGGATTACGCTCAGGAAGGTGGACGTGCTGGTAAAGGTAAAGTCATCGTTGAGGGTTTTGTCGACTTCGATTTTGAAATCACTCTGTTGACGATCCGACATGATGATGGCGCTGGCAATATCGTTACGAGCTTCTGTGATCCTATCGGGCATCGCCAGGAAGATGGCGATTATCAGGAGTCCTGGCAGCCGCAGGCAATGACGGATGCCGCTTTAGCCAAAGCAAAGCAGATTGCAGAAAAGGTCACGTCAGAACTCGGTGGTCGGGGTCTGTTTGGTGTCGAACTGTTTGTGAAAGGTGACGACGTTATCTTCAGTGAAGTGTCTCCTCGTCCGCACGATACTGGGCTGGTGACTCTGATCTCTCAGGATCTCTCTGAGTTCGCTCTGCATGCGAGAGCGATTCTTGGTTTGCCGATTCCGAATATCGTGCAGACTGGGCCTTCAGCGTCTTCAGTTTTGCTGGTGGCCGGTGAATCGACCAATATGCAGTTTGGTAACCTGACTGCGGCATTGAGCCGACCAGATACTCAGGTACGTTTATTTGGTAAGCCTGAGGTTGCTGGTAAACGCCGATTAGGTGTTGCTCTGGCACGTAGCCAATCTATCGAGGAAGCACGCGATACAGCGAATGCTGTGATTGCCGATATTTCTGTCACTTTATAAGGACGAAACCATGAAAACAGCACTCATTACCGGAGGCAGCGCTGGCCTTGGCAAGATCACTTCTGAGACTTTGGCAGGTCTTGGCTACCGGGTAGTGATTGCTGCGCGAGATGAAGTAAAAGGCCAGAGAGTGGTGCGGGAAATATTGGAAAAACATCCCTCCGCAGACGTCGAATTCGCCCAGGTTGACATGGCTGACTATGCGAGTGTGGCTGAGTTTGCAGAAACGATTGCCTCCCGCTTTGATCAGGTTGATCGTTTGATACTCAACGCTGGCTTATTTACCTCGTCGATTCGTAAGAATGACGCGGGCCATGAATATATGTTTGCGGCCACGCACATGGGGCATTTCCTGCTGACTCACAAGTTAATGCCTCTGCTTAAGCGTTCTGATGATCCCCGCTTGATCGTAACCAGTTCTGTCGCTCATTGGGTTGGTAATATTCTCGATTTTAACGCGACCATCACGAGTCCACCGCGAGGCGACCGCTTCCTGTTTAAGCAATTCCTGCTGTATGGACGCTCTAAACTAGCCAATATCCTGTTCGTTAACGGTCTTGAAAAGCACTTGAAGGACAGTAATGTAAAAGTATTTTCTTTTCATCCAGGTGGGGTGAAAACCGAGTTTTACAGGCAGTTTCCTGATTTGTTTGTGAAGCTGTTTTTCCCATTTCTTATTTCTGAACGAAAGGGTGCTGACACGCAGATATTTCTGGCGACGGATGATTCAAAGAGCCGGAACGGTGGATATTGGTGTCGCAGAAAACCAGGTATCAGAAGCCGGTCATCGCGTAGTGAAAAGCTTACGGATGACCTCTGGGACTTCAGTAAAGAGGTTTTTGGTATTTCTACTTTCGGTGAGTCATAACAGGACGTTGGTCGATTCAGGGCTGCAGATCTGATCTCTTCCTTGTGATTTGGCCTGATACAGAAGTTCATCGGCTGCCTTAAGCAGAGTATCTGTTTCGTCCGAGCTGCCTGGTTGGCGTGCAATTACTCCAATGCTCGCGGTCACTCTGATGCTGTGACCAGAGACGGAGACAGGTACTTCTCTTATCAGGGACAGAAGAGTCTGCGCTGCTGCGCTAGCGGTGGAGAGATCTTCATCGGCCATCAGAATAATAAATTCTTCACCGCCATATCGGGCACAGACTGCATCAAAATTTTTAGCAACTGACTGAATACGGTTAGCGATATCGATCAGGCAGGCGTCACCTGCGGGATGGCCGTAGTGATCGTTAATGGCTTTGAAGTGGTCTATATCTAACAATATCAGGCTTAACGAAGATCCGTCATAGGTAGCGTTCTGATGAAGTCGCTGAAATTCCTGATCGAAGTGGCGCCGGTTAAACAGGCCCGTCAGCGGATCGGTGATACTCGCCTGATGCAGTTGTTCGTTGGTTTTCTCCAGCTCAACTGTTCTTTCGCGCACTAACACATCCAGTTTTTTATTCAGCTTTTGCTGTGTTTGCAGCAACTCCGCATTGCTCAGGCGCACGGCCAGCTCGGCCTTGTGCCTCTTGTACTGTTCCCAGCGCATACGTTGAGAAAGTAATAGTGCGTAGAAAATGGCCATGATGGTAAAGCCTACGTCGCCTGCGGAGCGGGTGACGGGTGTCGACACAATCAGACCTGTTTTTTCTAATATTGTGATGCCCATTCCTATTAACAGAAATGTACTGGCGCTGAAGCCGTAATAAGCGGGCTCGTACTGATCAAGGACTCTTATAGCCTGTGAACTGATGACGACCAGGGTAGCAAAAATGGCGTAGCCGGTAAGAAGCTTGATGGACAAGGAGTAGGGAATGTACATGGCGGCTATGGCCAGTATGACCCCGGAAGCAACAACCGCATTGAGGGCTTTAGAATACCCTGGACGGCTACGAGGCAAGTCGAGTGTCCTTTGTATGTAAAATATGCAGGACAGCGCAACGAGTGCATACGACCACGACAGAAAGTGGTTACTGTGTCGCCGGAGGCTTTCGAATGCGTATGCGTTTATGTAGCCCTGAAAGTAAGCGAAGATGCTGACCAAAGTAATAAGGAAGGCCGAATACCAGAAATATGAGGGTTCTCTGAGCTGGGCAAACAGAAGCAGATGGTAGAGGGCAATCCCCACTAATATGCCGTACATCATCATGTCGAATACGGTTGTCCGGACCGAAGATGATACGAACGCACTTTGCGCCCAAAGTGCCAGCGGTACATTGAGAGTCGCCTCGGTTTTCACACGGACAATTATCTGGTGCTCACTCATCGCAGGGAGTCGGAAATCGGCAAGCAGATGTGGATGCTGTATCTTCTGAGCACTTGCAGGGCGTGTGTCACCCAACTGATGAAGGGTCTCATTGCCTGATTCATCTTTAATATACACATCCACTTCATCGAGCAGAGGGTAGGGGAAATCGAGAATCAGGTTTTGTGTCTCGGATGAGGTATTGCGCACGGCAAAGCGGATCCAGAGGTTATCTGGGTTGAATCCGAAAGTAAGTGTATCGCGGGCGACTTCCCAGTCGGTATTCATTTGCGGACGATCTGGAGATGCCTGCAACCTGTATTCCAGCCCTCCTTCGAGGTTGTAGTGTTCGAACGAGTTTCCCGTAATGACTGTGAGTGCCTGCGTTGGCATGCAGAACAGTAATACGAGAAACAGTGTTAGTCGCATATCGGGATAGTCCAGTGACGGAAGATTGAGGTAGTCAGTCATGTGTGTCAGCGAGTATGTCGTTTCCAAGCCGTTCTACTCATAAAAAACCCGCTGTAACAAAGGTAGTTCAGAAATGTAGAATGCGCAGCATAGGCTGGATAGTTAAGAGATATTTTGAGTGCTTGACCTGAGAGTTACTCGCAGGTTTATCGTACACTGAGTTCGAAGCTAAACAGGTGAGTGAGTGTATGAAAGCGAGTGAGCTTGCGAAAAGGTTTGCCGTGAACGTGAATACCGTTCGGCATTATGTGCGGTCGGGGCTGCTGACACCCGGTAAAGATGCTTCGGGGTATCATAGTTTTGGCCACGAAGAAGTCAGGCGACTCTCGTTTATTTTGAGGGCTCGGGCGCTGGGCTTCACGCTGGATGATATCCAGCAACTGCTTTCGGATGCTACCCAGGGGCAGTCTCTTTGCCCTCATGCCCGTGAATTGATTGAGCTCAGGTTGAGAGAGGCTCAGGAAAAACTGATTAATATGCAGGCTTTGGTAAAGCGTATGGAGTCTGCGGTGGAAGAGTGGAAGAAATTACCGGACTGTTCCCCTTGTGGCGACCATATTTGCCATCTGATTGAAGGAGGTCACTATGAGTGACGATAAGAAAAGCTGCTGCAGTGCGTCATCTCCGGCAGACACGTGCTCAGATACTTCCAGTAAGCCTGCGGCAGAAAGTACTGGTTGTTGCGCTGGCAAGCCAAAAGAGCCTGTCAGTAGCTGCTGTGGGTCCGATACGCCTGTTTCGAGCGACGATGCTTCCTGCTGTGCCCCCGCAGACAAGCAACGCCGGGACTGGATAATGTGGACTTGCTTGCCTGCGGTTGTTCTGGGCTATTTGGGTTTTCTGGTTATCGGTCACACGGATCAGTACCCTGACTGGTTAGGAAGCATGCTCCATACGAGTTATGAAATGGTGAATGCCATGTGGTGGGGGATACTGTCTGCTGCCTTCTTCGTCGGCATCCTCGGGCGGATTCCGCGAGAAGCGATCATGTCGGTACTCGGCAGGGGAGGCAGTAAGCGCGGTATATTCCGGGCGACGCTCGCCGGGCTGCTGCTTGACTTGTGCAACCATGGCATCCTGATGGTCGCGATGAAACTGTATGAGCGTGGAGCGAGTATCGGACAGGTGATGGCGTTCCTTATCGCCAGTCCATGGAATTCCCTGACACTGACACTTATTCTCGTCGGTTTGATCGGCCTGCAATGGACGTTACTGTTTATCCTTGCATCATTGGTGATCGCCTGGATCAGCGGTTGGATTTTTGATCGCTTGTGTGACCGGGGTGTCCTGCCCGGAAACCCTAACACTGTGGAGTTTGACGACATTGCGTTCTGGCCGTCTGTGAAAGCATCCTGGAAGGAACACGACTGGCGTCCTAAGGCCTTGCTCCAGATGTTCTGGGGCGGATTGAAGGAATCCAGAATGGTGCTGAGATGGGTGGTTTTTGGCGTTGTACTGGTCGCATTAATCCGGGCTTTTGTACCGCCCGAGAGTTTTGGTGTGTGGTTTGGGGCAAGTATGTCTGGGCTGCTATTGACCCTGCTGGCCACAACGCTCATTGAGGTCTGCTCTGAGGGATCGAGCCCCATCGCTGCCGACCTGTTCAATCGAGCCGGGGCTCCTGGGAACGCGTTCACCTTTCTGATGGCTGGTGCAGCGACAGACTATACAGAGATTATGGCGTTGAAAGATACGACACGTAGCTGGAAGATTGCACTGTTTTTGCCTCTGGTTACGGTGCCGCAGGTTTTGGCTATCGGTTGGATTATGAACGTGGCAGGTGCGTGACACTTGCAGGAACTCCCGGGTAAATGGATACTCTGTATAAGTATTGAATAACTTTGGAGTTCCATATGCGCATGTCTCGTCGAGTTTTTCGTTCTGGATTGGTTGGGGTGACGGCAGCGCTTGCTGTCGCAGGATGCTCAAGTACTCAGGTGGATCATGCGGCCGGGCGCTCACCAAAACTAATCCCTCAGACCTTTTTTGAAGGGAAAATCTGTGCCGATGGCGTGGTTCGTGATCGCAGTGGTGAAGAAATACGTTCGTTTAACGCACGTATCGATGCCAGCTGGGATGAGAATGGTGTTGGTACATTGGATGAGGTATTTTACTTCTACGATGAACCGGGTGCAGAAGCCAAGCGTGAAACCCGGGTCTGGACCCTTACGCCAGCGCGGGAAGGTGGGCGAGAGGTACTCAGTGCCAAAGCCTCGGATGTTCCTGAGGCAACCACCATGGAGTGGGCGGGTAACGCGATTCACATGGCATACACTCTACGTTATGGTGAGCCAGGTGATACGATTGATCTGAATATGGACGACTGGATGTTTCATGTCGCTGATGGTGTGGTTGTTAATGAAACGCGCATGACCAAATTCGGCATCCATGTTGGGCAGATATTGCTGGTGATGCGGAAGGTCAGCCCAGATACGAAGTGCCTGTAGGTGCTTAGGCACACTATGCCGAAGGAGTAACCGTGATTGACCACCTGAGTACATATGCCCGTGACTTTCTGAAAACCAGAGATTTTTATGCGGCTGCCTTTGAACCGTTAGGGTACTCGGTGCAGATGGAGTTTATTGCCACCTGGAACCGGTATTTTCCAACTCAGAGAATGTGTGCCTTTGGCCCTGAGGGGAAGCCAGTGTTCTGGGTTATTGAGGTGAAAGAGACATATACACCACGCCACGTTGCTTTTTCTGCCAAAGACCGTACTGGGGTCGATGACTTCTATTCTGCTGCGATGAGTCAGGGAGCTGAATGCAACGGAGAGCCGGGATTACGCCCACAATACCATGAGCATTATTACGGCGCCTTTGTGATTGACCCGGATGGCAATAACATTGAGGCTGTCTGTCACACTCCAGGGTGACTGGTCATTCTCAGTATGAGCGAGCTTGCAACATCATTCAGCCGGGTGATTTCAGTCACCCTGTTGTCTGTCTTTTCCGTCATGAAGGTCTGCAATATCAGCTCGTTAATCCCTGCCACCAGTGCCAGAGCTTCCTGTCTTGATAAGGCGTGATTCAGCTCAGCGGATGAGCGCCTCAAATTTGTCTGGTTGCTGAGAAACTCCGAAAAGGTCTGACTGATCTCTCGTCTTACTTCCAGACCGCTCTGGCCGAGAGCCGCCACCTCTACGTATAAGGCGTACATAAGAGTGGGGTGTTCGGCGATGAACTGCAGATACCCAGATGTCACTTTTTTCACAGTTTGCGGCCAGTCATCAGCCGCATCGTACGAGCTGATGATACTTTTCATTATGCGCTGGCTTGTCGTTCGAGCCAGCGCCAACAGACATTCGTCTTTGTTCGTAAAGTGCTCGTAGAAGGTGCGTCGCGATACTTTGGCACTGCTGGTGATATCAGCCAGGGTAACGTCGCGATAGCGCTTCGTCGCCATTGCATTTTCCAGTGCGTAAAGGAGCCTGTCTTTATGATCCCTGGCAGGTGCAGTCATGCGCTTTTTTCATACCGCTTATCGTAATTTCACTCAAGTATAGCGGCTGGTACTTGACAGTACCAGTGCTCGTGGATAGGTTGGTACGCAAGAGTACCAGTTTGATCTTCCAGATCTGGTGAAACTTCAGGGAAACTGTCTATGAATACTCCAGAGCGTCACGGAATCCATATCCATACTGCCAGAAAAATAGCATCTCCCATTTTGCTGACGATAAAAGATAAAGCAGCTGCCGAGCCTAATTCAGTCGAGTGGCGGGAATTGGGCAAGCAGCTTCTTTGCGGCGACCCATTAGCTGATGACGTGGCGGCGTGGTTGGCGACGAGCGAAGGTAGATGGTCAGTCATAGAGCACGCTTTGAAAGGCGGCGCGGAAGATGTCTCGTCATTACCACCTGAGTTGCAAGCCTTTATTCACTATGCGAACCAGCTTCCGGATTGGCTTGATGAGGAGGCATTGAGCCGAGGTTGTGCTGTCGTTGCCAGGTCAGGTAAGACGGGTATGCGTATCCTTCGGGATTTCGGTTTGATGGCTGGCTACCAGGCCAGCGCAATTAATCAGACTCTGTTGAAAACGGGTGCTCTTGAAAAGGGTGCACAGCGCAGAGTCGCTGAAACAACGA
The DNA here is from genome assembly GCF_002297765.1 of Thalassolituus sp. UBA675. Classification (NCBI taxonomy): domain Bacteria; kingdom Pseudomonadati; phylum Pseudomonadota; class Gammaproteobacteria; order Oceanospirillales; family Oceanospirillaceae; genus Thalassolituus; species Thalassolituus sp. UBA675. Next base: position 106,465 of record NZ_DBNJ01000009.1, read on the forward strand.
AATGGTGGATGGATTGTACTGAGCCGGGTTCTGTCCTGCCCGGTGGCCAGGGCTTCTCTACGACTCTGCGCGTCCGACTTATTCATGCCATGGTCCGGCGGCAACTCTCGGTACGCAAAGACTGGGACCATGATTATCTGGGCCTGCCAGTAAACCAACTGGATATGCAGGTCACTTACCTTGCGTTCTCAGTTATGTTTCTTCTTGGTCAGCGTGTGCTCGGCGTACCTGTTTCGAAGGAGGAGGGTGCGTACGTTATGCACCTTTGGCGCTACATAGGTTGGCTGATGGGGCTGGACGAATCTCTGCTGGTCGACAATGAGCAAGAGGGGCGCATTGCTTTATATCGTAACCTGCTGAGTCAGGCTCAGGCAGATGAGGGCTCCAAGCAGCTCGCACAGGCGCTGATGGATGAACCTCTGGAGCGTTACTATCCAAACGCGCAATGGCTACGAAGTCACTGGGATAAAGAGGTCCATCTCAGTATCCTAAGGCTGTTTGTTGGATCTCAAGGCATGCGCACATTGGGTTTACCTCCGTGTCGCTGGCCCTGGTATCCGTTTCTTTTTGCGCCGCTAAACGCACTCGCGCATACGTTTTTTCGACTTCTGCCCGGTGGGCGTGCATGGCTGACCCGCCGCGGTCGGCGGGCGCAGGAACGCATGCTTAAGATACTGTTTGGTGCCTACAAACCTCAGATCAGGCAGGTTAGCTGAACATGTATTTTTATCTGGTGTGTTGAAATTATCGATGAACTCAGAGAATCCGAGCCTTCATTCTACAATAGAGCAATTACGTTGAAGTCAGCCCTGTTACTGGTAGGCAGCCTCGCAGTGGCCGTTGGTTGTGCTGCGATTATGCATAACGGACCGGCCGATGTTGCACAGAACCGCCCGGCGCATCATATGCCTGATGGCACCTTTGTGAATACTGATGGCAAGGCAATCAGTAAATCCTTCAAAGATCTTTTGCGTTGGCGTTGGAGCAGGAAGGAGCCGGCCCCTCAACACTTCGATGTTATTCAGCCAGACCCTGATGTCATCGCGAAGCCAGCCATAACTCAGATCACCTGGTTGGGGCACAGTGCTTTTCTGTTACAGGTAAAAGGTAAAAACATCCTTACCGATCCGCATTTTTCGAAGCGCGCATCACCTCTTAGTTTTTTAGGCCCTGAACGCATCGTTGAACCTCCGATGACGATTGAAGAGCTCCCCCACATTGATGCCGTGGTTATTTCTCATAACCATTACGACCACCTTGATGAAGCGTCTCTCACTGAGCTCTACTCGCGTCAGCAAGATAACCCGCCCTTATTTCTTGTGCCTCTCGGATTGAAAGAGGAATTATCTGGTTACGGTATTGATCAGGTTGTTGAGCTTGATTGGTGGGAGTTTCACGAATATGAGGGCATGACTCTGACAGCGCTCCCTGTGAAACACTGGTCTCAGCGAACCTTCTTCGACAGAAATAAATCACTTTGGGCTGGATGGTTAATTGATATTGAAGACTTTCGCATTTTTCATACGGGTGATAGTGGCTACTCAGATGACTTCAGAAAAATCGGCGAAGATTACCCGGACATTGATCTGGCTACGATTCCTATTGGAGCCTATGACCCACGCTGGTTTATGAAAGACGCGCATATGAGCCCCGAAGAAGCGGTGCAGACATTTATTGATCTGAAGGCTGAAAAAGCCATCGGAATGCATTGGGGGACTTTTATTTTAACGGACGAAGAAATGGATGAGCCGCCGGTCAGGTTGGCTGAAGCATTGCGGGAAAAGGGGATTGAGGCGAGTAACTTCCCGGTCATGGGACATGGCGAGATTTATCAAGTTACTCATCTGGACTAACAAATAAAAACTCCGTGAGGAATAGGGCTACCAAATAATGCAACGGTAGCCCAGCCCGTTTTATCGAGGAATTTCGAGAATTACTGCGACAAATAAGCGCGAAGTCAGTCTTTGCCTGAACGCTTACGCTGGGCTTCTTTGTAAGCCAGCTTTTCTTTTCGGCGCTGGTCGCGGATGTCGTTCAGATCGGCGCCCAGATGGTCTAGACCTCGCTCGCGAGCAAGCTGCATCTGCTGCTCACGCTGACGGAAACGTTCCTGTTGTTCCGCTGTGTATTCGTTAATGCAGTGATGGCAACTGACACCGGCTTCATAGTCGGCGTGTTCTTTGTCTTCATCGGTGATAGGGCGTCGGCACGCATGGCACAGATCGTAATGACCTTTGTTAAGCTGGTGATCGACACTGACACGATTGTCAAAGACATAGCACTCACCTTCCCACATGCTGTCTTCAGCGGGTACTTCTTCGAGGTATTTCAGAATGCCTCCTTCGAGGTGATAGACCTCTTCAAAACCCTGCTCCTTGAGGTACGCGGTGGATTTTTCACAGCGGATACCACCGGTACAGAACATCGCCACTTTTTTGTGCTGCTCAGGGTTAAGTTTCTCCTTCACATATTGTGGGAACTCACGGAAGGTCTCTGTCTCTGGATTGACGGCCCCTTTGAAGGTACCAATACCTATTTCGTAGTCATTTCGCGTGTCGATCAGGGTAACGGCGGGATCTGAGATTAAATCGTTCCAGTCCGCAGGCTTTACGTAGGTGCCGACAGTATGGCGAGGGTCGATGCCCTCTACACCCATGGTCACGATTTCTTTCTTAAGTTTGACTTTAGTCCTATAGAAGGGCATTTCGTTTTCATAGGACTCTTTGTAACTGATGTCTGCGAGGCGATCGTCCTGAGCTAACCATTGGAGCAATTGGTCGATACCTTCACGTGAACCGGCAACCGTACCGTTAATGCCCTCTTTAGCGAGGAGTAGGGTTCCTTTGATGCCGAAAGCGACCATAGCGTCGTGAAGTGGCTCACGTTTTGCTTCGTAATCATCAAGTGTCACGAACTTGTACATCGCACAGATGACGAAAGTATTGGGCTGACTCATAAAGAAACCTACTGGGTCTGAGGGATCGGCGGAACCGGTTTAGTGGTCGCCTGATACTGGTAAACACGGGCCTGAGAGGCTAAACGCGGCGGAGTATACCTGAAAGTAGTTTTTGCGGCATGCCCTGTAGCTTTTCAGGCCGGGTCTGTGTGAATTAACCCACAGTCCATTGCGATGGACTAGAGTTAAATGTGAGCAGTTCACAAAAACTGAGCGGAAGGGTTCTGATTATGTGGCTAACCATAGGCTTTGCTTGCCTTGTACTTTATGCAGTAGCGATGTTAATGCACCGTTTTACGGCAGAATGGAAGGGCGTGCCGGGTGAGTATGCAGGAATCAAGTACGAGTACCGGACCCACGAGGGAAAGACAGGGCGTCAGATTAAAGTCGGTATGGAGGTCTCCCTGCGCTATGACTTTGTAATGCGCCGCCATGGTGCGCTTGATCGGCTCCTCGCCCGCATCGGCGTCGACAGTGATAAACGAATCTGTAACCCCGCCTTTGACGCCTCTCTTCTTATTTTGTCTGACGACTTCACTGCTTCACAGGCTCTTGCCGCTGCGCCAGGCCTGAGCGATAAACTCCTGAGAATGTTTAACCTTGGGTCGCCGGAGACAGTGCAGATCAACAAGCTGGTTTGTCGCCGCGGGCGGCTCTGGGCGCTGGTCGATGATAATTCGCAGGACAGAGCGGAGATGAATGCCTTTGCGGATGTGGCTCTGCCAGCCATGGCTGAGTTTGCTGAAATACTCCAGCGACTCGAAGGTCCTGAGCGTCAACAGCGCCCGGATCGCTATGCCGTACCCGCAGTGGCTTTTTTACTGTTGGCGACCGGTTTTCTGACTAAAGGAACACTGGCATGGGTTGAAACCGGAGCGCAATTGCCCGATACCAATCTGATGCTGCAGTCGCTTATGTTCGGGGGGCTTGTTGCCCTGGCGCTGGGTGTGATCACGATTCGTCTGATGCATTACAATTTCGGCAATCACAAGGTGTTTGCGGAGTTGTTTTTCGTTGGCATGTTGGGAGCATCCGCCACCCTATACGCGGACAAAGCAATAGAGAACCGAGCTAATGCAGGCTTTGCGCAGGTGAATTCAGCGCAAATGGCAGAGTTACAACACGCGAAAGGACGCAGCTGAGCAGTGCGCTCAGCTGATTTTCCCGGTAACACGGACACGCTTTGAGCCCGCTTCGACTGGCGCTGCTTTAGCGGCAGCCGCCTTATCAATGCGATCGTCAATCAGGTTCTTGAGGGCGATCAGCAGACCCATGCCGACAAATGCGCCCGGCGGCAGAATAGCAAAGAGAAAGTCCGGATAACTCTCAACCAGAACAATCTTCCAGTCAGCGGCTGACGGGCCGAATAAGAGTTCCATATTGCCGAAAATCTGACCCTGGCCCAGGACTTCACGCAGCGCGCCGAGCAGTACAAGAACAACCGTAAAACCAATAGCCATCATCACACCATCAACCACCGATGGCAGTATCGGATTCTTAGAGGCAAAAGCGTCAGCCCGCCCGAGGATCGCGCAGTTAGTCACGATCAATGGAATAAAAATGCCCAGTACCTCATAGAGCTCGTAGGTGAACGCCTGCATGGTCAATTCAGCGACGGTGACGAATGAGGCGATAATCATGACGAACGCAGGGAGTCGAACCGCGTCAGACACGTGGTTTCGGATAAGAGAAACGGACAGGTTAGAACCGACTAATACCATCATGGTTGCCAGCCCCAGCCCTAAAGCATTAACAACAGAGCCTGTTACGGCAAGAAGAGGGCATAAACCTAGCAGCTGAACCAGTGCCGGATTATTCTTCCACAGGCCGTCGAGGGATATATCTTTGAGTGACTTAGTTGCCATCGCTGTTTTCTCCCGAAAGTGCGTTACCGTAGAGCAGCTCGTCACGGTGCATCTCAAAAAATTTCAGTGCGCGTTTAACAGCGCGAACAACCGCTCGCGGTGTGATGGTTGCGCCAGTGAACTGATCAAAGTCGCCTCCATCTTTCTTTACTGCCCACTGTTCAGGCACAGGCTGAGCGAGTGACTTACCCTCGAAGTTGGTAATCCAGTCAGACTTCCGGATCTCAACTTTATCACCCAGCCCCGGAGTTTCGCGGTGTGCGACGACACGAACTCCAGCAAGCGTTCCGTCGGACTTAACACCGACAATCAGATCTATTTCGGCCGTGTATCCGTCTGGGGCAACTGCAGGCAGAATCACCGCGCTGACTTCGCCGTTATTGCGGGCGCGATAAATAACGGCACTGTCTGGCAGAGGGCCCAATAGCTGTTGGTTAAAGCGCTTATCCACATTCATTGTGTCATTCAGCAGGTCGTTGTCGTAACTGCTTGCCGGAAGTATCTCATTCAGCGCGCGGGCTTCGGCCGCTTTGATATTGTATGCGATACGGTCCGCTGTCAGTGTCTGGGCGAGGGCGATCGCACCGGCCGTCACAACCGCGAAAATTGCAAGACCAACAGCGTTTTTGCGTATAGCTGAGAGCAACTCAATCATGATTTCTCCCCCGGCTTGAGGCCACGCTTAGGCTTGCTATGGCCATAACTGCGTGGCTGGGTGTAGGCATCAATGAAGGGAGCCGCGAAGTTCATCAGCAGTACGGCAAAGGCTACGGCATCCGGGTATGCGCCCCAGGTACGGATGACATAAAGTAGAATACCTATGCCGGCACCGTAGATAAGCTTACCTGTCGGTGTGGTCGACGCTGAAACGGGGTCCGTGGCAATAAAGAATGCACCCAGCATGGTCGCACCACTGAGCAGATGCAGTGACAACGGCGTATACAGATCTTCATCCCAGCCCAGAATCAGTGAACAGATGCCTAGTGCGGCGAGCATGGACACCGGAATGTGCCAGGTAATGATGCGTCGGGCCATAAGAAACAGGCCGCCAGCGAGGAAGGCCAGATTAACCCATTCCCAGCCACCGTTGAGCCAGCCATTAAAAGTGTTTCTCTGGAGCAGCTCGTCAGAAGTCTCTTTGCTGATCAGGTGCTTGTATTGATCAAGCGGCGTAGCCCCTGTGAATGCGTCAGCAGTTGAAGATGCGCCCGCAAAGATAATGCTCAAGGCGTCAGTGAACCCGGCAACATCTGACCCGCTGACCTGAAAAGAGGTCACCCAGTTCGTGGTCATCTGTACCGGAAAAGAGATCAATACGAGAGCGTAACCGACCATCGCAGGATTAAATGGGTTATTACCCATACCACCGTAAATCTGCTTAGCAAAAATGATGGCGAACGAGGTGGCTAAAACAGTGATCCACCAGGGAGCGAGGGGAGGTAACGCCAGGCCCAGTAACAGACCCGTGACCAATGCGGTGTTATCTTTGAGGAAAAAGCTCACCGGATATTTGCGTAGCTTGAGTACAAGCGCTTCAGAAGCCAACGCCGTGATGATCGCGAGTACTGTGTTGATCAGAGTGCCAAAGCCGAAAAACCAGGTCATCACCGCGAGGCCTGGCAGAGTCGCCAGCGCCACGGTGAGCATGATTCGGCTGGTGCGGTTCGGCCCGTGAGTATGGGGTGAGGACAGCGTCAGCAGTGCCATGGTTATACTTCTCCTGTGGTACTGGCCTGAGCTTCAAAGGCTGCCAGTTTATCCAGCTGTTTGTTCAGCGCCTTCTCAAGAGCCTCAACAGAATCCAGGCCCTCGGCACGTGCCATCTCGAGACGCTCTTTCGCTTTCTCCACACGATCTTTCTGAGCGAGTAGCTTCTTCTGGAGTTGTTCCGAGTTCGGCTTTGCAGCGACCGTTTCAGCTGATGTGTTGTCTGTGCCAGCGTTATTTGACACTGCAGTTTCGAGTGAAGCGCCCGTGCTGGCTGAAGCATCACTGTTGAGAGAAGCCTCATAGGCCGCCTTTGCTTCTGCGACGCGAGCCTCTTGTTTTTCAACGCCCGCACGCAATGCGTCTACCGTGTCAGCGCCGTTCGCTTCAGCATCTGCTAAGCGTTTTCTGGCGGTTTCCAGTCGGGCTGCGGCGGTTTCCCACTTTTTCTGCAGGCGCTCGGGGCTATTCGGGTCGCCCTTGTCTGGCCCCGCAGCTGCTGGAGCTGACTTAGCGGCTTTCTTCGCAGCTGCAATATCTTTTGCCAGTGTTTTGATCTTGTCCTGGGTCTTAGCAAGCGCAGACTCAAAGGCCGGTATCTTATCGGCTTTCTCCGGGTCTTCCCGTGCAGCTTCAAGCTTTTCTTTGGTTTTCGCGACGGCGGCCTGAGCGGCTGCTAACTGCTTCTGGAGCTTCTCGAGGTCCGCATTCGCTGCCGGTTCCGCTACAGGAGAAGCTTTAGCGGCAGGCGCTTCTTTCTTAACCGACTGTGCTTTAGCAGCTGCTTCGGCGCGGGCCTTACGCTTAGCTTCTTTTTCGGCTTTCTCCCGCTCCTGGCGTTCAATCCGGGCTTCGTAACGGATGCGAGCCTGCTCGGCTTTTTCGGCAGCCGCACGCTCTTCCCGGATAGCGCCTTTTGAGAACCGGTAGTACTGAACCAACGGGATTTCACTCGGGCAGACGTAGGAGCATGCACCACATTCAATGCAGTCAAACAGGTTGTGCTGCTCTGCTTTATCAAACTCCTGGGCTTTACTGAACCAGTAAAGCTGCTGCGGCAGAAGGTCTGCCGGGCAGGCATCGGCACACAAACCGCAACGGATACAAGCCATCGCTGGGTTGTTAGTCGGTAACTCTTTTTCTGTTGGGGCAAGCAGGCAGTTGGTTGTTTTCACAACTGGCAACTCAGTGGTCGGGAGGGCAAAGCCCATCATCGGGCCACCCATGACAACACGTTCACGCTTTGCCGGACGATAGCCGCTGAGTGATAACAGGTGACTGACGGGCGTACCCAGAAGAACTTCCCAGTTGCCCTTATCCCGAACCGCATCTCCGGTGACTGTGGTAATCCGGCTGATCAGTGGCCGACCGAAATCTACGGCATCGGCAATGGCGGCTGCTGTTCCAACGTTTTGGCAGACGATACCAAGGCTCGCAGGAATACCACCGGAAGGAACCTCTTTGCCCGTCAGAATCTGAATAAGCTGCTTTTCACCACCCGATGGATATTTCGTCGGAATGGTGACAACGTCGATGTGGTGTTCTTCATTGTGCTGAACGAGCGCATCGTCAAGCGCTGCAATGGCTTCGGGTTTATTGTCTTCAACGCCAATAAGGCAGCGCTCTGCACCGAGGATCTGCAGCAGTATCTGGGCACCGCGAATGACTTCGCTGGCGTGTTCGCGCATCAGCATATCGTCGGCGGTGATGTAGGGTTCGCACTCAGCACCGTTGAGAATCAGAGTGTCGATCTTGTGCTTGCCAGTATTCAGTTTAACGGCGGTCGGGAAGCCCGCGCCGCCCATGCCCGCAATGCCGCAGTCACGAATACGTTCCAGTAACTTGTCGACCGGGATGTCGTCGCAGTGATCAAGTCCCAGAGTGTCACATAACCCCTGATGCTCGACCCAGGTGTCTTCTCCGTCGGGCTCAATCACGATGCATGTCTCGCTGAGACCCGAAGCGTGAGGTACCTGACGTGCTTCAATGGCGCTTATTTTTCCTGACGTTGGTGCATGCAGAGGAGCCGAGACAAAGCCCTCTGGTTCGGCGATAACCTGACCTTTTAAAACGGTATCACCCACAGCAACGACCGGGTTTGCAGGTGCACCTATGTGTTGATGCAGTGGCAGAACCAGCTCTGACGGCAAACTCGCTTTGCGGATTGGTCGGCTATTCGACTGCCGCTTGTTTTCTGGGGGATGAATGCCGCCATCAAATTCATGGAGTTGAATCAGGTGGGTCATGCGTGTGCCTCCGTCTTCAGCGAACGACGATCCGTCGCTATCAACTCAACTCCAGTCGTAGGTGCTTGCCAGTACCAGCTGCTGGTATCGGTAGACTGAGGCACCATATCAATACAATCCACCGGGCAAGGCTCCACGCAAAGGTCGCAACCTGTGCATTCATCGACGATAACTGTGTGCATTTGCTTCGCCGCCCCCAGAATGGCATCGACAGGACATGCTTGAATGCACTTAGTACAACCAATACATTCGTCTTCGCGGATGTAGGCGACCATGGGAACGTCTTTTTCAGCGCCGTGCTCGGCATCCAGTGGTTCAGGCTCTACGCCCAGTAAGTCAGCCAGTGCCTGAATCGTGCTTTCACCACCAGGCGGGCATTTGTTGATCTTTTCCCCATCTGCAATTGCCTCGGCGTAGGGTTTACAGCCGGGGAAACCACATTGCCCGCACTGAGTCTGCGGTAGCAGGTCGTTCACCTGATCGACGACAGGGTTTCCCTCAACCCGGAAACGGACTGAAGCAAAGCCGAGCAGGGCGCCGAAGAGTGCTGCGAGGCTGGCCAGAACGACAATAGCGATAATGATAGTACTCATGCCAATACCTCAGATGCTGACCAGGCCGGTGAAGCCCAGAAACGCCAGAGACATAAGACCCGCAGTAATCATAGCGATGGCTGAGCCCTGAAAGGCGACAGGCACATCAGCAACAGCAATGCGTTCACGCATGGCAGCGAACAGAACCATGACCAGTGAAAACCCAACGGCGGCACCGAAGCCATACAGGATGGATTCTACGAAGGTGTTGTCTCGCTTGATGTTGAGCAGGGCAACACCCAGGACCGCGCAGTTGGTCGTAATGAGCGGAAGAAAAATACCCAGAACACGATAGAGCAGCGGGCTGGTTTTGCGGATGGCGAGTTCTGTAAAGCCAACCACCACGGCGATAACCATAATAAAGCTGATGGTCTTAAGGTACGTCAGGTCGAGCGGCACCAGAAGGTAGTTGTACACCAGATAGCTACAGACGGAGGCGAGTGTCAGTACGAAGGTGGTGGCCGCGCCCATGCCAATGGCGGTTTCCAGCTTGTTGGAAACCCCCATAAAAGGGCACAGTCCCAGAAACTGAACAAGCACGAAGTTGTTCACCAGGATAGTACTGACCAGTATCAGGAGGTACTCTGTCATCTTTCCTCTGCTATCGTTACAACCCCACATAAAGTGTGTGTTTTCGCGGGGTCTGGAGAATTCGGGCGCGCATTATCCCAAAAGAGCGTTATGTCGTACAAGAACATAAGTCACTAGTAGTAATAGCTATTTGGAATAAGATGCGTTCCTGTTACCACTCTTAGCTGTAACGCCGGGGAGTCCGTGAACAACTAAGAAGCAACTGGAAAGCAACCAGAGAGTTGTTACAGGAGTTTGCCTGATCGTTAAAAGCTGGCAGACTCGACGGAATTACGATAAAAATCATTGAACCGGTTAAGCTCAGTTTGCAGTCTGGTCTGCATCCGACCAGTACGGGAGATAAATGAATACACAGGGATCGCTCGTCGTCGCTGCATTGGCAGTGGCGTTTACGTTTCTCACCAGCGGTTGCAGTGAGGGAGCGTGGAACAACCCCCACCCGGCGGATGAAGCAGGAAAAAATATCCTGTACTCCAATTTCTCCGGGCCACCCAAGCATCTGGACCCTGTGATCTCCTACAGTTCTGATGAAGGTCGGTTTATCGATCAGATTTATGATCCACCGCTTCAATATCATTATCTGAAACGACCTTTCGAGCTGGAGCCCAATACGCTGTCGAGCATGCCAGAGATCGTTTATCTCGACGCTGAAGGCAATGAAGTGGCCTCAGACTCACCGGATCTTGCCTACAGTGATTATCTCTTCGAGTTAACGCCGGGCATCTATTATCAACCACACCCAGCGCTTGCCCTGGATACCTCAGGGGCACCTGTCTATGCGTTTGAGTCGTCGGATGATGCAGCGCCATATAGCTCCTTAAATGATTTCAGCGAAACCGGGACCCGTGAGCTTGTGGCCGGTGATTACGCTTACCAATTAAAACGGCTGGCTGATCCGACTTTGCTGTCACCGATCCGGGGCTTGATGTCAGAGTACATACTGGGGATGAACGAGTTTGCTGAAATTGCTAAGGCAGAACGTGAGGCGCAGCAGGAAGGTGAGTGGCTTGATCTCCGTACGCTCGACTTCAGCGGGGTTGAGGTCATCGACCGCTATCGCTTCCGGATACGACTCAAAGGCAAGTACCCACAGTTCAGTTATTGGCTGGCGTTTCACTTTTTTGCACCGATACCGTTCGAAGCAGACCGCTTCTACAGCATGCCGGGAATGGCCGATAGAAATATAACGCTTGATTGGTATCCGATCGGTACTGGCCCCTACATGATGACTCAGAATGATCCGAATGAGGCCATCATTCTGGAGAAGAATCCGAATTATCGTGATGATTTTTACCCAGCAGAGGGCGAGATTTCAGACCGGGCCGCAGGGTTACTTGATGATGCGGGGCAGAAAATTCCATTCATAGACAAAGTGGTGTATCGCCTTGAAAAAGAATCTATTCCGCTATGGAGTAAGTTTCTGCAGGGCTATTACGATCGCTCGGGTATCGCAAGCGACAGCTTTGATCAGGCGATTAGCGTTGGTTCTGAGGGGATAGGTCTGTCGGATGAAATGCGCGAGCGCGGAATTAGCCTCGATGTGGCGGTCACTCCGGGAACCTATTATTTCGGTTTTAACATGCTCGACGATGTGATTGGTGATACAGGGTCGGCGGAAGAGCGTGAGAAGAAGCGTCTTTTGCGACAGGCCATCGCGATTATTTACGATCAGGAAGAGTACATATCCATTTTCTATAATGGACGCGGAGAAACTGCGATGAGTCCGATTCCTCCCGGTATTTTCGGATATCAGGAAGGACAAGAGGGCATGAATGAGTCTGTATTTGACTGGGTTGATGGCGAGGCCGTCAGAAAAAATACAGAAGTCGCCCGTGATCTGATGGTGAAAGCAGGTTACCCGGATGGTCGCGATGCCGAAACGGGCGAGCCTCTGGTACTGAATCTCGATACCGTTGGTTCAGGCGGGAGCGCGGCTCAAAGCTGGTTGATTAAGCAGTTCAAGAAAATCGGAATTCAGCTCAACATCCGCGGCACTGACTACAATCGCTTCAAAGATAAAATGAAAGCCGGTAATGCCCAGATGTTCCAGTGGGGCTGGCTGGCTGACTACCCTGATGCAGAGAACTTCCTCTTTCTTTTATACGGCCCGAACGGGCAGGTCGTTACTCAAGGTGCTGGTGTTAACTCGAGCAACTTCGATAACGCCCGATACAATGCGCTGTTTGAAGAGATGAAACTGATGGAAAACAGCCCTGAGCGTATGGAGATTATCCGTGAGATGATCGATATCCTGCACCATGAAATGCCCTGGGCCTCTTCGTTTCACCCACATAGCTATGTACTCAATAATGCCTGGGTTTATAACAGCAAACCCCATGGCATCAGTAAGTCTGTACTCAAGTATCTGCGTATTGATCCGGAACAGCGTGCCCGCATGCAGGCTGAGTGGAATAGCCCGGTTTTATGGCCATTATTCATGGTCGTGGTAATTATTTTAGTCACTGCACTGCCGGGTTATCTGGCCTATCGACGCAGACTGAATCATCGTATTCGTCCAGCAGGGGGAGATAAGTAATGCTGGCTTACATTATTCGTCGACTGATTTACGCCATTCCCATTCTTATTGGTGTAAATCTTCTTACCTTTGCTCTGTTTTTTGTTGTGAATACACCGGAGCAAATGGCGCGCGTACAGCTGGGTGATAAGCATGTCACCGAAGAGGCTGTGCAGGAGTGGAAAGCGCAGCGCGGCTATGACAAACCTCTGCTGATTAACGGCGAAGCCGAAGGAGCAGGGACATTCACTGAAACCATCTTCTTCGAAAAGTCCCTCAGTCTCTTTGCGCTGGACTTTGGTAAATCTGATGCCGGCCGAAATATCGCAGCGGATATTGAGCAACGAATGTGGCCAAGCCTCGCCGTTGCTCTGCCAACATTTATCATCGGTATATCCGTTAACATCGCATTCGCATTGTTCGTTGTGATGTTCCGGGCCAGTATCTTCGACACGTCAGCCATGATCCTCTGTGTCGGCCTGATGTCTGTCTCCGGTGTGTTCTATGTGATTGCGGGTCAGTTTTTCTTCGCTAAAGAGTGGAGCCTGGTGCCTATTTCCGGTTATCTCGGCGGTGCAGATGCCTGGCGCTTTCTGTTATTACCCGTGATTATCGGTGTGATTTCGGGTATTGGTGGTGGCACGCGGCTCTATCGGACTTTGTTTCTGGAAGAGGCGAATAAAGATTATGTGCGTACTGCGCGTGCTAAAGGTGTGGCCGAGTTGACCGTGCTTTTCCGGCATATTCTGCCTAACGGTATGATCCCGATTCTGACCAGTGTGGTCGTGGTCATTCCTTCACTTTTCATGGGTAGCCTGCTGGTGGAGTCTTTCTTCGGTATTCCGGGGCTGGGCAGTTACACCCTGGATGCTATCCAGGCTCAGGATTTTGCCATCGTACGCAGCATGGTATTTCTTGGCTCTGTTCTTTACATCATCGGACTTCTGCTGACTGATATTTCGTACACACTGGTTGATCCACGGGTGAGGTTGTCCTGATGGAAGTATTTGACGTACGTCTACACCTCCTCTGGAGTGATATTTTAATTTTCCTTTTAGTGGCTTCACTGTGCGTTTTTGTCGTTACTGTTGTCCGCAACCCTCTGGCCCGCAAACGCTGGTCTCAGGTCTTTGAATCACGTATCGGTTCTGCGTCATTTCTGGTGATACTGTTTTACGTCCTGATCGCATTAACGGACTCGGTTCATTTTCAGAAGAAACTGGATCAGGCCGGTGATTCTGGCGAGGTCCACTATGCTCCTGAAGTCACGAGTTTACTGGACCTTGCGCTGGCACCTATGTTCGGGCGAGACGAAAAAACATATTCAGCTCCTTTTGCTATCCATTCTTTCGCCAAAGAAAATATGGAGTTACCGGAAGGCGGAGTGATGCGTGACTATCCACGCCTTGAGCACGGTGGTAGTCATCTGGACGATGATGCCCAGCATGAGGCTGACATCGTCGTAAAAAGTATGACGGTGGTTGGCTGGACACTGGTGCCAGTGTTGATCCTTTTATTCCTGCACCATTCCTTCATGAAAAAGCGCGATTCGCGACTTCCTTGGCCCGTGATTTACTTTACTTTCTCCGCTATTGTTGTGGTATCGAGCTGGGCTCTCTATATGAGTCAGTTCTACCACGTTCTCGGCACTGATAAGGTAGGTCAGGACGTTCTCTATGGTGCGGTGAAAGCTGTCAGGACTGGCGTCCTGATTGGTACTCTGGCCACCCTCGTTACGTTGCCGCTGGCAGTATTGTTGGGGATTTCCGCAGGGTATTTCCGTGGCTGGGTCGACGACGTTGTCCAGTATATTTACACGACGCTTAACTCGATTCCGGGCATCCTCCTGATCGCCGCTTCTGTACTTCTGATAGATGTGTACATAGAGACGCACCCTGAGCAATTCAAACTCTTGAGCGACCGGGCCGATTTTAAATTTGTCGCTTTGTGTTTCATTCTCGGTATGACCAGTTGGACCGGTTTGTGTCGGCTGCTGCGCGCAGAGACACTTAAACTTAGCCAGCTGGAATATGTACAGGCCGCGCACGCATTTGGCGTCAGTCGCTGGCGCGTAATTATGCGTCATATCCTGCCCAACACGACGCACCTGATTCTGATTGCACTGGTACTGGATTTCAGTGGTTTTGTGCTCGCTGAAGCGGTTCTGAGTTATATCGGTGTGGGTGTTGATCCGTCGATGAAGAGCTGGGGCAACATGATTAATGAGGCCAGGGCTGAGCTGGCTCGAGAGCCGGTTGTCTGGTGGTCTGTAATAGCCGCCTTCATCCTGATGTTTGTACTGGTGCTGGCAGCAAACCTGTTCTCTGATCGTGTTCGTGATGCCTTTGACCCTCGCATGTCCGGTAGTGGAGATAACAAATGAAGCCATTACTACAGGTAAATAATCTGGTTATTGGTGCGGGCGGCAGTTGTCTTGTTGATGACGTCAGTTTTGAAATTAATGCTGGCGAAGTTTTCGCTCTTGTCGGTGAAAGTGGTTCAGGAAAATCTCTGACCAGCCTGGCTATCATGCGCCTGCTCGGTGAAGGTTTGAGCATCAGGGGCGGTGATGTGCAGCTTGGTACCGATTCGCTCTTTGCTTTGAGCGAAACTCAGATGAACGCGGTTCGTGGACGCAGGGTTGCCATGGTGTTCCAGGAGCCTCAGAGCTCCCTCAACCCCGTGCAGACCATAGGTACACAGATCGGTGAGGTACTGACTCTGCATAGGGGCAATGCTCCGGATACCGCAATTATTGAACTACTGAACGAAGTCGGGATACCGAACCCTGAAGAGCGCCTTAACTGGTATCCGCATCAGCTTTCGGGTGGGCAAAAACAACGCGTGATGATTGCAATGGCATTGGCGTGTGAGCCGGAACTTTTGATCGCGGATGAACCAACAACAGCACTGGATGTGACGATTCAGAAGCAGATTCTTGAGCTTCTTAATGAACTTCGTCGTAGCCGCGAACTCGCTGTTCTGCTGATTACCCACGATATGGGCGTCGTTGCAGAAATGGCGGACAGAATAGCGGTAATGCGTCACGGTAAAATTCTGGAACAAGCTGAGCGCTCACAGTTCTTCGTGAACCCCAGCCATGAATACAGCCGTCAGTTAATTCATGCGTTACCGCAACCTGACGACTATCTCGAATATGAAACTCACTCTCCACTGCTGGATGTTCAGGACGTCAAAGTCTGGTTTCCTGAACGACGCGGCGTGCTTCAGCGTGTTGTTGGATATACGAAAGCCGTCAACGGTGTCAGCTTTACTATAGGCCGGGGTGAAACGCTGGCTCTGGTTGGAGAGTCTGGCTCTGGAAAAAGCACGGTAGGGCGGGCAATCCTTCGCCTCGAAGATACCGCAAGTGGCACCATACACTTCGACGGTGATGAGATCGGTCAACTAAATCAGCGCAGGTTCGCTTCTTATCGGAAGCGGATTCAGGTGATTTTTCAGGACCCGTTCTCTTCAATGAATCCGCGTATGACGGTCAGAGAAATTATCGAAGAAGGAATGCTGAGCCTTGGTCTCGGTGGTACTGACGAATCCCGGGAGGCCCGGATTCGTGAGCTTCTTGAGCGTGTTGGCCTTGAGGCTGGGCACCTTAACCGGTATCCGCACGAGTTTTCTGGCGGGCAACGGCAGAGGATTGCTATTGCCCGGGCAATTTCAGTTGAGCCTGAATTAATTATCTGTGACGAACCGACCAGTGCGCTTGATGTGTCTATTCGTGGCCAGGTTTTGCAGTTGTTGCAGGAGCTTCAGGAAGAGATGGGGTTATCGTACCTGTTCATCACCCATGACCTTTCGATTATTCCACATCTGGCACACCGTGTTGCAGTGATGCGGAACGGACAGCTGGTGGAACAGGGCGAGACCCGCCAGGTCATGACTTCGCCGGTACATGAGTACACTCAGCATTTGCTTCAGGCGGTGCCTCGTATACCAGAGCACGCCTGACTTATTGTTTTTAGCGGCGTACAATCCGGCCATCTTGTTTTCCTTCAGAGGTCTACCCGTTGGCTGGATTAACACAACCCCAGATTGAAGCCGCATTGAGCGGATACCACGATCCTTATCTTGAGACTGATCTGATTTCTGCCGGCTGCGTCCGCGATATTCGCATTGACGGTCCGGCTATCGAAGTCGACATTCACCTGAACTATCCCTCTGAGTACCTGAAAGGCGGTATTGCTCAGGTTCTTCAGACATCTCTTGAGAATATCGATGGCTGTCAGAGCGCGCGCGTTAATATTACCTGGGAAGTCGAAGAGCATAAGAGCCAGTCGGCATTGGAAGCGATCGCCGGGGTTAAGAATATTGTTGCTATCGCCTCAGGCAAAGGCGGTGTCGGGAAGTCGACAACCAGCGTGAACCTGGCATTAGCACTTGCCAAAGATGGCGCCAAAGTGGGCCTGTTGGATGCCGATATCTATGGGCCGAGCCAAGGCATCATGCTGGGCATTGAAGAGGGCACTCGCCCGGAAACCATTGATAATAAATGGTTCGTTCCTGTTGAGGCACACGGCATTAAATCTATGTCGATGGCGTATCTGGTGACCGAAAGCACCCCGATGGTGTG
The DNA here is from genome assembly GCF_002297765.1 of Thalassolituus sp. UBA675. Taxonomy (NCBI): domain Bacteria; kingdom Pseudomonadati; phylum Pseudomonadota; class Gammaproteobacteria; order Oceanospirillales; family Oceanospirillaceae; genus Thalassolituus; species Thalassolituus sp. UBA675. The sequence continues at coordinate 123,526 of NZ_DBNJ01000009.1, forward strand.
GCGCGGCCCTATGGTCTCAGGTGCGCTGATGCAGATCCTGACGCAGACTCAGTGGAGCGAGCTTGATTATCTCCTGATCGATATGCCACCGGGTACCGGTGACATTCAGTTGACCCTGAGCCAGAAGTTTCCGGTCAGTGGTGCTGTTATTGTGACCACACCTCAGGACATCGCGTTGGCCGATGCGCGCAAAGGCGTTGAGATGTTCAACAAAGTGAATATTCCGGTGCTGGGGATGATTGAGAATATGAGTATGCATATCTGTTCTCAGTGTGGTCACGCAGAACATATCTTCGGGCAGGACGGGGCAGAACGTCTGGCGCAAACCTACCAGACCAAAGTGCTGGGTTCCTTACCATTGTCGACCTATATCCGTAAGCAGAGCGATGAGGGTACACCTGTTGTTGCCGCGGATGATTGCTCCGAAGTGTCTATGATGTACCGCCACGCAGCACGTCGCCTGGCCGTAACTCTGGCGACGTCAGAGACTGGTCAGAAGATACCGGATATTCAGATCAGCGACGATTGATTCAGTCTGATTCAGCCCCGGTCAGTGCAGGCTGTCACTGAAAATGCTTACCGCATTGACAGCCTCACGTGCTCCCTGACGTATTTCGAGAATTACCTCCCCAGCGCGGGTCGCAAGTGCAACCCCTTCTCCTGCCTGATGCTGACAGGACTCCATGCTCTGTATCGCAAGAGACGTACCCGACTGCATTTTGTTGATCATCTGTGAAATTTCTTCGGTTGAGCTGCTGGTTCGGGCGGCGAGCTGTCTGACTTCATCAGCCACAACAGCGAATCCACGCCCCTGATCTCCGGCCCGTGCCGCCTCAATTGCAGCGTTCAGCGCCAGAAGGTTTGTCTGGTCGGCGATTCCCCGGATGGTGTTTACGATAGACGTAATCATGTCTGATTGAGAACCCAGCTCAGAAATTACACTTGCAGCCTCCGACACCGCTGTTGAAACCTTGGTCATCTCATCGGATGCCTGCTGAATAATATCGGTGCCAGTCGACGCGGATTGCTCGGTGGCGGTTGTGATGTGATAGGCACTTGCTGCACGTTCTTTCTCTTTCAGCGCCCTCTGAACATTAGCGGTGATGTCGGTGGCAAATTTTACGACACCGTACACCTCGCCTTGAGAAGAAATTAGCGGTGTATAAGACGCCTCCAGCCACAGATCCCTGCCATCTTTACGCACACGACGGAAGCGGTCGCTGAAGAATTTTCCCTCGGCCAGATTCTTCCAGAACTGCTCGTATTCGGGGGTGGAAGCGTCTTCTTCGGGGACAAATATTCTGTGATGTTTACCGACGATCTCACTGGCAGAATAGCCTGTAGCGGCAAGGAAATTATCATTGGCTCGCTGAATAATACCATCGCAGTTGAATTCAATGACGGCCATTGACCGCTCTACCGCTTTGAATGCATCTGTAAAGCGGTTGTTTTCTTCCATCAGTGATGTCACATCGTGCGCAATCTTAACCACTTTAGTTACCTGACCATTGGTGTCTCTGATAGGGGCATAAGTGGCATCTAGCCAGATGGTATTACCGTCCGCTTTTTTCCTTCGGAACTGGCCGTTAACCAGTGTGCCAGCCGCCAGTTTTTGCCAGAAGGCGGCGTATTCCGGACTGTTTACGTCCTTTTGATGGCAAAGCTCTTTGTGAGGGCGGTTGATCAAAGAGCCATCATCACAACCGAAGAGTCCGTGATATAGAGAATTTGCGGTCAATACCGTGCCTTCTGTGCTGAATTCCGCGACAGCCTGGGTCTCGTAAATAGATTCCAGCACGCTAAGCTTTTCAGCGATATTCGATGCTTCTTCCGAGGGTTTTACAGGTTTGCGAGAGAAGAACATGGGTGTGCTCCAGACTTATTCTGCCTGATTCAGACTAGTTCAGTATCTTCATTAAGGCCAGAAATGAGAGTTATTCATATGTAGCTAAAAAGTGTTTTACAGGGTAGCTTTATCGTTATCTTTGATCATTTCAAATGATGGCGAACTGGCTACACTGAGCCTTATAACCATGACAACTCAGCCGAAGAGCTGACTTAGATGAGAGACGACTATGAGCCAGTACCAGCACATTCTGGAACCCCTTGATCTTGGATTCACTACTCTGAAAAATCGGGTCATGATGGGCTCAATGCATACCGGCCTTGAAGATCGCCCCTGGCACTTCAGTGAACTGGCTGAATATTTCGCTGAGCGTGCCCGCGGTGGGGTAGGCCTGTTAGTTACCGGTGGTTTTTCGCCTAACCGCTCTGGTGACCTGTTACCTTTCGGTTCCAAAATGCTCAGCAGCTGGCAGGTACCGTTTCACAAGAAAGTAACATCGGCGGTGCACGAGAATGGTAGTAAGATCCTGCTTCAGTTATTGCATGCCGGTCGTTACGGTTACACCCCGTTTAACGTCGCTCCTTCAGCGATTAAGTCGCCGATTACCCCTTTTAAGCCACGTGAGCTGACGACTAAACAGGTCTATAAGACCATTGGTCATTACGCCCGTGCGGCGAAGCTGGCTCAGAAAGCTAACTATGACGGCGTTGAGATCATGGGCTCAGAAGGTTACTTCATCACGCAGATGTTGAATGCGCGTACCAATAAGCGTACCGATGAGTTTGGTGGCTCTTATGAAAACCGCATGCGCTTTCCGCTTGAAGTGGTTCGTGCTGTCCGTAAAGCGGTAGGCCCGGATTTCATCATCATGTTCCGTCTGTCGATGCTCGACTTGGTGGAAGATGCATCGACCATGGAGGAAGTGATTACTCTTGCAAAAGCACTCGAAGCTGAGGGTGTCACACTGATCAATACAGGCATCGGCTGGCATGAAGCTCGTGTGCCTACCATCGTAACGTCGGTACCACGCGCGGCGTTTGTCGATGCAACGGCTAAAGTAAAAGAGCAGGTAAACATCCCTGTTGTGGCGTCAAACCGGATCAATATGCCGGACACGGCGGAAGAGGTGATCTCAAGTGGTAAGGCTGACATGGTATCTATGGCACGGCCACTGCTGGCAGATGCTTTCTGGGTGAAGAAAGTAGAGGAAGACCGTGTTGATGAGATCAATACCTGCATCGCCTGTAACCAGGCGTGTCTCGACCACACCTTCCAGAATAAGCGGGCGAGCTGCCTTGTAAACCCTCGCGCTTGTCATGAAACCTCTTTGAAGTACGTGAAGACCAGTGCTCCTCGTAAAGTGGCTGTGGTTGGCGCAGGCCCGGCGGGCCTTGCTGCTGCGACTGTGGCTGCAGAGCGTGGCCACAAGGTCACTCTTTTTGAAGGACGTGGTGAAATTGGCGGTCAGTTCAATTACGCCTCACGCATTCCGGGTAAAGAGGAATTCAAAGAGACGATTCGCTACTTCAACACCATGATTGAGCGTTTAGGCATCGACCTCAAGCTGAACACTATGACCTCAGCCGATGAACTGAAAGCCGCTGGTTTTGATGATGTGATCGTCGCGACCGGTGTCGAACCTCGTGTGCCTAAAATGCCTGGAATTGATCACGCCAAGGTCGTGACTTATCAGGAACTGCTCGCCAACGAAATGAAGCTGGGTGGCAAGGTTGCCATTATGGGAGCAGGCGGTATTGGTTTTGACGTGGGTGAATACCTGGCGCATGAAGGTGAATCCACAACGTTGAATAAAGATGCCTGGATGAAAGAGTGGGGTGTGGATATTACAAACACAGAGCGTGGTGGTTTGATTGCTTCAGATATGGAGCCTTCACCGCGTAAGCTTTACTTGCTGCAGCGCAAAACGTCTGCACACGGTAAGGGACTTAACAAGACAACTGGCTGGGTACACCGTGCAGTGCTGAAAATGAAGCACGTCGAAATGGTCGGTGGCGTCAGCTACGACAAAATCGATGATCAGGGTCTGCATATTACTGTGACGAAAGGAGAGACGTCCGAACCTCGTGTGTTAGACGTTGATCACATTGTTGTGTGTGCTGGTCAGGTGTCCGTGAACGGCATCTATGAAGCACTCAAGGAAGAAACCGCTTTCCGTACACACCTGGTTGGTGGCGCTGAATTCGCGGGTGAGCTCGACGCCAAGCGCGCTATCCGTCTCGCCAGTGAGCTTGCTGCCGGCCTGTAAAAAAACGGTCCGGGCGCTGCGGTTATGCGGCGCCCGGTGTCACTTCCTGGTATTGCACTTCTTTTGGTTACTGCACCATTCTGGTTAGAGGCTACCAACTGGCTTTACTGCCAGAATCGGCTGTGCTTTCTGTTTCTTTGATTGCCTCAGGCAAGCGTATATTCAGAGTGAAGCCCTGTGACGACGGAGGGCTTACGATGCTGCCTTTCATAATGTTGGTCACAAGGTTCCGCACCTCGTAAAGCCCCAATCCTTTTTTAGTCGCCTCTGAACGACGTGTTGTGAAGAACGGCAGAAATATCTTTTCGCGGTGATCTGTACTTATGCCACGGCCATTGTCCTGAAATTCAATATCAAGCACTCCGTTGTCAACGGAGGCCGAGACTCGCACATAGAGTGTCTGCTCATCGTATTTCTCAGGGTTGTGTACGACGGCATTCTCAGTAAGCTGATTCAGAATCTGTTCCAGTAGACTGGTGTATCCGCGCCACAGTGCGGTGTCAGGGTAGCTGATAACTTCCAGTGAGAGATGGCGGTATTGATGTTGGGCTCTTTGTTTCCAGTCACCCAGCCATGCCCGTAGGTAGATGCTATCGGCATATTGTGAAGAACTCGCTCCCATGGATGACTGAATCAGCTGATTCAGCTCAGCAAGTCTGGAAATATTGTCCGTCACCTGATGGATCGCAGTTTTCAGTTCGCTATCGACAAGAATCTCGTTATCGTCGACCCGCCCCTTAATGTGTGTGGTTGCCAGCCTGATATTTCCCAGGGGAGTATTCATTTCATGCGAAACACCCATCACCAACTGTTGTAAAGACTGATTCCGGTTGTCTTCCAGTTTTCGTAGCGCGGCTTCCTGATCGTATTTTTCAGTGACATCCAGAAATGATCCAACCCATTGATATCCTTGATCCGAGATCTCCTGGCGCATCGTTAGAATTGCGTTTACGGCCTTGCCGCGCCGTGGCATAAGAATCAGTTCGTATCCGGTGACCCTCATATCGCGACCAAGTAGCTCCCAAAGCTCAATCGAAGCATGCGGAGACTCAACAAACTGATCAAAATGCGGCTTAGCTTCGACCACCTCTTCTACCGATGGAAAGCCGAGCGCAGAGGCGAATGCCGGGTTACAGTCGGTAATCTCACCGCGGCTGTTAAGCTGGAAGCGGGCTGAAATGGAGTTCTGATACAGATCTTCGTATTGCTTGAGATAGCGTATAGCCTGTGACTGGCTATCGCTCAGGCGGCGCTGATCTTCCTGTTGCGCCTCTCGTAACATATTGATCCGTGCCCCCATTGCAAGCGAGATCAGAATGACGTCAAAGACCGAACCAATCTGGTAGCCGTATAGAATCAGGGGGGTACCCGGAATCACCCCAAGCGTACTCATATTTGCAGAGATTACGCCCATCATGAAAGCCAGCCAGGCGATGGTGAAGTACTTGGCGGGTTTGTGGCCTTGCGTCCAGGCACGGATCCCGGCTAGTAGAGTGTAAATCGCAAGAAGGGAGTTCACGTAATTCTGGATGCTAACTGCAGTCTGGTATGGCGCTGCCATAGATAATATGGCGAAGCCAAGTGTCACAGGGACGTAGACCCGATAAACCATTGCGGCCTTCGGGCAATAATTTTTCAGCATCAGCAGTTGGGGTAGAAAGAGGGCGAAGAAAAATTGACTGATAGCAAACGACAGAGGGACCATAAACGCATTCAGTTCGGGCTTATCTGGCCAGAAATAGCCGAAGGCGGAGCCTTCAAAGTTCATATGAAAGAACAGAAAACTACTGACGAATGCGGTGTAGTAGAGGTATAGCCGGTCACGTACTGCAAAAAAGAGAATGAGATTGTAGAGCGCCATGGCCAGCATGACCGCGTAGTACGCCCCCCGGAATACACCATTATTGATGAGTTGGGTGTTAAGAGTCGTTTGATCAACGAACTCCATAGGTAGCTGATAGGTCCCTTCTGTGGTGACATACAGGTAGAGGTCGTATGTGTTACCTGGTGTGAGGTCCAGTGGCAGAATCAGATTGGGATGATCTATGGCTCTCTCAGTATAGGGGATCCTGTCTCCCCCTCGGGCTACATGGCATTGATTCGCATCGCGTATGCCCTCTGGGCATTGAAACAGAGCGACGGTATCCAGAAGCGAATATCTATTACGAAGAAACCAGTCGCGATCATCTTTCGTTTGCACCTGCATTACGAACCAATAACCAGCATCACCAACCCCGAGGTTCGGGTATTCATCAGTGCTTCGTTGCCATGGCTGCTGCTCGTGCAAAGTTGCGAGTTGTTCTGAGGCTGAATCTACTGACAGCTTATCCGTTTTCAGATACTGCCAATGCTTACCTGCGAGGTAAGTCGAGCCAGCATCCAGAATTAGAGGCGATTGATCCTGCACTGAGGGCAGGGCCAAGGCCGGAAGCGCAGCAGTGATGAGCAGACAAAGCGCCGCGATGAAAGAGAGTATGGAAGGCACAGAAATTCCTTTGCGCAAAGCGACCAGATCCTGATTGGCATTTCGGGCCATTATACCCTCCGATGCGGAAGAATGCAGTGCGTTGCGCAGACATTGTGACAGGGCTCTCATCGGGCTGGCCAACGCCTCATCCTTTAAGTAATCTACTCCTCTTTAATCGCGCTGGAATAATAAGAAATTGTATGTTTTTTGAGCAGGAACGGAGCCAGTTTTTCCGCCCGTTAACCGGTAAGTATCGAGCGCAGGTCATGGAGTGTCTGAAAGAGCTCTATCAGAGGCTCTACAGCTCTAGCAGTGCTGACTATGGTCAGGCGATTCAACGAGACACCGTGATTGAAGTCTTTCAGGAAGCTCTAGTGCGGGCTCCGGTTCTGGCTGACGAATACGACAGTGAGGATGAGTCCAGCGAGAGCCGCTTCCGTACCAGCCGTGAACAGGCAGGTTGGGTACTGAATCAACTCATTGAATACGGCTGGCTTGAGAAGCAGGTCGATGAGGCCAGCTTACAGAGCACTTTCGGATTTACCCGGTTCGGGCGCCAGTTCACTGAGCCTTTTATCGAAGAAAGCCGGGCTATGGCACGGACCCGTCATCGTAATACACGGAATACCCGTAACTCCCTTGAGTCCTTTCAGGAACGCGGCGACATATACGATCTGCTTGACGCCTATGAGTACTCAGAGCGCATCATCAGTGACTTTACCGATGTGATTGGCGAGCTTGAGGAACGCAAGCGCGACCTTGTTCGTGAGATGGAAGACCAGTTGCTGATCGAGCGCGCCAGTGAAGCCTTCTTCGACTTCATGGAGAACCGCTTCCAGCCAGATCTCTCTGTGCGCTTGTCAGCGGACAACGTGGAGAAGCACCGGGACCAGATTCAGGGTTTGATTGATCGTATCCGTAAACAGGACGTCGAATTCAAAGCCAACGCCGAGAAACGCCTACGTGAGTTATTACCAGAACTGGGGAAAGAGGGCAGTTCGGTACTCTGGACCATTCTCGATGGCATAGAACTGCGTATGCGGAATGCCAGCGACATCATGCTGCCTGCATTACGTCGTGCCCTGCAGAGCTTTACTAAGCGGGCAGACATTATCATTCGTCAGATGAGTTATCTGGCATCGCAACAACACAACGACGTTCTTGCGGTATGCAAGCACCTCTCATCGCTTACTGAAGAAGAGCAGGCGAGTGCTCTGGAGAGAGCTGGAGAGCTTATGGAAGTACCGCAGCTCCGCCTGGTTGATCCTGCTTCTGTTCGCATGCACGCCTCACGAACCCGTCAGAAGATCGAAGCGGCACTGGACGATGGCAAAGGTGACTTTGATGTCGATGCCCGTCGGGAGATCTATGTGCAGCAGGTATTGGATCAGGCCTTCCTAGTGAACCAACAGGCACTACGGCACTTTATGAGCAGCAAGCTCAGTAGCGGTAAAAAAATATCCACACGCGATATCCCGATTGAATCGGCGAAAGACTTCCTGGCGGTTGCACATGCGATTGGTTTGGGCGCAGCCGATGGACTCTCGTCAGAGTTCGAATTCCATATTGATTATGATGAGAATCCGCGTGAAGAAAACAGCGATGGTTACTTCATCAAAAAAGACCACTTTACCTTCGAACTTGTTCAGAAACAGTCCTGAGCGGGTACAGAGAAAAGAATCAGATTATGTTGCATGAAATAGATCGCGAACTGGAAAAAGAAGGCCTCAGCCAGAAAGAATATTCTGAGCTGCTGGTACGCTTGCTCGATTACGGAGTAATTTGCCGTGATGAATCTCAGATCGAGCAAACCCTGTACGACCGGTTTGTCCGTATCGAAGAACTGGTGGGCGAGTACCTTTCAGTTCTGGGTATCCGCATTCAGCACGATAAGCGCTTTCAGTTTATTCGTTTGTACCCGCCCGGCGCGCAGGTACCGGGGATGGATGAAGATCAGCAGAACGTTGGCAACCCAGCATTTCGCCAGCGCCTGAATCAGAGCGAAGTCGCCTTGATTCTCGTATTGCGCGCGCAGTACGACAAAGCGTTGCGCGAAGGGGCTGTTGATGAGCAAGGCTGTGTCATGGTGTCACTTGAAGGCCTGACCATCGCCATGAAAAACCTGCTGAAGCGCAGCCTGCCAGAAAACGTCACTGAGCGGAAAGCGCTGTTCCGTAAGTTGCGTCAGATGCGTCTTGTTCAACTGCAGAATGAAGACAGCGTCCACGATGGTGATATCTGGTTGCGTATTCGCCCAATGATCATGAGCTACGTCAGCGATGAAGTGCTTACTGAATTAATGGCGACCGATGAAGACGACGAAGGCGATAACGAGACTTCCGAATTAAATTCTGAAGCCGGCCAGAGTGAAGATGCCTGGGCTGAAGCAGAGGCCAACGTTGGCGAAGAGTCTAGTTCTGACGTGCCTGCGTCTGAAGAGCCGATTGCAGAAGATGAATCTGAACAGGAAGCTGAGTCTGAAGCGGTTACTTCTGAAGATATCAGCGCTGGCACTGATGAGCCGAATCAAGAAGAAAACTCATCAGAAAATGCCAAAAGTGCTTCGGCGGATGACGCAGAAGAAAGTGAAGAAAAAGAAGATCAGGCAGAACCTGAAACCAAGCAACCCGTCAGCCTGTTCGGAGAATAAAACGATATGTTCCTGAAGAAGTTTATTTACATCAACTGGGGCAATATCCCTGCGACCGAATTTGAGTTTGGTCCGATTAATCTGCTATCGGGTGGCAACGGCTCTGGTAAAACGACGGCTGCTGATGCTATTCAGACCATCATGACCGCAGCGCACGATACGCTGTTTCACTACAATCCGGGTCAGGACGAAGCGACACAGCGTGGTCGTGGTAAAAACGTTCGTACACTGGCTTCCTACGTGCTGGGTTGTGATGATGGCAGTTATGCGCGCCCGAATGGCGCCGTGGGTTATCTCGGTGCGGTTTTTTATCCAACCCAAGGCGAAAGTGGTGAACCTTTCACGGCGATTATTGGTGTCAGTGCGACGGTGGATCGTGCTGGTGGTGCACCGGTAGCGCGCCAGAATGATATTCAGTTTTTTATCGTGGCTGGTGAAGAGTTAACTCAGAATGACTTTCTGCTGGACCTTGATGACTCTCATCAGGAAGTTATTCCACTTGGGAAACTGACAAAAAATCTCGCGCGCAGGATCAACCCGAACAGCGTAGAGAAGTACGACACCAAGAAACAATATCTGCGTCGACTGTACGGTGCTCTGCGTGGCCGCAACGATGCGGTTCCGGAGCGCGAGGCAATGAATGCCGCGCGTACCTTCTCGCGCTTTATGGCCTACAAGCCGGTTAAAAGTATAAATGGTTTCGTGGCGAATGAAATTCTCGAAGCCAAAGACATGGGCGATGCAATTCGCAGTGTCTCGGATCTGATGAAGACCATTTATGCGATGGAATCCGATGCGAATAAACTCGCTGAGTCCATCGAAATGCTGAGTGGCACGCGAGACAGTGCAGGGCGGTATATTGATCAATGGATCGACTACAACGTTCTCGAATACACCGCAGCGCGCAGTCGTTATCTTAACGACCAGAAGAATTACCTGAACGCGAAAGAAATCCAGCAGCAGATTCGTGAGTCTCTGAATAAAACTCAGAAAGAGCGTGACGTTGCACAGGATCGCCGTAAGCAGGTGCGCGAGCAATTAATCAGTATGGAAGCCCGCCGTCAGGGCATCGACGCGCTGCAGGATAAAGATGCCGCAGAGCAGGCGATCAATGATGGTAAAGCGAAGCTGCAACAGCAGGCAATTCCGTTGCTTGAGCAGGATCAGATGTTGCAGGCATCGCTACGTGCTACTGAGCTTTTATATGGGGCGTTGCAGAAAACTAACGTCGCTGCAGAAATTCCGTCTCTGGGTAGTAAACGTATTGCGGAGCAAGCGCGCGAAGTACTGGCTATTAAAGACAATGGTGCCGTCGACTTCCGTAAACTCCTCGGTAAAGACTGGATCGATCTTTCACCTCTGGAAGCTCACCTCGACGATGCCCGCACCCAACAGTCACTGGTAAACAGCTGGCGCGATCGCTTCCACGATACTGAACTGGAAAGCAGCGGCGTATCACTGCGCGATCAGATTGCCCGTGTGGCGGACCGTCGTGATCAGAAGCTTCAGCAAGCGAAGCACCGTATGGTGCAGAAGCAGAATGAAATCTCCAGCCTTGAGGCACGCCAGGCGACGTATCCAGGGTATGTGCGCCAGGCGCTCGAAGCGATTATGCGTGAATGCCCGCAGGCAGAACCGCGCGTACTGGCGGACTACGTTGAGGTCACTGACCCAGACTGGCAGAGTGCGGTCGAAGGTTATATCGGTGGAGCGCGCTTCAGTATTATTGTTGAGTCTGCGTTTGAAGCCGAAGCTGCGCATATTCTTCGTCAGATTCCGGGTGGCAGCCGCGCTCGTGTTATTCAGGGTGAGAAAGCGAAAAAAGACAGTGAACGGATGAAAATTCCGGCGAATTCCATTATCCACCTGATGGATTTTGAACACGCGACTGCCCGTTATTATCTTGAAGCCAGTTACGGCACGGTCGAGCAGGTAGCCGATATTCAGGCGCTGCGTATGACACGTCGTGGTGTGACGAAAGAAGGTCTGGGCTCGGGTGCGTATTCTATTTATCGCTGTGACCTTGAAGATGCGGATCTCGTTTTCGGTTTAGGAGCGCGCGAGCGTGCACTTGCGGCGAAGCGCAGCGAAGTGAATATGCTCGAAGACGTTGCTAACGAAGCAAACTATCAGCTTCGTCAGGCGCAGCAGTTACTTGATGCGGTTAATCTTCTGCGTCACGTTACCTTCGCAGACCAGATGCAATCGATGCTCGATACTCAGTATGCGATGACGCAGGCTGAAAATTCACTGAAAGGCGTGGATGTCTCCAGCTTCGGTGATATTGAGCACGAATTTACCGCACTTAAAGAAAAAGCGGACGACCTCGATGCACAGATAAAAGAGCTGGATGGTGAGCTTGGCCGTTTGCAACAACAGTTAAATGATGCTGAAAAAGCCGTTAAGGCACTGAGTGAGCATCAGGAGCAGACATCAGACACGGCTGACGCTAAAGAAGATGCCCTGCGCTCTATCGTGGGTATCTGGCCTGACTTTGATCTTGAGAAGCGCCTGGAACAAGCGGATAAAGAGGCCGAAGAAAGCCCGGTTGATGCAATTGAGAACCTGCGAAAATCGGTTTCTCAGGAGCTCAATTCCATTGCGTATGAAATTGAGCGGAACATCACTGAACACAATCAGACTTGCCAGACCGTCGATTCGATTGTTTACGCTCCGGATTATCGTGATGAGCATGGTGCGAAATTTTTTACCGGTGTGTGTGACCTTCAGCGCGAAGTCGAACGTGTTCACAACCGTTTGAAGAATAATATTCTGGTCGAGAAGCAGGACAAGCTGCATCAATTACGTGAAAGCTTTAATAACGTCTTTGTGACCAACCTGTGTCACTCAATTTATCAGGCGATCAACGACGGCAAACGTATTCTTGAAGACCTGAATAAAGAGCTGGCTCATCACCAGTTTGGTGCTGACCGCGAAACCTATTGGTTCGATTGGGAATGGGTGCCAGAGTACAAAGAGTACTTCCAGTTCTTTGATGAAGTGATCAAAAATCCGGCATTGGGAGACGGTGCGACTCTGTTTACGGCTGAGCTCTCTGCCAGTTCCGTTAAGGTTCGCGATCAGTTAATGGATATGCTGCTCGACGATGACGAGCAGAAAGCGATGCGCGAGCTTGAGCGTATTTCTGATTACCGTAATTACCGCTCGTATGAGATTTATAAACAACCGCTGAATAAAGAACCGATCGCTCTTTCACAATACGGTACAGGGTCCGGTGGCCAGCTAGAGACGCCAGCCTACATTATTCGTTCAGCAGCCATTACTTCAGCTTTCCGCTTTAATGAAGGGGATACTCACCTGCGTATTGTGCTAGTGGATGAAGCCTTCTCGAAAATGGATGAAACCCGCTCTAAAGAGGTGATTAATTACCTTACCGAGAGCCTGGGTCTGCAGTTGTTGTTTATTATGCCGACCAGTAAATCGGGACCATTTATGGATCTGGTTTCGAACCAGTTTGTCTTCTCAAAAGTACCGCTTACCGGCGGACAGAAGAAAGGGGAGTTGCAGACTCGGGTGCTGGTCGACAGGCAGCAGTGTAACCAGGAAAAGGTTAAAGAGCTTTGGGCGAACCACCGCCGGACTATCCGTCACCAGGCGTCACTAGACTTTATGGAAGAGTTTGCCTGATGGTGGCCGCCTATGGTGTTGAAGATGCTTCTTTCCGTGCTGCGGGAGAGTACGAGGGTATAAAAGCCCTCGTTGACGGCTTTTACGATGCGATGGAGGCTCTGCCTGCGGCTAAAAAAATCCGCGATATGCACCCCGCGGATTTAACCGAATCACGCGATAAGCTGACGCGCTTCTTGTGTGGCTGGTTAGGAGGGCCGCGCCTGTATCGCGAAAAGTACGGGCCAATCGCGATCCCTCGGGCCCATGCTCATTTGCCGATTGGCGAGGCTGAGCGGGATGCCTGGCTGTTGTGTATGGAAGAAGCGCTAAAGTCACAGGCGTACCCTGAAGAGTTCAAATCCTACCTGATGACCCAGTTATTCGTGCCCGCAGAGCGGTGCCGTATGGCGTCAGAGTCAATGACGAGGCACTCATAGTATTCCGGAGATCCGGATGCAAAACGTATTGCCAACAGGTCAGCCTCTCGTTATCTTCCTTCCATCACAACAATAAAAACCGGATCGAATATGAGCACATTCTCCCGACTTGTGGTTTACGTTATGGCCGCAATACCAGTCATTAGCGTTCATGCCGAAACCATCAACGATTACGCCCTCTGGAACATCAAAAGTGACCCGAGAGAAACGCGCTGGATCCAGATTCGTGAGTTTCAGCGTATGGAAGGGGAAGAGATTTTTCATATTGATGTGTACTCACGCGAGAACGGTGATATGCAGGAGCTTGCCATGCGCCTCGCTGACCATATTGCGATTGAGCGCGAAGCACTGCTGAACAGCATCGGTCAGCCGGTTGATACCGGTGTTCCAGAGCGGGTGGCTTATGATAAAGCCGTCACCCGGTGGATGAAGACACCGGCAGCCCAGCGTGAAATCTGTCGGCGCCCGGTGCAGAGGTGTCTTGATCCTGTATTCTCGGAGTAAATACTACCGACTAGCGATAGTCAGAAACCACGTTCGATTAGGTCTCTCATTACCTGCTCATAAAAATCGGCCACGGAACCCTGATAGGGAGGCCGCTCCTGAAGCCAACTCTCCTGAGGGCCGTAGTATTTATTCCGGCCGGTAAAGTAATTGTGATAGTAACCGTGGCTTAAAATACTGCCATCCAGTGTCTTGATATGCTCGAAGTTACTGCGGCTATCCGCACAAGGTGGATAGCCAATCTTATCGAAATTCTGAGAGTCCATCGTGGTATAGCCATCATTAGGGCCGTATAGGGCGGTGACCCCAAGATAAAAAGTCGCGTCGCCCCAGTATTCGTAATCCCAACTTCTTATGCGTGCTGAATAACTGAAGTAACTTACGCCATTACAGTTCTCGTTGTCTTCGTTCACGAGTTCGTACCAACCTTCCTCCTGTACGCCAATCGCATCCAGCAGGTCACGCCACGCAGTCTCATCACGGTAAAAGTCTTCTCGCATGTAATGACTTGAGAGAGAAGTCAGGCCACTCAGGAAGGCTCTGAACTGACCGTTAATATCCAGGTCATACTCGTCCGGATTATCAGGGTCGTATCCTTCGGTCAGAACCAGAGGTTGGTTGAACAGAGCCTCGTCTGTGGTTGTATCTCCTACCTCCCGCCACATGAGGTCTGTATTCAGACGCTCGCCTTCTTCGAATTCCCAGAAGGGTTCGCCAGCAACAGGGTCAATCCAGCCGTCGCCAAAAACATAATTGGAAAGATACATGCCGTTAATGCCGATGGTCGCGATTTCTGCGCCGAGATGCTCGCCAGAAAGTCCCACCACTGCAGCGACATGCTTTGCCATAGAGCCTTCTTCTGGGGCGCTATCACTGGCTGGCAAGGCAGTTGTCATGAAACGAGCATCCTGAGTTCCTTGTGATGTACCAATAATGATTACCTTGTCTGCCTGCGTCGCGGATAAAGCTTCATAGACCGTATTGCGGAGGGAGCGGGCACGTATGTGATAGGTTGCGTAGGCTGGTTTGTCGGCGATAAATACCTCGTTGCCGCAGGCTTTAAGGCGGTCAACGATGTCTTTACTGAAGTAGCGATGGTATTGCGCTATATCGCTGGTACGTTTTAGGCGGTTGTCATAAAGGTTGTCGATGCGCGGCGGCAGGTGAGCTTCATCAGCGGGTAGAATCCACTCTTGGCAGCCATTGTCAGAATCCCAGGCTGCGCAATACTTCTGCAGATTATCGGATTCTCGCGTCATGCACTCGTCAGCTGTCCAGCTGTCAGGGCAGATGGTCCGTAAGCCAAAATGGTGGGATAAGACGATAGGGTACTGAAGCCTACACTCATTAAATTCCTGAGCATAAGAGGCCGGAGATAAAATGATTAAAAGAGCGGCGAGGCGGAAGCTGACATTCATATCGATTCCCTGACTGTGAAGTGAAGCCCTGAGAAGGCTGAAGCCCCAGTATGGTCGGCGCCGGAGCGTTTGTGTGACCATCGATGCAATGAAATGCGCCAACTCATGGTGCACATGGGGCCAGTTTGTCGGACTCGTTAACCGAAGGTTGGATATGCTTGTCCCGGATACTTGCAAATTACGATACTCCCCGGCTTACTGGAAAGAGTTAAACGCCAACATGGATTTACCATGAAAGGACTCATTCTTAGCCTCAGTATTGCGACTCTTGTGTCATGTGCGCAGATGCCCGCAACTCATCCTGCTCAAAGTAAGCAGCCAGACACGGCCTCGGTGACTCCTGAGCCCTGTATCGGAACAACCGATTTGCCAGCATCATTGCGCGACAGTTTTGTTCCAGCCGTTGATTCAGACTTATTAAATGCTGCGCTCGGAGAGCCTGGCAAAGGCGGCTTGTGCCAGGGGCAGGTGTATATTTCAACTGGCGTAAAAATCGTTACCCTTTATCGCGCCTGGAACAGTACTAATCCCGGAAGCACCTATGGCAATTGGTGGGCGTTCAATAAGCCGTCAGGAAAGGTTGCTGAATATCGTGAAGACTTCGAAATCTGCTACCAATGGTCACCGCTGGATAAGTTGGTCACTTGTGAGCTGAAGGCGGGTACGAAAGTAGTTGTAGGGAACGGTCAGAGCGCCTATTGCTCTGAATATCTGACTTATAGTGTGTCAGCCAGTCAGCAGGTCTACATAAATGACGCGAGTAATTCAGTTATGAATTGTGAGACCGCAGACGGGGTGCTCGTCTGGCAGTAAGGTGATCAATAGAGTGATGTAACTCAAGTACGAAACGGAGAGATTCTCATGGATAGAGAAATTGCTGGAATCATGCTGTCTTTTGCTTTGTATCTGACTTATTTTCTGATTCCCCTTGTACCTTCAATCCTTATTTATAAGATCTTCCCTTCCACGTCTGTGGTTGCTAGTGGCAGCTTCTCAGGGCTTAAGATTAATTCGTCCGGTGCCTTTGCTGCATATCTTATTACTCTGGTTATCAGTATAAATGCGTTATCTGAAACCGAGGCTCGTATTCTCGAGATCCGAAATCCGAATGAACCAACCTGGAGTATCATCGGAACGCTTGAACTTCGCGATGGTGAGGGCAACGTCATCAATAATCCTCTGCTGTTTGATCTACTGGAAATATCTCTCGAGCCCCGTGTTTTAAGCAGTGCGAATGGAGATATTCATTTCAAGATACCTGGCTCACCAGACGGTTCGCCTCCTAAAAGAATGATTACCTTGGACGTTAAGGGCTTTGGCCGCGGCAAGATTAATCTGACGTCTGAAGCAGCATTAACGGGGAGTGACATGGTGGTTAATTATCAGACCAGAACCATTGAGTTCAGTGAGCCTATCGAAATTACAACGCTCACTCAGCCAGGACAAAGATACTCTGAAACCTCGTACATGACACCCGTGACAGGAGCAGGAGAATGAAAACCATCGCATTTACGATACTGCTTTTTTTGTCTGAGTTGGCTTTGGCGACGAATCTGAGGGGGAGGGTGGATATTCGTCATCCCTATACCGGCGACCTTTTCCCAGCGTCGGGAGCGACGGTCGAACTTATCGTGTTTACTAACTTTGGCCCTCAACTGGTTTACACCTATTTCACCGGCTCAGATGGTATGTATTACATGCCCAGTATAATACCGGGAAATTACATTCTCCGTATTAATGGCTATCTGGACTATCAGATTCAGGTAGTGAATATGCCTTATCAGGATTTACAACCGGTGTTGATGCAATAAAAAAAGCGGCATCCATGCCGCTTCAAGGGTGCTGAACAAGGGGAGTGTTCAACTAACGTTGGCATCAGCTGCCGGATCTTTTACCTCAACTTCCGCTTTTTCAAAAAAGCTCTTCTCAAAGGCATCGGTTAACAGAGCGTCATAGCGCTGCTTGTCGTACTCACGAATATTATCGGCTTCTTCCTGAGTAATAATATTCTGAGAAACAGCGCTGGAGAGGCGGGCATCGATGTTGTCTCCCGCGAGCTTTCCTCGGGACTCTGCTTTGTTGTATTTTCCCCACGCATCGTCAACCGTCAGCAGTTTCTGATACGTGCTTTCAACACGGCCGAAAGCGTCGCTTGGCTCAAGGTTGTTATGAATGAACTGACCAAATTTCTGACGCACAGGGTTGTCCTCCATGATCAGGTCACCGAGCGCACGAAGCTGATCGTCATCAGGCTTTCTCAGAATCCGACCGTATGGGAACGCCAGACGCTTAAATACTCCGGCGATGCCCGGAACCGTGAAGTTGTCGTAGAAGTCGAACAAGGCTTCCTGAGCTGTGTACAGAGCCTGATGCAATGAGGCACGGGCGTGTACTTTTTCAGCGGTACTTGCAGGCTGATTTTCGTAGTATTTAAGAATACTGCATGCGATAAACAGCTGGCTATGAACATCGCCTAAACGAGCACTCAGAAGTTCACGACGCTTAAGGTCGCCACCAAGAACACCCAGCGCAAGGTCTGCTGAAGAGGCCAGTGCAGCACTCATGCGGTCGATGCGCTGGTACCACTCTTTGGTAAAGCTGTCCGCTTTCTCTGGTGCATTTGCCAGACGATTGCCACTGAGCCCAAGCACGAATGCGCGCATGGTACGGCTGATGCTGTTGCCAGCGAGTGCAAAGAACAGGCGGTCGAAATCTTTTAGCCCCTGCTTCTTATCATCGGTCTGCAGTGTCTGAATAACGTCGAACAGGTAAGGGTGGCAACGCATCGACCCCTGGCCGAAAATCATCAACGAGCGGGTCAGAATATTCGCCCCTTCCACTGTGATCGCGATAGGCACACTCTGATAAGGCAGTGCCATGAAGTTACGAGGCCCTAACTGAATGGCGCGGCCACCGGCGACATCCATACCGTGATTGATCAGAGTACGCATCATTTCTGTAGCGTGGTACTTGGCCATGGCCGTAATCACCGACGGGGTGCCAGACTCGAGGCTCTTCGTCACAAGGTGACGCATCGCTTCGAGCGTGTAGCCGAGAATAGCGATCTGCGATGTCGCTTCCTGCACACCTTCAAATTTACCGACCTCCGTCTTGAACTGGCGACGGATTTTGCCGAACGCACCGGTCATACGATAGCCAACTTCGCCACTTGCGGTAGCCAGAGCAGGAAGTGAAACGCCTCGACCTGCACCCAGGCATTCAATCAGCATACGCCAACCCTTACCGGCCATTTCAGGGCCACCGATGATCCAGTCAACCGGGATGAACACATCTTCGCCGTTAATCGGCCCATTCATGAATGGCGCACCGGGGTAGTGACGACGACCGATTTCAACGCCCTCGTGATCAGCCGGAATCAGGGCACAGGTAATGCCGTAATCCTGAGTATCAGGGTCACCCAGCAGGCCGTCCGGATCACGCAGCTTAAATGCCAGGCCAATTACCGTTGCCACCGGCGCAAGTGTAATCCAGCGTTTGGCAAAGTTGAGGCGAATACCAAGTACTTCTTTACCGTCATGCTCGCCCTTACAAACGATACCCAGATCGGGGATCGCACCTGCGTCAGATCCTACTTCCGGGCCTGTCAGACCAAAGCATGGAATCTCGGTGCCTTTGGCAAGTCCGGGCAACCAGCGCTTTTTCTGCTCGTCAGTACCGTATTTTGCAAGCAGTTCGCCTGGGCCGAGTGAATTGGGAACCATCGCCGTTACTGCACCCGTGATGGAGCGGGATGCGATTTTGCTCATGATGCGGCTTTGAGCATACGGTGAGAAGTGCTTACCGCCGTACTCTTCTGGAATGATCAGGCTGAAGAAGCCTTTGTCTTTCAGAAACTGCCAGGCCTCTGGTGGCAGATCTTTGCGGTAGTGATGGATTTCCCACTCATCCAACATGCCGCAGAGCTCTTCAACTTCGTTGTCAATAAACGACTGTTCTTTCTTGGTCAGCGTCGGCATGGTGATCGAAGAGAATTTCTCCCAATCAGGCTTCCCCTGAAACAGGTCGGCGTCCCACCATGTTGTGCCAGCTTCGAGAGCCTCGCTCTCGGTCTGGCTCATCTGGGGCATGACGCCTGAAATGGTTTTGTAGGCCGATTTTGTCAGCACGGCCCTGCGCAACTGCGGCACGTTCAGCACAGCGAGAACGCCTGCGAGCAGTACCAGAGTGACAGGGTGAACCATGGCTGGTGTGATCAAGCCAGTGGTTAACCAGACGGCAGTGAATATTGCAGAGCCGATCAACAGCCCCGGGTTGAAATACATGACTGCGGCGAATGCCACTAAGACGCTGAGGAGGGTAATAAGAAACATCCCGATCTCCGAAAGTTAATATCAATACAAAACCTATACAAGAATTAATTTAATGTAAAGGATTGTGTTGATTGACAAGTTAATCTGGCACAGACATGCTCATCCGCCCCGATTCACTGCAGGCTCGCACTGCAATAGTTATAGGTACGACGGTATGGATAAGATGGAGTTCACTTCTGAAGAGAAGGCGCAGATGGTACAAAAGGTGAAAATGTACTTCCGCGAGGAGCTGGATCAGGAATTGGGTGGCTTTCAGGCGGAGTTTCTGATTGATTTCTTCGCAGAAGAAATGGGTGGTTTTTTCTATAACCGGGCGCTGTACGATGCAGAAACCGTTATGTCTGAAAAACTTCGCGATATCTCAGATGAGTTGATGCAGCTGGAGAAAGCTGTCCGGTGAGCAGAGCAGCCTCAGTAGTTAACAAACCAGTATTTATCCCAGGCCATAAGCACTTTTTCGGGATATTTGGTTTTACCCAGACTGCCGTTGTAGCGAGCAAGGGCGCGAATCAGGTTCCCTTTTTCGCGGTCAAGATAATGTTTGAGGATCGTACATCCGTAGCGCAGATTTGTGCGTGTATCCATGAGATTGTCTTCAGTTCTGCCGAGCTCATTCTTCCAGAACGGCATCACCTGCATATATCCCTGGGCTCCGACATAGCTCAGGGCAAAGCGGTCGAACGCACTTTCAACCTGAATAACAGAGAGAACCAGCTCAGGCTGTAGACCGGCTCTGGTTGCCTCCTGGTGCACCATGCGCAGTAAATCAAGGCGGATCTTGTCGTCGCGCATGTTCCGGTAACGCTTCAGTCGGCCTGACATGTCCATCAGCCAGACCTGAGCATCGAACTGGTCACCAAAGGAATCGGAAGCATTGACGGCTTCCATCAGGGCTGATCTTAACTCCGGGTCAGGGTCGGCACTGGTCATCGCTGCAGAGGGAAGTGCCAGCACCATCAGTACAGTAATACCGCACCCGAGCAATCGGGAGCGGTATTTACGGCAGGCGTACTGGCAGGGGATCATCCGAGTTTGATCCGCTCTTTCAGAACATTGAGCACGTTGTCAGCTGCGATCTCTTCTTTTTCATCAGCACTGCGGTGCTTGTACTCCAGGGCACCGGCTTCGAGACCACGATCACTGATTACTACCCGGTGAGGAATACCCATCAGCTCCATGTCGGCAAACTTCACACCAGGGCTGGTCTTTTTATCGCGGTCATCCATATACACTTCAAAACCGGCTTCGGTCAGCTCGTTATAAAGCTTCTCAGCCGCTTCTTTCACGGCCTCAGACTTGTGCATGTTCATCGGCACAATGCCCACATGGAAAGGAGCGATAGCGTCTGGCCAGATGATGCCGTTGTCGTCGTTGTTCTGTTCAATCGCAGCAGCAACAACCCGACTCACACCGATACCATAGCAACCCATCATCATGACACGATCTTTGCCGTTTTCATCCAGTACAGTCGCTTTCAGCGCTTCAGAGTATTTCGTACCCAGCTGGAAGATATGTCCCACTTCAATACCACGTTTGATATCGAGCGTACCATTACCACACGGGCTTGGATCACCAGCAACGACATTACGCAGGTCAGCGATCGTGCCTTCTTCGAAGTCGCGATCCCAGTTTGCGCCCGTAAAGTGCGCATCGGTTTCGTTTGCGCCGCATACAAAATCCGCCATGTGTGCGGCAGACCTGTCTACATAAACGCGGGCTGAGAGACCGCGAGGGCCTATGAAACCAGCAACGCCGCCAATTTTCTGGACTTCTTCAGCGCTGGCAAACTGCAGCGGGCTGAGAACGCCCGGAAGTTTTTCGGCTTTGATCTCATTCAGCTGATGATCACCACGGAGGAAAAGCACCACTGGCTCACCGGCTTCGCCTTCTTCTGCGTCTTCCGCTTCGCTGGTACCGCGCACGACGATGGCTTTCAGCACATCACTGGTGGCAACGTTTAGCAAAGCGGCGACGTCTTCGATGCTCGTGACGTCTGGGGTTGATACTTTCTCAAGTTCTTTCGATGCAGCAGGACGTTCGCCAGCAGGAGCAAGCGCTTCAGCTAGCTCAACGTTTGCCGCGTAGTCAGAGCTGTCAGAGAAGGCGATGTCATCTTCACCGGACTCTGCCAGTACGTGGAATTCGTGCGATGACGCCCCACCAATAGAACCTGTGTCGGCCAGCACCGGACGGAAATCAAGGCCGAGACGGTTGAAAATGCGGGTGTATGCTTCGTGCATTCGCTCGTAAGTTTCCTGCAGGCTTTCTTCGTTGGCGTGGAAGGAATAGCCATCTTTCATCATGAACTCGCGGGCACGCATGACACCAAAGCGAGGGCGGGTCTCATCGCGGAACTTGGTCTGAACCTGATACAGGTTCATCGGTAATTGCTTGTAGCTGCTGAGGTTATTACGAGCGATGTCTGTGACCACTTCTTCAGCGGTCGGGCCGTAGCAGAACTCCCGGTTATGGCGGTCTTTGAGGCGCATCAGCTCACCGCCGTACTGGTACCAACGGCCAGATTCTTCCCACAGCTCAGCTGGCTGGACCGTAGGCATCAGAATCTCTTGTGCGCCAGCACGGTCCATTTCTTCCCGAACGATATTTTCGACTTTGCGTAAGGTGCGAAGGCCCAGCGGCATCCAGGTATAGAGGCCTGCAGCCAGTTTGCGGATCATGCCGGAGCGGAGCATCAGCTTATGGCTGACAACAACCGCATCAGCTGGGGTTTCTTTTTCGGTCGCAATAAGAAATTGAGTAGCGCGCATAGAGACAGTAGGCCATCGGGTCATTAATTAGTGCACGTATTCTAAAGCATGTACCGCTCCTGTATAAGCCCTTTAGTAAGTCCGTTTGCATCGGAGCCGCCGTAAAGGCTGATCACGACCAAGCCTTTAGTCGGACTGTCATGTATGACTTTCTATTGTATGATTTGTGAACAGAATCAAGAAAGACTGAGTATTTCGCCTGATTCACAAGTGCGGCCGTTGTGTCATTCTGCGTCTGTGAGATAATCCAATAAACACGGACGTGTATAAGAAGACGTTGGAAACCCGGAGAGATCATTATTGAGTAATGAACCAGAGATCGCCGAACTCCCCACAGCTGAAGCGTGCATTCGCAATCAGCGCCCGATACTGGACGTACTAGGCAAGTACGCCCCAGAAAATGCCTTCATCCTCGAAGTGGGAAGTGGCACAGGCCAGCACGCTGCGTACATGACCGCCAACCTGCCAGGAATCCGCTGGCAACCTACCGAATTGAAAGAGCGTCTTGAAGATATCCGTCAATGGCGTAAGCATGCCGCACAGAAAGGTTTTCTTGATCCACTCGAACTCAATGTCGAGCAGGATATCTGGCCTGCGCGAGACGCCGATGTGGTCTTCAGTGCGAACGTTGTGCATTTTGTTAGTTGGCCGGAAGTCGAAAAGATGTTCCGGGGTATCAGCCGGGTGCTGAAAGCAGGTGGCCTGCTGCTTTTATATGGTCCGTACAATTATGACGGCCAATACACCAGTCAGGGCAATGTCGATCTGGATCAGTGGCTACGGGAGAGAAATCCCGATAGCGGAATCAAAGACTTTGAACAGATCCTGCTTCTTGCTCGTCAGTTCCATCTGTATCTCAGAGCAGATGAGGAAATGCCTGCCAATAACCGAACCCTGGTGTTCCAGAAAGCCGAAACCGGCGAGTGATTCAGCCTTTATGACTAAACACCTCGAAACCTGTCCGTGGGCGCAGGGCGAACTCTACGTTGAGTATCACGATACAGAGTGGGGCAACCCCTGTTACGATGATCACCGTCTTTTTGAAAAGCTCTGCCTTGAAGGCCAGCAGGCCGGATTGAGCTGGATAACCGTTCTGAAGAAACGACCAAACTACCGGCAGCGTTTTTATAACTTCGATCCCGCTCTGGTCGCTGCAATGACGGACGACGAGATTGAAGATTGCCTGCTCGACGCCGGTCTTATCAGGCATAGTGGCAAGCTTGAAGCCATCCGTAAAAATGCTCGTGCCTGGGTTGCAGCTGAAAAGGACGGAATCAACTGGAGCGAGTGGCTATGGTCGTTTGTCGGCGGGTCGCCCGTCATAAATCGCTACGCAGAATTGAAAGATTGCCCGGCTCAGACTGAAGAGTCAAAAGCGATGAGCAAGGCACTGAAAAAACTTGGCTTCGGCTTTGTCGGCCCGACGACCTGTTACGCTTTTATGCAGAGTATGGGCATGGTGAACGATCATCTGACCAGTTGCCCCTTGCATCCTGATAACGCCTGATGCTTAGTCGCTTGTCTGCGACTCATTTCTCTTACCGGAGATGATCAAGGCGCTGACCCCTCTTGGTCTGTGAAGTTCAAGTCTGTCCCTACGCCTTTTTCATCGATGATTCGACAGGTAGGCAAATATCCATGTCTTGGCCGGGCGTCGTCCGTTGAAGAAACGGAATTTCTGAAGCAACCAGGCTCGGGGTTTTGAGTCTCTTTTCCATTGCAGAGGAACTGACTGGTGTATGAAGACTCAGACAGTGCGATGGGTTACGACAGGGTAATAATGGTGAACAGAGAGAATAAAATGATAGATGCTGTGTTCAGATTTGTGTCGCGTCTGTGTGTTGCTTTTGTGGCGTCAGTTCTAATGTTTTCTCAACTTAGTGCTGCCGAAGGTTCTCCCTGGTCCTGGGGCGTTGGTGTGGTTGGTTCCGAGGATGTCTATCGCGACTTTAATAGCCGGGTCATACCTGTTCCTCTGATCATTTATCGTGGTGATCGACTTAACCTCTATGGTCCGTACGCAACTTATGATGTGTATCGCCCGGGGGACGTCACTGCGTCTCTGATATTAAGCCCGGTGTTTGCTGGCTACAGCGAAGGCGATAGCCCTGTCTTTGATGGAATGGATGACCGAGGTTACTCTATGGCTGGAGGCGTGGGCGTTGCCTATCGTCCCGGACAATGGCATTTCAGCGTCAATGCCATTCACGACCTGCTTGGCGTTTACTCTGGGTATGAAACTGCGGCCCGGGCATCATACGTAATACCTGCCGGCTCGGTATTTGTAGAACCCGGTATCGGTGTTGAGTATCAGAGCAGAGATTATGTCGATTATTACTACGGTGTAACAGAAGCAGAGGCTCGTTCCTGGCGTCCTGCCTATGCACCCGCAGGGTCCACTAACCCAGAAATCAGTATTGCCTTTTTCACTCGAAGCCTGGGTGGCGGAACGACCCGACTTCAGCTGACTCATACGACGTATGGCAAAGAAATTTCCAACAGCCCACTGACCGATGCAGAGCAGTCGCTTGGCGTAAATCTCTCATTCGGTCGAATGTTCTGAGAGGTTATACAGTAACAAAAGGCGATACTTCTGGAGGATTGTGCAAGAAACAGATTGTTTCAGACATGTCCTCGTACTCGCTGTACCCTTACACTGTCTATCGAAATCTGATGAAACCCAGACTCTAAGGAGCGCTCATGAAAACTGTTGGTTACGCAGCACACAACTCAGATGCAGAAATGGTTCCGTATCACTTTGAACGTCGTGCACTGCGCGCAAACGATGTTGCGATTGAAATTCTGTTCAGCGGTATCTGTCACTCCGACCTGCACACAGTGAACGGCGACTGGGGGCCTCAGCCTTACCCTCTGGTTCCTGGCCACGAAATCGTCGGGCGTGTCATTGAGGTAGGTTCAGACGTTAAAAACTACAAGGTGGGTGATAACGTTGGCGTAGGCTGCATGGTCGACAGCTGCCAGGAGTGCGACCAGTGCCACGGTCACGAAGAACAGTACTGCCGTGTTGGCATGACTCCTACTTACGGTGCTCCTGATCGTATTGATGGCACGATTACCCAAGGGGGCTACTCTAAGCACATTGTCGTTCGTGAAGAGTTTGTCCTGAGCATTCCGGATACCCTGGATATGTCTAAAGCCGCTCCAATTTTGTGTGCTGGTATCACGACTTTCTCGCCGCTGCGCACCTGGGGTGTAAAAGAAGGGAGCCGAGTTGGTGTGATTGGCCTGGGTGGTCTTGGGCATATGGCAGTGAAGCTCGCCGTCGCCATGGGTGCGGAAGTCACGGTACTCAGCCGTTCCAACAAGAAAGAAGCGGACGCTAAAGAGCTGGGTGCAACCGGTGTACTGGCATCCACAGACAAAGACGCGATGAAAAAAGCGACAGCCTCTTTTGATCTGATTATCGACACTGTACCTGTAAAGCATGATGTGACTGTTTACGCGCCCCTGCTCGACATTGACGGCACACTGGTTATTGTTGGTCAGGTCGGTCCTATGGAGGAGTTCATGTCAGTACCTATGATTATGGGACGTCGTCGTGTGGCTGGTTCCCTGATTGGCGGTATTAAAGAAACTCAGGAAGTGCTCGACTTCTGCGGTAAACATAACATTCATCCCGAATGTGAGATTATTCGCCCGGATGAAGTGAACGACGCCTTTGACGTTATGGCTAAAGGTGATATCTCTCATCGTTATGTGATGGACATGTCGTCACTTACTGTAGAAGGCTGATTTACAGCAGTGAGATATCAAAAACACCCCGCTTGTCGGGGTGTTTTTTTTCGCGTCGTGATAATGTGAACAAACACAGAACAGAGATACAAAACATAGAACACAGGAGCTATGACAATGATTGACCCGAATGAAGAGTATTGGGGGATGCCGGTCAATACCTATTGCACTATGATTCATCTCAGTCAGTTGAGCAGTATTCTTGTTCCTGGGCTGGGTTTGATATTACCCATCGTTATGTGGCTCATGAATAAAGATAAGAATGAGCAGATAGATCGTCATGGTAAGGTGACCGCTAATTGGTTACTGAGCCTGGTAATCTACTCTGTCGTCTGTTTTATCCTATGGATCTTTGTCATTGGTGCATTGGCCTTTTTTGTTCTGGGCATCATGAATCTGGTATTCGCTATCATTGCTGCCGTCAAAGCTAATAACGGCGAGCTTTGGATTTACCCAATGAGCATCACCTTTTTCAAACCCTGAACACGTTGGTGCATAAAATGGGCGTCGGATGAATATGCTGGTGTGTGTTTTTGTATTCTCTGCTCACACTAGCGAGAGCCCCAAAGGTCTGGGGCCTTCAATGGTCAGAAAAAGCAGCTTCCCTTTGTAAGGGTATGGAACCCAGAATATCAGCCAATCTCAGTAATCAGTTTGAATGGCCGGTATTTTTCTATATTGCCTGCCTGGTCCTGATGATGAAGGCGCTGGACAGCAATATCGTTTCTATTGCTTTGGCCTGGGTATTTATTCTCGGGCGCGTGATTCACCGTGGCGTTCAGATTCTGACGAACAATGTTCGCCTTAGAGGCCTTGTATTTACCATCAATTTTCTGGCTGTGCTGGCCATGCGGTGCCTACTTATTTTGGCTCTCTGATCTCAGAATTTCGGAATCTCAGCTCAAAAAAAAGCCCCAGGCCTTGCGGGGTGGGGCGAGTCCTAAAGTTCGCTTTTCAGCATTGGACCAACAGCTTACTTGGGAATCCGGCTTGCGCCGGTATGCTCACGCCACGGCTTCGCCGTGGGCCTGAACCTGGTTGCGGGCAGCGAACGCCGCCACTTCGCCAACGATGATCAGCGCAGGGCCTGCACCGGAATATCGCTCAGCTAAAAAAGGCAGATCCATCAGTACACCCGTATGTACTTCCTGATCTGGTAATGTCCCGTTAGCAATCAGAGCGACAGGTGTAGAATCTGACAGCCCCTCACTTAACAGGCTCGCTGTGATCATCCCTGCCTGTTTAACGCCCATATAAAATACTCGGGTAGGGCTTTGGCTTTTCTGATACTCACCGAATTGACTGTGACCGCTATCCAGCATCAAAGCATTTCCGTATTGGCGATGAGTCAGTGGTATTTTGGCGGCGGCAGCGCAGCCGCCAGCGGCGGTAATTCCGGGAACAATATCAACTTCGATACCGTGCTTCTGGAGATATTCCAGCTCTTCACCTCCCCGACCAAAAATAAACGGATCACCGCCTTTAAGGCGAACTACGCGGGCGTATTTACGAGCGCTGGTGAGCAGAAGTTTCTGAATGTCGACTTGAGTCATCTTGTGCGCACCGCAGCGCTTTCCGACATGAATCCGTGTGCACTTCTTCGGCAGCATATCGAGAATTTCATCAGAAATCAGACTGTCATATAGCACAATGTCTGCCTGACTGATCACTCTCATTGCCTTTATCGTCAGCAGCTCAGGATCACCGGGACCACCGCCTACGAGCCAGACTTTACCGGGTTGCTTCTGTGTATTTTTCATTGTCTTACTCCACAGCCTCTGCGGGCTGGTATTTCGCAATAAGAGATTTCAGCTCTGGTATACAAGAGCCGCAGTTCGTGCCGCATTTGAGCTGACCGCCCAGTTCATCTGCACTGGTACAGCCATCGGCAATCGCTTTGTTGATCGTATTTTCACCGACCTGAAAACAGGAGCAGATAATGGCTCCTTTATCTTCCACTTTGCCAAGAGGGCGGCCAGCAAGGATGGCTCGGCGGTCTTGCATTGACAGCTCTTTCTGACCAAACGTGTCGATCAACCACTGTCGACTGCTGAAGTCATAATCCTGATGTATAAAGAGAACCGCTTTGAGTTGGTTACCCTCAACCAGGCACAGGCGATAATGCAGGTTCGCGGGGTCACTGAACATCACCCAGTTATCGGACTCAAACTGGTTTCTGACTGAGCTGATGAATTCAACCGGATCGTTTTGCCCACTAATTTCGTACATGTGGCCAGTATCTGTAACGTTGTAAACCCAGTAATCGGTATCAAGGCTGCCCAGGTCTTTATTCGTCAGTAGAAAGCCTTCCCACTCGGTTGGAAATATAGTCGCTTCAACATCAGTGATCTTAAGGGCAGGCTGACCAGAAATTGGATCATGATCTTTGTTGATCAGAGTACCCATGCGGGCTTTGCTGGCGTAGCGACTGGTCCAGTGCATGGGAACAAAAACTTCGCCCTTACGCTGCGCCATATCACTGCGGACATGAGCGCGTACGATAATCTCTCCGAGGTTACTCCAGAGTCTGACCAGCTTGTTGTCCCTGATGCCGAGACGCATCGCATCTTCAGGGTGAAAGTCCGCATAAGGTTCAGCAATGTGTCGGGCCAGAACAGGCGCTTTCGCGGTTCTGGTCATGGTATGCCAGTGGTCACGTACTCGCCCCGTATTCATGCTCAGACCTGTTTCTGATGCCGCGGGCGGCACTGCAATGACAGGAATGAATTTCGCTTTTCCTGATTCAGTATAGAAATATCCATCGTCGTAAAAACGTGCACGGCCAGAAGGGTAGTTATCATTAACCGGCCATTGAATCGGAGCGAGTGCATCGTATTGTTCGCGGCTTAAATTGGTCAGGCCGCTGAGATCAAAGTCCCGCGTGCCTTTGTTCTCAAACATGGAAAGCCGCGCGTGCTCGTCAAAAATATCGGCCGGATGCTCGTACGGAAATTCTTTCTCGAAACCCAGTCGACGCGCAACCTGAGTAATTATCCACCAGTCAGGGCGTGCTTCGCCTGGAGCAGGGAGGAAGCCTCTCTGACGCGATATACGGCGCTCAGAGTTTGTGACAGTACCGTTCTTTTCACCCCAGCTGGCAGCGGGCAGCAGTACATGAGCAGCCGCGGTTGTATCGGTGTTTGCCATGCAATCTGAGACGACAACCAGCTCACAGTGTTTCATGGCTTCTTTAACATCATCAGCATCAGGCATACTGACCAGCGGGTTGGTGGACATAATCCACAGGAACTTTATTTTGCCGCTTTTGACTTCGTTGAACAGATCGACCGCTTTTAAGCCCGGCTTTTCTGCAATACGAGGTGACTGCCAGAAACGACGTACGCGGTCTCTATCGGCGGGGGAGAAGTCCATATGCGCAGCCAGCTGGTTGGCCAGACCTCCGACTTCCCGCCCACCCATTGCATTCGGCTGCCCTGTAATTGAGAACGGGCAGGCACCCGGCTTACCAATACGACCGGTGGCGAGGTGAAGGTTGATAATGCTGTTTGCTTTATCAGTTCCATCGACGCTCTGGTTCACCCCTTGAGAATAAAAGGTCACCGTTTTCGGCGTATCGCGAAACCAGGCGAAGAAGGTTTCCAGGTCCTGCTGGCTGACATCAGTAATATCAGCGAGTGAAGAAAAATCAGCGGCTGCTTGTGATGCGGCATCAAGTGCTGCGCTGATGTTTTCAGAACACTGCTCAATAAAGTGTGTGTCCAGTGCGTTCTGTTGGTGTAAGTAGGTCAGCAGCGCATTAAATAGCGAAGTATCGGAACCCGGCTTTATTGGCAGATGCAGGTCTGCAATGTCACAGGTTGCTGTTTTACGAGGGTCGATCACAACAACCTTCATATCCGGGCGAGCTTTCTTTGCCGCAGCCATACGTTGGAACAGAATAGGGTGGGCCCAGGCGGCATTGCTTCCGGTGATCACCAGAAGGTCAGCCTGTTCCAGGTCTTCGTAGCAGCCCGGTACGGTATCACTGCCAATAGACCGTTTGTAAGAAGCAACAGCCGACGCCATACACAGACGCGAATTGGTATCCATATTCGCACTGCCTATAAAGCCCTTCATCAACTTGTTGGCGACGTAATAATCTTCTGTGAGAAGCTGGCCTGACCCGTAGAACGCAACCGCTTCCGGGCCATGGGTAGAGACTACCTGGCGGATCTTATCGGCGACCAGGTTCAGTGCGGTATCCCAATCAGCTGCCTGGCCATTCATTGTCGGGTGTAGCAAACGGTCGGTTTGATCCAGAGTATCGTGCAGCGCAGATCCCTTAACGCATAGACGCCCGAAATTTGCTGGGTGCGACTTCATTCCAGCGACAGGCGCAATATCCTTCTCGTCGACAGAAATATCCACACCACATCCTACTCCGCAGTATGGACATGTTGTCTGAACCTGTAGCTTTTTATGACTCATAGGGCTATCCACATAGTTGGCTTGCTACTCTCAAGCCTTTTCGTGAGCAAAAAAAAACGCCCGCGGAGTTACCCGCGAGCGCCAATGCTCATAAACACAACACAAAACGACGACACCAACGTTGGTGTCTGGACCGCTGAATCTGGCTCCCTGCCAATGCACAAGGTCTTAGTAATGAGTAAACAAAAAGAGTGCCAACTCTGAGATGCTAGTCATTTATTCATACTCAGACCCGCCTCAACGCCCGTGGCAACTGAGCCTGGTGATATGTGAGCAGAATCGGCCGGCCCGTTTTCAGAAGTTGATTCGGTAAGTCACTGGTGACCTTGTATCTTATTTGCCTTTTTGGGGTGCAATAAAACTGTAATGAGCACTCTTCTGGTGCGAAAAGTGGAGTCTGATCACTTTTTCTCTGTGGTTCTGATACTCCCAGCCCACCGACAGGCAGGCTGAAAACCAGACGCGACGGCCTGCCATTGCATCTGGCGGTTCTGGATACCGCTTTGGCACTCATATTGCTAAAGCCTATTCGATACTGTTTGCTGCAACGGCGTAGCGGGTAAGTAGAGCAACGATGCACTTATTTAAGGAGACAAGAAGAATGTCTGAATAAGAGAGAGTCATCGCCATGAGTAAGAAGCGCATCATAGTTGTTGGTAACGGTATGGTTGGCCACAACTTCCTCGCCACTATGGCCGAATCTGAGAAAGCCTCAGAATTCGAATTAATCACCTTTTCCGAAGAACCTCGCCTTGCGTACGACCGCGTACAGCTGAGCAAATACTTTTCAGGGGCGACCGCCGCTGACCTGGCACTCACCACAGAATCTGAATACGACGATTCCGGTATTACCTATTTAAAGAATGAGAAAGTTGTCGAAATTGACGCCGACAACAAAACCATTACGACCTCAACCGGGCGTATAGAAGGATACGACAAACTGGTGCTGGCAACGGGTTCCTATCCATTTGTTCCACCGATTCCGGGTAAGGATCAGGATCACTGCCTTGTTTATCGTACGATTGAAGATCTTGAAGCAATTTCTGCGTCCGCTGAAGTATCCAAAACGGGTGTTGTTGTTGGTGGCGGTCTGCTTGGCCTTGAGGCAGCAAATGCACTTAAAGAAGCCGGCCTTGATACCCACGTTGTTGAATTTGCTCCGCGCTTAATGGCCGTGCAGCTCGATGAAGGCGGCGGTAATCTGCTGCGACATAAAATCGAATCTCTGGGTGTGTCAGTACACACTGAAAAAAACACCAAAGAAATTGTCGCCGGCGAAGAATGCCGCTATCGCATGAACTTTGCCGACGGCTCACACCTTGAAACAGATATGATTCTGTTCTCTGCAGGTATTCGCCCTCAGGATGAACTTGCGCGACAGTTCGGCATCGACGTCGGCGAACGCGGCGGTATTGTCATTAACGATTATTGTCAGACCTCAGAAGAAGACATCTATGCAATTGGCGAATGTGCGCTCTGGGACAGTAAAATTTTCGGTCTGGTCGCACCGGGCTACCAGATGGCAAAAGTCACAGCGGCTCACATCACAGACACCCTGGTAAATCTGAAAACCCCGGAACTTGCTTTTAAGGGTGCTGATATGAGCACCAAGCTTAAGCTGCTGGGCGTGGATGTCGCATCGATAGGTGATGCGCATGGCCATACGGCGGGTTCTCAGTCGTTTGTATTCAGTGACGACATCGAAGAAGTCTACAAGCGACTTATTGTTTCTGCCGACGGTAAAAAACTGCTTGGCGCCGTGCTGGTGGGTGAAACTGAATCCTACGGTACTTTGCTGCAACTCATGCTTAACGATATGGATATCCCGGGTAATCCAGCTGCACTTATTCTGCCAGCACTGGGTGACGAAGCGCCTGCAGGCCTGGGGGTAACTGCATTACCCGACACGGCTCAGATCTGTTCATGCTACGACGTATCAAAGGGTGACATTGCTGCTGCGGTACAAGGTGGCTGCTGCACCATGGGAGACATTAAAGGTGCGACCAAAGCGACCTCGGGTTGCGGTGGTTGTGCTGCCCTGACCAAGCAGGTAATGGATGCCGAGCTGGAAGCTCTGGGTGTAGAGGTCAATAATGATCTGTGCGAACACTTTGCCTACACCCGTGCTGAGCTGGCAGACATTATTCGAGTGAAAGGCTACGCCAGCTTTAAGGATGTATTGCAGGGGCACGGCAAAGGACACGGTTGTGAGATCTGTAAGCCGACCATTGGTTCTATTCTGGCTTCGTACAAGAACGAGTATGTTCTGAAAGATGATCTGATGCCGCTGCAGGACACCAACGATATTTTCCTCGGCAATATGCAAAAAGACGGTACTTACTCTGTCGTACCGCGCGTACCGGGGGGTGAGATTACCCCTGATAAACTGATTGCCATTGGTGAGATCGCTAAAGAGTTTGATCTCTATACCAAAATTACTGGTGGGCAGCGTATCGATTTATTTGGTGCACAACTCCACGAGTTGCCGAAAATCTGGGAGAAGCTGATTGCCGCTGGCCTTGAAACCGGGCATGCCTACGGTAAAGCACTTCGTACCGTGAAATCCTGTGTAGGAAGCACCTGGTGCCGTTACGGTGTGCTCGATTCTGTCTCCATGGCTGTCGCTCTTGAGCATCGCTACAAAGGACTGCGCGCACCACACAAAATTAAGTTCGGTGTTTCTGGTTGTACACGCGAGTGTGCCGAAGCCCAATCAAAAGACATTGGTGTCATTGCGACTGAAAGCGGTTGGAATCTGTATGTCTGCGGTAATGGTGGTATGCGACCTCGTCATGCTGATCTGTTTGCGACAGATCTGGACGATGAAACCCTGATCAAATATATCGACCGCGTATTGATGTTCTATGTACGTACAGCAGATCGCCTGCAGCGTACATCTGTATGGCTGGAAAACCTTGAAGGTGGTCTCGACTATCTGCGTGAAGTCGTTATCGATGACAAGCTGGATATCTGTGGTGAGC
Source organism: Thalassolituus sp. UBA675 (assembly GCF_002297765.1). Taxonomy (NCBI): domain Bacteria; kingdom Pseudomonadati; phylum Pseudomonadota; class Gammaproteobacteria; order Oceanospirillales; family Oceanospirillaceae; genus Thalassolituus; species Thalassolituus sp. UBA675. The sequence goes on from NZ_DBNJ01000009.1 coordinate 157,005, forward strand.
TTGAAAATGACATGACTCGTGTTGTGGGTACTTACCAGTGTGAGTGGAAAACTACGGTTGAATCCCCAGAGAAGCTCAAGCGCTTCAGTCACTTTATTAATGCTGCTGAAGAAGACAACAACCTTCTCTATGTGCGTGAACGCGGACAGCGGCGCCCGGCGACTGATAACGAGCGTATCGAACTGGTTGAGTTAACGGCAGAGAAGCACTGATCTCTGGCAGACCTTAATAGAATTAAAGCATGCAGCAACGGCTGCATGCAGGAGAAAAATGATGACTGACTGGACAAATATTTGTTCTCTTGAAGATCTGGTTCCCGATACTGGCGTATGTGCGCTGGTAGAAGGAAAACAAGTAGCGATATTTCGCTTTGGTGATGGCGAGACGGTATACGCAATCAGTAACTACGATCCGTTCGGAAAGGCGAACGTACTGTCGCGCGGAATTCTGGGCTCGATAGGTGAGCGTCCTGTGGTAGCGTCTCCGCTTTATAAGCAGCACTTTGATCTTACTAGTGGCGAGTGCCTGGAAGATGATGCTGTGAAGCTGGAGCACTTCCCAGTGCGCATTGAGAACGGGATTGTACAGGTGAGTTCAGCCGCGTAAGCGGCTTTCTCGCTAATCGGATTGCTATATATCGTTACTAAGGCCATTTATGACCTCTGAAAAATTTAATATCTTCTCGTTCACAGGGAAGATGAAAGTCTTGCACCTGAGCTGGATTGCATTTTTTATTACCTTTGTCGTCTGGTTTAACCACGCGCCATTGTTAATGGCTATTGCAGATAGCCTGGGGCTGGCACCGTCAGAAATTAAGACGCTGCTGATTCTCAATGTTGCGTTAACGATTCCTGCCCGTGTCGTCATAGGAATGCTTACTGACCGGTTTGGGCCCCGGGTTGTATATTCATCTCTGCTGGCAGTGTGTTCAATTCCCTGCTTTATGTTCGCGTTTGCCGATAGCTTTGTGCAAGCCGCTGTAGCCCGTTTTATGTTGGGCTTCATCGGTGCTGGCTTTGTGATCGGCATTCGTATGGTGAGCGAATGGTTTCCTGCAAATGAACTGGGCACAGCCGAGGGCATTTACGGCGGTTGGGGGAACTTCGGTTCCGCAGCAGCAGCTTTCACATTGCCTGCGGTTGCTTTGTGGTTCGGTGGTGAAGACGGCTGGCGTTATGCCATCGCTGTAACGGGGGCGATGAGCCTGCTGTTCAGTGTCGTGTACTACATGAATGTCTCTGATACGCCGAAAGGATCGACTTACTTTAAGCCGAAAAATATTGGTGCGATGGAAGTGACCAGCAAAGGCGATTTCTTCTTCCTGCTGTTCATGAAGATTCCTATGTACGCAGCGCTGGCGCTGTTGACGTGGAAGCTGTCTCCGAACGGTGTTGGTCTTCTGACAGAAACCACGGCGGTCTTCTGTTATGTCGGTCTGGCTCTGCTGTTCATCTACGAGGTAAGCCAGGTTTGGAAGGTGAACAAAGAAATTTTTGAAAAGCCGGTTCCGGAAATGCACCAGTACAAGTTTAAGCAGGTAGCTGTTCTGAACGTACTCTACTTCGCAACCTTCGGTTCTGAACTGGCGGTTGTTTCTATGCTGCCACTTTTCTTTGCTGAAACTTTCACCCTGGACCCTGTTATGGCCGGTATGGTTGCGTCGGCTTACGCCTTCATGAATCTTATGTCCCGTCCGGGCGGCGGCTGGTTGTCTGATAAGTTCGGACGTAAGTCGACCTTGTTGATTCTGACAGCGGGTCTGGCTGTGGGTTATTTTATAATGTCTCTGGTTGATAGCAGCTGGCCACTCTGGCTCGCAGTTGTTGCTGCGATGGCGTGTTCGTTCTTTGTTCAGTCAGGTGAGGGTGCAGTATTCGCTGCAGTGCCTCTGATCAAGCGTCGTCTGACTGGTCAGATTGCGGGTATGACTGGAGCCTACGGCAACGTGGGTGCTGTTACTTATCTGACAGTGCTGTCGTTCGTCGATTATTCTGTCTTCTTTATGGTAATCGCGGCGACCGCCGTAGTAGGCTTTATTACTCTTCTGTTCATGGAAGAACCGAAAGGTCACATTGCTGAAGTCCGTGAAGACGGATCGGTTGAGATGATCAGTGTAAACTGATGGGTCTCGGTTCGGTAAAAAAGTGGCTCCGGCCACTTTTTTTATGGGAGAAAGAAAATGACGCCGCCAGGCAACGAACGTAACCTCGAAGTGACATTTGGAGGTTTTAGCTCTGCTGGGAACAAACCAGAAAATCAGGATGCTTTCGCAGCCTGGCAGCCGTCGACAAACAGTGCCCGTTATAAAGGAATTGCCTGTTGTATTGCAGACGGCGTGAGTTGTAGCGATAACGCCCAACAGGCAAGCACCACCAGTGTTACTCATTTTCTAAATGATTATTACAGCACGCCGGATAGTTGGGATGTAAAAACGGCAGCCGGAAAAGTGCTGAGCTCCCTCAATGCCTGGCTGTATCATCATGGACAGCAAGCGAGTGCGCGGCATAACTCTCTGGTAACAACTCTTAGCTCGGTCGTGCTTAAATCGAGCACTCTTCATGTCTTTCATGTGGGCGACTCGCGTGTATACCGCTTAAGAAACGGTTCTCTGGAATGCCTGACCCGCGATCATACTCATCAACATGGGAATGGTCAGGATTACCTCAGTCGCGCTATGGGCATGGACACTCACCTCGAGGTTGACTACCTGAACCAGCCGCTGGAAAGCGACGATGTTCTCCTTATGACGACAGATGGAGTTCACGGTTTTCTTACAGATAAGCGGATGCGCGACACTCTGATCAAGGAACTGACATCGCAGAGCACACAAATTCATTTCGAGAAATGTGCTCAATCTCTGGTTGATCAGGCGTTGAATAATGGCAGTAACGATAACCTGACCGCCATGATTATCCGGGTCGAAAGTCTGCCTGAAAAGAATATTGAGGAAACTCATCGGGTATTAACTGAGCGCGTTATTCCCCCCGTGTTGAATACCGGAGATTGTATTGATCATTACGAGGTTGAGCAGGTTGTCTATGCAGGAACCCGCAGTCATTTATACCGTGTACTGAACAGACGTAATCAGAAACGTTATGTGCTCAAGGCACCCTCGCTGAACTTTGAGGAAGACCTGGTCTATCTAGAGGGGTTTGTGCGTGAACAGTGGGTGGGGGCACGTGTTGATCATGCGAATGTTATGAAGATTCTACCGCCCGAACCACACGCTCGTTTTATGTATCATATCTGTGAGCTGATTGAAGGAGAGTCCCTGCGTCAGTGGATGAACGATCACCCACAACCGGAGTTAAGCAGTGTACGAAACATTATTGAGCAGATAGTGATGGCCCTGCGGGCGTTTCAACGCATGGGCATGGTACATCGCGATCTGAAACCCGAGAACGTCATGATCACCGCTCAGGGGCAGGTGAAACTGATTGATTTTGGTACGGTGCAAGTGAAGGGCCTGGCAGAAGTTACCAGTCCTGTGGAAGAAGACTGCCCGGTTGGCTCAGTAAATTATATTGCTCCTGAGTACGTTATGTACGGTACGGCGACAACTCAGAGTGATCTGTTCTCACTAGGAGTGATGGTGTATGAGATGCTTTGTGGAGAACAGCCTTTTCGTATGTCTCATATCCACAGAACGGGAGCACGATCTGTTTCCGAGTGGAAGTATCAACCGCTGCGGGAAGTACGCTCTGATATTCCTTTATGGCTGGATCTGGCTATCGAAAAATCTTGCCACCCTGATATTCGCGCCAGACATTCCGCACTGTCCGAATTCTGGACTGATCTGATAAAGCCGAATGAAGCTCTGGTGAGTACGTATTCTGGCAAGCCTCTGATCGAACGTCACGCGGATAAAGTATGGCCAGCAGTATCGGCCATACTTATGCTGGTGGTTATACTTCAGTCCTGGTTGCTATTGTCAGAGTAACCGGGCAGTCTTGAACAGAACCACTGACAAGGAAGGAACGGATGAAACACGAAAAGATGGATTACGTTGAGTTTGCAGCACGTGATCTTGAAGCAACCAAAACGTTTTTTAATCAGGTATTTCACTGGCAGTTCACCGATTATGGTGAGTCGTACACAGCGTTCGACTTTCAGGGGTTAATGGGCGGTTTCTATCAGGCTGAGTTAGCCTCTGACCCCGCCCGAGGTGGTGCATTGCTGGTGTTTTATAGCCGCAATATAGAAAACACCATGAGTAAGGTCAGTGCTGCTGGCGGTGAAATCGTGCGCCCGGTTTTTGAGTTTCCAGGAGGGAAGCGTTTCCATTTCCGTGAGCCCAGTGGGAATGAGTTCGCAGTCTGGTCTGATCACTGATCAGGCTGCGTCGGAACAATACGCTTGCCCGAATATGAGCATGTCGCGATAGTCACTGACGTCTGTTTTTTCTTCCATCATTTGGTAGTACCAATGGCTGTCGGTGACATCTCCTATACATAACGCACCTATGATCCGGTTGGCCTTCAGGATCACTTTCTTGTAGACACCATATTCTCGGTCTTCCAGTACCAGGGCGTCTGCGCCTTCCGGTGTTTCGTACTCACCGATACTATGGATGTCCAGGCCCGATACTTTGAGTTTGGTCAGGTGTGATCGCTCAATGTAACCACTGGCGTTATCTTTGGATGTTAGTTGTCTGACGATGACGTCGGCCTGATCCCAGATAGGTGCTACTAAACCGTAAGTGGTTCCTGAAAACTCACAGCATTCTCCCAGGGCAAAGATGTCGTCAGCAGATGTCTGCATTCTTTCATCGACACAGATACCTCGATTCACGCTGAGTCCTGAGCTATCCGCAAGTTCTTTGTTAGGAAGAATACCCGTTGCAAAGATAACCAGTTGAGTATCGCGTTTTTCGAGAGTATCGGCGGTTGCAAAGGATACTTCGCGGACCCCTGAGTCGTCTGTCAGAACTTCTTCTGGATTTACTCCAGTGATCACTTCAATTCCTCGTTCCTCCAAAGCCCCTTTTAAAAGATCAGACGCTTTTGCATCAAGCTGGCGGTTCATTAAAACAGGATTGCGATGAATCAGAGTGACGTCGATTCCTCGTAGTTTCAGCCCGACGGCAGCTTCTACGCCAAGCAAGCCAGCGCCTATTACGGTTGCATGTTTAAGGCCGTTGAGCTTTTCTTCCATAGCATCAACATCACTCATTGTGCGAAAACCGATGACATCCGGGTGATCTGCACCTTTGACCGGAGGTATAAACGAACGGCTCCCCGTGGCGAATACCAACTTTTCATATGGATAGCTACGACCGCTTTGGGTGGTAACGATTTTTTGTTCTGTATCAACCAGAGTGGCACTGTCACCCAGCTGAATCGATATACGGTAGTTGGAATACCATGCGTCATCATGGGGTGTTATGTTCGCCAGAGTCGTTTCTTTGGCGAGAAGAGGTGAGAGCATAATGCGATTGTAGTGAGGGATCTTTTCATCGCCGAGCACAAGAATCCGGTCGTATGGATGATCTTCAGCAAGCCCCTCCAGTATGCGATTAGCCGCCATACCGTTACCGATAATTACCAGTTGGTTTTCTACTTTCTTGTCTTCACTCTTCACTCGATTCTCCACATCTTTTATAACAGAATAAACGAAAACAGCGGCCATAGGCCGCTGAGTTTCGTTGCGGGGTATCAGAACTTAGCCTGAACCCATGCCCACATTTTAGTGGTATCTACGCCGGTATCACCCGCAGAGTAAAACGCCGCTTTTGCACCTACAGTGAAGGTGTCATCGAGTTTCTTAACTGCCAGCAGGTCCAGTTCGTTACCAAAATCAACGTCATCTTCAACAGAGTTGAAAGTGTGGTAAAAACCAACCAGTTTTACGCCAGCGACTGCACCAGCGGCTTTGACATAAGTATCGCTCAGGCCGTCACCGCTGGTACTTACCGTGGTACTCAGGAACTTATCCGCCCAACCATTAAACTTGTGTTTGGTTGCCAACGGAGTTTCAAATGCTGCATTACCATCATCGCTACCCAGTGTTTCATTACCCAGTGCCAATGTTACGCCAGATACCACGGCGCCACCCTCAAGGGCAAAGTAGTTAGTGTCTGCAGTTTCCGTGCTCTGAGTAGCATACTCGGCCTTATAGATGAGTTTAGTGCCATCCATATCATAGCTACCGTTGTAGCTAAGGCCGAATGTGTCACGTTGACTATTTTCGGTATCATCGTCTTCTAGCAGGTAAGCGTACGCAGTGATTTTACCGGTACCTACTTTATAACCAGCGTTTAGTAAATGGCTTGTCGTATCGGCGTCAAACCTCGGCAAGATACCATTGACCTGATCAATGAAAGAGTAGTGCAAAGAAAGCTCATCTTTAGAATAGGTCAGCGTAACAGCATCAAACGTTTGCTCGTTTGCGCGCCAGCCTACGTTACCAACAAAACGTGCGCCGTCGAGAATAATACGCTGGCGGCCGACGATTGCACCGAATTCGTCTTTTTTGTAGCTGACCTGGGCCCGGTTCCATTCGCGGGTTTCAGGATCTGCAATAGCATCATAGCCTGCCTTTTCGGGAGCGTAATCGTCAATCAGAGGCTGAACAATTTCGTATTCTACAAGAGCCGAGAACCCTTCGTAATTGAGCGTTTCAAAGCCGACTGCAGCGTCAGTAATCAGGCCTGTCGCGGCGTCATTATCAGTCGCATCGTCAGTATCATTGGTCTCGTAACGCACTTTGACATCAGCGTAGGCATTGCCGTACTCAGTTTCATACGCAGATGCACCCAGTGTGGCAGTCCCCAATGCGATCGCCAGTAACGTTTTCTTAGCTTGCATGGCATTCTCCTTTTAATTCGAAGCCTTTTTATCAATAGAGGTTAAGCAACTTCACCGGTCTTTTTGTCGACCTTTTCTTCATTACTATCGTCGGAGTCGGCAGCCTTCTTAGCGGGCGCATCTGTATCCGGCTTTCTCTGTTTTTCATACAGGAAACTCAGAACCTGCTGACGGTACTTGTTGTATTGCGGGTCGTCGGCAAGTTGAATTCGGTTACGTGGGCGTTCAAGTTCTACGTCCATAATTTCGCCTATGGTCGCGGACGGACCATTGGTCATCATCACAATACGATCCGAAAGCAATACTGCCTCGTCGACATCGTGGGTAATCATGATGACGGTGTTGTTCAGGTCTTTCTGAATTTCCATCAGAGAGTCCTGCAGGTGAGCGCGTGTCAGGGCATCAAGTGCGCCGAACGGCTCGTCCATTAACAGAACCTGCGGCTCCATCGATAGTGCACGGGCAATACCAACGCGCTGTTTCATACCACCGGAGATTTCATCGGGGCGTTTGTGCATGGCGTGGCTCATGTGAACCAACTCGAGATTGTGTTCAATCCATTCGCGCATTTCTGCTTTGGATTTCTGGCCTTTAAATACGCGCTTTACTGCCAGTTCGACGTTCTGATAGGCGGTGAGCCAAGGCAGGAGAGAGTGGTTCTGGAAGACAACAGCACGCTCAGGGCCTGGTTCATTCACTTCTTTTCCGCTCAGAACGACGCCGCCCTGAGTCGCCTGATACAGACCAGCCACGATATTCAGTACCGTAGACTTACCGCAGCCAGAGTGACCAATCAGCGAAATGAATTCGCCTTTCTTAATTTTCAGGTTCACATTCTGAAGCGCACAGAAAGGACCTTTCGGTGTTGGAAATTCGATACCAACATCTGATAGTTCGAGTAATGGGTTCATAATGAAACTCCTCTGTCCTTTGTGTACTTATCGTGTAGCTGCTGACTTATCCCACGACACTTTGCGCTGAATCATCAGCATGACGCGGTCAAGTAAGAAGCCAATCAAACCAATGGTGATAACGGCGACCATAATCCGGCCTAAGGAGTCAGAAGAGCCGTTCTGGAATTCGTCCCAGACGAATTTTCCAAGACCTGGGTTCTGCGCAAGCATTTCCGCCGCGATCAGTACCATCCAGGCAATACCCAGAGAAAGACGCAGACCGGTAAATACCATTGGGATAGATGAAGGAAGTACGATCTTACGAACGTGTTCCATATAGCTCAGGCGCAAGACCTGTGACACATTCACGAGATCTTTAGGAATAGATGCGACACCCACTGCGGTATTAATTACCGTTGGCCACAGGCAGCACAGCATGACTGTGATCATGGAAGTCACGAATGATTTCGGCACCATCGGATCGTCTGATACATAGAGAGCAGATACCACCATAGTGACGATAGGGAGCCAGGCTAAAGGTGATACTGGCTTAAAAATCTGGATAACAGGATTGAATGCGCTGTAAAGGTTAGCACTCAGTCCAATAACGATACCAAATGGGATAGCAATCAGTGAGGCAAGAACAAAACCACTTAATACGGTTACCAGGCTGGTTCCAATCTGATCGATGTAGGTTGGCTTACCTGTGTAGTCCCGGATTTTCGGAACGTACGTTGGGTCTTGTTTAACGCGGGCAGCGTTACGTTTTTCCTGACGCTCGTAAAACGCTTCGGCTTTTTCACGTTCAGTGAAGTGTTCAGAGAGCAGACCTTTGGTCTGGGTAACAACGTCACCTGGTCCGGGGAATTGCCCCAGAGATGTATTGATATTACTGGCGGCGGCTTGCCAGATCATCAGAAAAACCAGTAGGCCGGCCAGTGGCAGACCGATAGTTTTAATAATCGTCTGGATATTTCCAGAAACATCTTCACCTTTCGCAATGCTTACAAAGGGTGAAATCCAGGCAATGTTCGACAGCGCAGTAGTCATAAAAACTCCTTCGGTCCGGACCATTGAGTCCGTTGACCCTTTTTAATGGGTGGGTGAGGAAAGCCTCACCCACTTTGTTGCATCAGACCGGATATTCAGATCAGATTTTCTCGGCGCCTTTCAGGCCGATTTCGAACTTCTTGAGGTACTCATTAGGCTTGCTACCGTCGTATACGATATTGTCGATGAAGCCTTTCTGAGCGGGTTTGAAGCCGGTTTCTGTTGCGAAATCCGGGAAGTCTTTCGCATCAAGCTTGCCTTCTTTGATCAGCTCTTTGGCTGCAGAAGCGTAGATGTCTGGGCGATAAACTTTCTTCGCTGTTTCCATGAACCAGTCATCTGATTTTTCTTCAGAAATCTGCCCCCAGCGACGCATTTGAGTGAGGTACCAGATGGCATCCGAGTAGTATGGGTAGGTTGCGTTGTAACGGAAGAACACGTTGAAGTCTGGCACTTCGCGCTTATCGCCTTTCTCGTATTCGAAGGTGCCTGTCATTGAGTTAGCAATAACGTCATAGTCAGCGCCTACGTACTGAGACTTAGACAGAATTTTTACTGCTTCAGGACGGTTCGCGTTGTTGTCAGCATCCAGCCAGGCTGCTGCACGAATCATCGCCTTAACCACTTTCTTATGAGTGATTGGGTATTTGTCTGCCCATTCTTTGCTCACACCAAATACTTTTTCTGGATTGTTTTTCCAGATTTCGTAGTCGGTAATAACGGGTACACCAATACCTTTAAATACGGCTTGCTGGTTCCATGGTTCACCCACGCAGTAACCGTAAATGGTGCCGGCTTCCATCGTTGCAGGCATTTGCGGTGGTGGAGTTACAGAAAGCAGCGCATCAGCATCAATCTGACCCGAGGTATCACCTTTATGCGGTGCGTAGTAACCCGGGTGAATACCGCCCGCAGCCAACCAGTAACGCAGTTCATAGTTGTGTGTTGAAACCGGGAATACCATGCCCATGTTGAATGGCTTACCGTCGGCTTTATATTTCTCAACGACTGGCTTAAGTGCATCTGCTTTAATCGGGTGAACTGGCTTGCCATCTTCGTGCGGGATGTGCTCTTTCATCTGGCTCCAGATATCGTTTGATACCGTGATGCCATTGCCGTTGAGGTCCATGCTGAACGCAGTGATGATGTGTGCCTGCGTACCGAAGCCAATGGTTGCGCCCAGGGGCTGACCAGCAAGCATGTGGGCACCGTCGAGCTGACCATCGATTACGCGGTCGAGCAGGACTTTCCAGTTAGCCTGTGCTTCGAGGGTGACGTACAGACCTTCTTCTTCGAAGTAGCCTTTTTCATAGGCTACAGCCAGAGGAGCCATGTCGGTCAGCTTGATAAAACCGAACTTCAGTTCTTCTTTTTCTGCCCATTCCTCAGCGGATACCAGAGGCGCTGACATGGTTGCCATGCCTGCGGCCAATACCAGTGCGCTTTTCACAAACGTGCGGCGCAGAGTTTTGATTCCTCGCATTTCCTTCCCCTTTTTAAAGCAACAAAAAAAGGCGCTACGACAGCACTGCTATTAGCAGGAGTCGAAAGCGCCTTTGCTTTGTAAATCTTGATTTGAAAATTGCGAACTTCGCCATTGAAGTTCTGAAATGCTTAATACAAGCACCGTGCCAATTAATTTATTAAATTGAAATAATTCCAGAGAAGCCTTGTTTCATGCAGGTTTCAGAGAGGTAAGGATTATATGGTTGTCAGTTTTAAATATGAGGTTGAGAATTATTATTAGATATCTGCGATTACCTTCGGCTTGTTTTGGTGCGGAGCGCTGATGTTTGGTGATACTCTGGTGCAGCTCGTATCGTAATCACTATAACCATTTGTGAAATAAGGAATTTTTATGCTCAACCGCAAGCGCACCGGCCTGATCATTGTGGATGTTCAGGGTAAGTTAGCCCGATTGATGCACGATTCCGAGGCAATGCACGCCTCTCTGAGAACACTGATTTCCGGCATAAAGGCGATTGACCTGCCGATTATCTGGCTTGAGCAGAACCCGGAAAAGCTGGGCGAGACATCATCTGAGTTAACGGAGCTTCTTTCTGGAGAACCCATCTCCAAGTACACCTTCAGTGCCTGTGGTGAACCGCGTTTCGTCGATGCTATTGAAGCGAGTGATGTCCATACCTGGCTGGTCGCGGGCATCGAATCGCATATTTGCGTGTATCAGACCGTACGGGATCTGATTGAGCTTGGGCGTAAAGTTGAGGTCGTTACTGACTGCGTTTCCTCGCGAACACCCGCAAACCGTCAGCTGGGAATTGATCGTATGCTGGATGCCGGTGCTCGCCCAACCAGCGTCGAAATGTGCCTGTTCGAGCTGGTGGGCAGTTGCAAGGTACCGGAGTTTAAAGCCGTATTGGATCAGATTAAGTAATCTCTACCGTAATATGGGCGAGGCCAGACACCTCGCTCAGCCAGCGCTTCACAGTTTATTACATGTCAGGTGTGAGAAAGCACCAACCATACAAGCCATAAAGCCGGTGTGCACATTGGCTCTGGGCTCTGATTTTGAGACAATAGCTGACCATACTCCTCGGTCTTTGCGGTTATCCATGAATCAGCCTTCCAGCCAGACGAACAAGCACTTGTTCTCCAACTATCCATACTGGGCAGAGTGCTTTGGCACCGCGCCGTTTCTGCCTATGTCCAGGGAAGAGATGGATCAGCTTGGCTGGGATTCATGTGACGTTATCCTGGTAACCGGGGACGCGTACGTTGATCACCCCAGTTTTGGTATGGCGGTCATGGGGCGGATGCTGGAATCTCAGGGGTTTCGTGTCGGCATCATTGCTCAGCCTGACTGGAACAACCCCGAAGACTTCACCAGGTTAGGTAAGCCGAATTTCTATTTCGGCATCACCGCGGGAAACATGGACTCCATGATTAACCGCTACACAGCCGACCTGAAAGTTCGCTCAGACGATGCCTACACACCGCATGGCGAGCCGGGTAAGCGACCAGATCGCGCGGTGATCGTCTATTCGCAGAAATGCCGGGAGGCCTATAAAGATGTCCCCATCGTGATTGGTGGCATTGAGGCATCGCTGCGCCGAATTGCTCAATACGACTACTGGACTGATCAGGTTCGTCGCTCGGTGTTGATTGATTCTGGTGCGGACATCCTTTTATATGGCAATGCAGAACGCGCGATTGTCGACCTGACGCATGCGTTAGCTCAGGGGCGGGAAGTCAAAGATCTGACCGATCTCCGGGGTACGACCATCGTCCGTGAAGCAACTCCGGAAGGCTGGGCAGAAGTCGACTCCACACGAATCGACTGGCCAGGGCGTATCGACGAGATACCGAATCCCTATGAGATGAAAGATACAGAGACCATGTCCTGTAGTACCAACGGAGACGGGGAAGAACAGGAAGGCAGCGCAGAAGACAATGATGTGATGCCGGTTAAGATTGTGCCTATGCCACTGCATCGAAAGGCCGATCTTGATCCTGAAACAACGGTCATTCGTCTGCCATCGTTCGAGAAAGTCCGCAACGACAGCGCGCTGTATGCGCATGCATCACGGGTGCTTCATCAGGAGTCGAACCCCTATAACGCACGACCGCTGGTACAGAAACATGGCACCCGTGAAATCTGGGTCAATCCGCCACCGATCCCCCTCGAAACCGACGAGATGGACAGCGTGTTCGGCTTCCAATATCAGCGGGTTCCTCACCCTTCGTATGGTGATGCGAAAATTCCGGCTTACGAAATGATCCGTTTTTCGGTCAATATCATGCGGGGTTGTTTCGGTGGCTGTACCTTCTGCTCAATTACCGAGCACGAGGGGCGGATTATTCAGAGCCGCTCTCAGGAATCGGTGATCAATGAGATTGAAGAAATCCGCGATAAGGTCCCGGGCTTTACCGGCACTATTTCGGATCTCGGCGGCCCGACCGCAAATATGTACCACCTGAACTGTAAGAGCCCTGAAATTCTTAAAAACTGTCGTCGTCTGAGCTGTGTTTTCCCGGGTATCTGCAAAAACCTGAAAACCGACCATAGTGCAACGACTCAGCTTTACCGTGCCGCCCGTGCACTGCCGGGAATCAAGCGAGTAGCGATTGCCTCTGGCCTTCGTTATGACCTGGCAGTCAAAGATCCCGAGTACGTTCGTGAACTGGTGACGCACCACGTTGGTGGCTATCTGAAGATCGCGCCTGAGCACACAGAGATGAACGTGCTTAACAAAATGATGAAGCCGGGCATGGGAACATACGATGCCTTTAAGCGCATGTTCGATAAATTCTCGAAAGAGGCGGGTAAAGAGCAGTACCTGATTCCTTACTTTATTGCGGCGCATCCGGGTACTGAAACCAAAGACATGATGAATCTGGCGCTGTGGCTGAAACGCAACAAGTTCCGGGTCGATCAGGTACAGACTTTCTATCCGTCACCAATGGCACTGGCAACCGCCATGTATCATTCCGAGCGTGATCCGTTGCACCGGATGAGCTACAAATCGAAGAAGATGCATATACCTCGTAAGCTTGAGGAGCGTCGTCTGCAAAAGGCTTTCCTTCGTTATCACGATTCAAGAGGCTGGCCTGCCTTGCGTGAGGAGCTGAAACGCATCGGGCGTACCGATCTTATTGGTAGCGGCCCGAATGCATTGATTCCGGCAGAGGATGAAGTACCTTCCAAGCGTCATCAACGCCCGGGTTTCAAACCAAAGGCGAGTGCTGCGAAACGCAAAGGTGGATCACCAACGAGTTCAACAAAACCCGGTACTGCAAAGAAGGCTGGCCCACGTAAGCGCCGCTGAACTCTGGTGGCTTGCTGACGTCCAACCTGGATATGGACGATATGACACAGCAGTTTACTTCTTACGACGATATGGTCGCGCAGGTTATTGAGACCTGCGGGCCGGACATTCGCCTGGCTACTATTCTGGGGCTAGGCAAACCCAACCGTTTAATCAACGCGCTGTACGATACGGTGAAAGATCGCAGTGATTTATCACTGACTATTTTCACCGCACTTTCTCTTAACCCTCCTGAGCCTGCCTCCGATCTTGAATCCCGATTTCTGACTCCCTTTGTCGAAAGGTTGTATGGCAAGGATTTCCCGCGGCTGAAGTACGCTGACGATATGAAGGCCGGTAAGTTGCCTGGGAACATTCACGTTGAGGAGTTTTACACTCAGCCCGGCAGCTATGTGAAATCCGCGCAAGGGCAACAGAATTACAACAGCCTTAATTACACAGAAGTGGCGGATGCTTTATCGACCAAAGGGATAAACGTTGTTTTTCAGCGAGTATCAGCTAACGACAGTGGAGAATATTCGCTCTCGTCGAATACAGATTTGACACAGGACGTGCTTGATCGAATACAGCAGGCAGGGCAACCCCGACCTTTCTGTGTCGGTGAAGTTGATCACAACCTTCCGTGGGTCGGTGGCAAGGCCGTCATGCCTTCTCAGTTTTTCGACGCTATCGTCAATGTTACAAGTACCAATGACCAGTTGTTTGCTTTGCCTCGTCAGCCGGTCAGTGACAGTGATTTTGCCATAGGCTTTTATGCGTCATTACTGGTAAAAGACGGAGGTACCCTACAGGTGGGGATTGGGGCATTAGCCGATGCCCTTTGCTACGCACTGGTCCTCCGACATACGGACAATGCACTTTATCGTAAGATTATTAACGCGCTGAACCCGGATGTTCTGGCGTCTGATCTGGTGCGGGAGTACGGGGGATACGAGCCTTTCGAAACCGGAGTATACGGTTGTAGCGAAATGGTGAACGAAGGGTTCAGGGTGCTCGTCGAGCAAGGCATTATGAAGCGGCGCGTGGTTGATGACCTGGCTCTGATGCGCAAACTTAATGCTGGGCAACTGTCCGCAGCGGAGCAGGAAACTGTTGAGTCTGAAGGTAAATACCTTCGTGGTGGATTTTATCTTGGCTCGCCGGAGTTTTATCAATGGATTGAAGAACAGGGCGCGCAACCGAATACATTAGAGATGGATCGCATTGGCCGCATTAACTCTGTCACCGGGCCGGACTATGAGCTTGAGGTTGAACAGAGGCGTCATGCGCGATTTATGAATATTTGTATGATGGCAACGCCGCTCGGTGGAGCTGCTTCTGAGACATTGCCTGATGGTCGCGTCGTCTCAGGCGTTGGTGGACAATATAATTTCGTATCCATGGCGGCGGATTTACCGGAAGCGCGTTCAGTGCTGATGTTACATGCTGCTCGCGGCGATAAGCAGGAAAGTAATGTCCGCTGGAACTTATCCAACCTGACGATACCTCGCCATCTTCGCGATATTTATGTGACCGAATACGGCATTGCCGATCTGCGTTTTGCGTCCGACGAAGAATGTATTCAGCGAATGCTCAGCGTATCGGCGTCGGGCTCAGTCACGAGTCTGAAAGAGCAGGCTGTTGCCGCCGGTAAATTGAAGGCTTCTTTTTATATCAGTACGATTAAACAGAAAAATTCACCGGAAATTCTGGGAAAAAGACTCGCAGAGTTTCGTCGCAATGGTAGCCTGATCGACTACCCACTTGGCAGTGACTTTACCCCGGTCGAGCAGAAACTGGTCACAGCCTTGCAGATATTGAGGCGAAGCACGTCGACCACAGCCGGTAAGTTACAGCTGATATATCGAGCCCTGACAACCCAGCTCCCGGATTACGAAGAAGAAGTATCGCGAATGTCGCTCAGTGAGGCTACGTCGCTCAAGGAAAAATTAACCGCCAGGTTGTTACGTTATGCATTATTCTCAAGCGAGTAGCAACAATATAAATGTCATCTGTGCAATGCATCATTGCATGAAGATAGGGCAGCCTCAGGAGACGGCGAGTGGCGGATAATCTCGATATAACCTCAGTACTGACGACACTGCGTGAGGATACCGACGATGAGCGTATTTCGCTGGGGGATATTGTCAGTTCGCTGGAAGGGCGGGGCTTTGGTCCGCTACTGATGGCTCCGGCACTGATAGCATTTTTACCCAGTGGTGCCATACCCGGTATACCGAGTTTGTGTGGGATTCTTATTGCCCTTATTGCAGTACAGAAAGTATTTGGAAAAAGTCATCCCTGGATTCCATCCCGTTTACGCAAAGCAGACTTCGACCGGGAACGCTTCAGTGAGGGCGTTGATCAGATCACTCCAGTGACCAAGCGAATTGACCGCTTGTTCAAGCCACGGCTGACGTTTTTATTCGGCCCTGTCATCAGTCGCTTAATCGCAGCGCTGTGCGTTATGTTTGGCTTGTTAATGATACCGCTTGAACTCATCCCTATGGCTGCAGCAATCCCTGCACTTGCGATTATTTTCGCTGCCATCGGCTTGAGTACCCGCGATGGGATTATGTTGGTTCTTGCACTGGTTCTTTTCTCTGTAGCCGGTTATTGGGCCGGTACTGAATTTGGCTTTCTTTGAGTCTGGCTCTAAGCTCGGAACAGCGCGAGAGGTCTGAGTAGAGTCGGGCGATAACTTAATACCTGGCCAACGATAAAAGCAGCAGTTGCGCTTAGCATGGCCCAGACAAGCACTGCCATTGAGGCGTGGTCAGCCTGAAGGCACGCCAGACCAGACAGCATGACGCAAAACCAGCCCAGGCTTCTGAGAATACGCGAGGCGGGCTTTCCGTCCGTCACCTGCTTCCAGTGTGACTTGAGAGACAGCGCGAACCAGCTCATTGCCAGCAGCATCAGTACAAAGGCGATTGTTAACCATGCTGCCTCATTCATAAGCGGTTTCTCCTGTAGCTATCTCTTCTTGTCCGGCTTCCTGTTTGCTTTGTGTTTCATTCATTGCGGACATCTTTTTTACTGTCAGTAGAGCGATGAGGCTTCCCGCTAGCAGGCTGAGGTCGACACCCGCGACTGCCCAGTAGGGATCTGTAAAGATTGTTTTAATTAAATGGTCTCCGGTACTGATCCAGTTCGCGATGACCGCGACAACCCCCAGGAGGGCAATTAGCATCGTCTGCTCTTTCCAGGCGGGATTACTTTTCGCCAGAGCAACAGGAGCACTACGCCATGCTGCGTGCAGGAACGACAGAGCCCACACAGACCAGAAGACAATTTTCTCTATCTCACCTTTGCCTTCCGTTGCGGCAGGAATAAAGCGGTTGGCGGTCAGCATTGCGATTGCAGCGATGACCATGCCGGTCACTGTGGTCACTGCAAATGCGTCGACAACTCTGCTTCCCTGAGAACCTGCTTTGGCATGCTGCTGCTTGCGCTTTTCGACAAAGAACATAAACCCAGTAGCAATACATGCACAGCCGAGCAGGCCTCCAATAACGTAGAGCCAGCGTAGGAACCAGTGCTCAAAATGCTGGAGGTGCAGGCCGGCGAGAAAATCGCCAATGGCTTCGGCAAGACTGTGAGGGGGATCTTCGCGGAGCACTTCCCCCGTGACGCCATTAAAGTGGATACCTTCACCCACGAGAGCAACGCGATCGCTACCCGCACGATAAATGCTGACATAAGCATTCTGGTCACCGACATGGTGCATCTGCAGGAAGCCGACTTCGCCAGCCATGTCCCTTGCTGCCCAGCGACGTTTCGCTTCTGCGACCATCGCATCGACAGAGGCCATGGGTGCAGTAACGCCGGCGCGTTTATGAGGTAACCCCATTTCCTGTGCTTCGATTTCCTGCTGGGCGCTGTGCAAGGGTTCCAGCATGGTGTTAGTGACGGGCATATAGTAAAAGGCGACGAAGATAATCAGGCCAGTAAACGCAAAAAAGAAGTGAAATGGCAGCGCCACCACGCCGGTCATATTGTGCATGTCGAGAATACTGCGCTGCTTACTTTTATGGCGGCGGAAGGTAAACAATTCGCGGAAAATCTTACGGTGTATCCATACACCAGAAATAAGCGCAACCAGCATAAAGAAACCGGCAATGCCCACAATAAAAAAGCCGAGGAAGTTCCAGTTAATATTCAGGCTATAGTGCAGTGGATAGAACCATTCACTCCCGATTTTAAGGTGATGATCCGGGACACTGGCGCCAGTACGAGGATCGATCGTGGTATTGCCATGGATATGGTTGTGACCTTCAGTGTCGGCAGGAAAGGGAACCCGGAAACCCGCACCCATACGTAAGACAGGGTCGCGATGGGTGGTATACGCCCAATACTCATCCGCCGGTAGTTCCAGTCGCGGCGTCATCTCGCCAGCGCTGGCATCATGGTATTTCGGCATCATGCGATTGTATTCTGCTTCATCCGGTTCGATGCGCTCGAACACACCCATCAGCAGGTTGTCGAAAGACGGCATAGGTTGCGGATCAAAGCGGGTCTCAGGGATGGCCCAACGATCAATCTCCCGGTCGAATACAGACAGGGCACCAAAGAAAAAACAGACCATCAGGACGAAACCAAGAATCAGGCCAAGCCAGGTATGCAACCAGGCCATACCCTGGCGAGTGCTATTGAATTGCATGGTCAACCTCCCTGAGTCAGTAGAACGGATTGCAACCAGATTGATATGCCTGTCATAGCAACGCCTCCGCCGTAGGCAATGGCATGCGTCAGCAAGGTTTTCCGGTTCAGAAACAGCCAGAAGAACACGAGCAGGAAGACAGGGAAGGCCAGAAGAAATGCAGTGTGCTCTGCGGTATGAAAGCCCCAGCCAAGGGCGACCGTTGCGGTGACCGTCAGGGCAACGAAGCCCCAGGTGAACAGGTAGCCACCAATGAAGGCAGTAAGAACCGGGCCAAGCGACCTGCGGGTGAAACTTAAAAGAGTCGACATAAATCCTACACGATTGTGGGTATGGCATTTCGCTTGTGATAGTACAAGAGATAATGGTTCGCATTCAATTGTTATCGTGAAACTCATCGGCCAGTAGTAAGGTCATTGTCAGGTGTTGTGTTTTGGCAACGGGGAGTGTGGTATTTGTGGCCTGAAAGAACATATCGGGCCGGGGTGCTGCTATTCTGAGGAGTAAGTCGACAGGAGACGTATTTATGCGAGTTGGCGTACCAAAAGAAATAAAGAATCACGAGTATCGGGCAGGGTTGACGCCCGACAGCGTCAGAGAGCTGGTACATCGGGGACATGATGTCTTTGTTGAAACGGGCACCGGAGAGGCGATAGGTTTCACCGACGATCTCTACCTGAACAGTGGCGCTGAAGTAGTCAGCAGTGCTGCCGAATTATTCGATGTTGCTGAACTCATCATTAAGGTGAAAGAGCCGCAGGCGTCTGAAGTAGAATTACTTACGTCCAAGCACACTTTATTCACATATCTCCATCTGGCACCTGACCATGACTTAACTGACTCGCTTATTGCGTCTGGCGCTACCTGTATCGCATACGAGACAGTCACAGACGAGCAAGGGCGATTACCTCTGTTAGCACCTATGTCCGAGATAGCCGGGCGTATGGCTGTTCAGGCAGGGGCTCATAGCCTTGAGATGGCCGCTGGTGGGCGGGGAGTGCTGCTGTCAGGTGCTGCTGGGGTGCCAGCGGCTGAAGTGATTATTCTGGGCGGCGGCGTGGTCGGGAGCAATGCGCTTGCCGTCGCTGTGGGTATGGGGGCTCGTGTCACAGTGCTGGATACATCGATGAATCGGTTGCGTGAACTCGACTCTCACTATGGCAACAGAATAAATACCGTGTACTCAACGAGAACAGCGCTGGACGAACACCTGGCTCGTGCTGATCTGGTCGTCGGTGCGGTTCTTCTTCCCGGGGCTTCAGCGCCCAAGCTGATTAAGCATAGCCACCTGCATTCCATGAAGCTTGGCTCTGTTATTGTGGATGTGGCTATCGATCAGGGTGGATGTGCTGAAACCTCGCGTCCTACAACTCACGAATCACCTGTATTCATTGAAGAGAGCGTTGTTCACTACTGTGTAGCCAATATGCCCGGCGCCGTTGCCCGCACGTCCACCCTTGCGCTGAATAACGCAACGCTGCCGTTTATTTTTGCGTTGGCCAATCATGGTGTGAAAGAGGCGCTGGTTGCAGATACTAACCTTTTAAATGGCTTGAATGTTTATCGAGGAGAGCTTGTCAGCCCTGAGGTTGCGGCGAGTCAGAATCGATCTTTCACAGATCGCCTGAGACTACTGTCGAGAAGTTGAGAGTAATTGATCTAATGATTTTTGAAAAATTACAGATGTCGGAACTTTGCAGCCTCGCCTTGGTCATTTAATGTAAGCTCAATAAATAAAAGCTTATGGAGATGATTATGAAACGTATTACATTCGCAATGCTCACTCTGATGTTTGGTCTGGTACTGGCAGGGTGTGAACAGGCCAAAGAAACGGCGGATACAGCCAAAGCCGAAGCCGAAGAAATGGCCGAAGCGGCAGGTGACAAAGCGGAAGACGCGATGCGCGCGGCGGAGGATGCTGCAGAAGAAGCCGCTGCTGCAGTCGAAAATACCTTTACCGATAAATCAGCTGCCGAAAAAGCAGCGGATAAAGTCTCTTCTGCCGCAGAGGATGCTGGTGAAGCAACGGAAGATGCTGCTGAAGATGTAGCAGATGAGATTGACGATGCTGCGACCGCAGCTGCTGAGTAACAGTTTCGATGCGGTGAAGTGAAGCGATTACGATAAAATAGCAGTTAGTTTTGCTTCACAGAAAAGGCCACTCTTCGGAGTGGCTTTTTTCGGCTAGGACGTTTTATACCTTTTCTTTTGTTTCCTTCTTTTTGGCCATATTTAACCAGCCCTTTCAGATCTGATCTCCTATACCTGACTGACCATTTTCAGCCCAGGATAAAAACATGACAACAGGACTTCGATCATACCGGCCACGCTACCTCACACTTGCCACAGCAATCGTATCTGCGGCACTCAGTGCGAATACTTATGCCTGGTATTCCCCCAAAGGAGCCGTGCCCGAAGAAAAACTCGAGCGAGTGGCTCGCGACTGGACTCGAGAGCAGGTTGATACTGCGGTTGTATCGAGTTTTATGAAAATTCCATCAACAAATCCAGCTGTGAATGCGACCGTTAGTGAAGGGTGTGCGTCTATACAGTTCGTGCGTCATAAATTACGCAGTGGCCCTGACAACGCTGCTGAGGCGGATGCAGCCTTGTTGATGATGCCCGGTGTAATCGAAGGTGCAAACGGATTCCACTACATTGCGCGCAATATGATTTATAAGGCGGCTATGCAACATGGCATTAGCCTTGAGGTGTGGGCAGTCGATCGTCGCTCAAATTGTCTGGAAGACCTGACGGGCGTTAATGCGGCTGAAGGTCTGACTGACGTCAGTGAAGCGGAAGACGTCATGATTGGTTATTACTACGAGGGCAAAGAAGTCGACGGCAAGATATTTGAAGGATTCAAGACGTCCCGCGATCTTGAGGAAGTCGTCGATTACGGCCTCGCCATGGCCACTGACGATATGTTCGCTGTGATGGAATATATGATTCCGGATCAGGCTACGCGTAAAGAAAAAGTCTTTGTCGGTGGTCACTCATTGGGTGGCCTGCACACCTCGACCTTCCTTGCCTGGGATCGGGACGGCGACAGAAGCACTCTCGATGATGCAGGTTATATGAATACGGCAGGGGCATTTGGTTTCGATACCTCGTTGCGTCCAGTGTATGCCAGCACTGAAGAGGATATGGTCGAATCAACCACCATGATCAGTTTGTCGGACTGGCTGGGAATTCAGCAGGAGGACGACGAAGCGGATCAGGCTGAGAGTTACGCAAACACGGTCAACCTTCTGCGTGACAACTATCTGCCACGTACATTAGCTGTCGAGGGTGCCTTTAACGCAGAGATTCTTGCCCTGCCAGAAGCCATGGCCCTACTTGCTGGTATAGCCCCAGAAGAAGAGAGCATGGCTCTTCAGCGGTTGCCACGTTCGCTGACGTTGAGAACACTTTTGGCTCTGGTACACAGTCGGGATATCAACGATTTCTTTTATAAGCCAAGCATTGATGACTTTCGCTACACCAACGAGGCCCTGGTCGGTCTGATCTTTGATGATAACTCAACCGTTCTGCCATTTATCAGCACCTCCCTTGGGTTCTTCGAAGGCGGTGGTATGGAAGAGCGCAAGGGCATTGCTGATCTGGTGGGGTCGATCGTACCAATTCTGGGTACCGGCGGCGGTGACGTTATTCCAACGCCTTATATCGCGACAGATGCTGGACCTTATCGCTGGCGTACGGGGGAAGGGCCGCTGTACGGCTGGGCCGACTTCGATGAGGTCGCGAGTAATTCAGACACCGAACATCAGGACGAGAACGGCGAGATTACCTTCACGAGCCGTCGTTCAGAAACCTCAGATATGGATGACTTCGTAGAGGCGCTCTACGCCGGTGAAACCAACCTGACTGAATGGTATTTCCCGACGCGTTTGTTGCTGGACCTGACTATGGCGGCACCTTATGACTTTGCCGAGAATTATGGCATGTATCTCTATCACCGTGATGGGGCAGCTAACGTTCCAAAAATTGAGTTTATCGCTGAAGAGGGCATCGGTGCCGACCCAGTTGGTGGTCAAGGTACGGACGACCCGATCGTTCTTGAGGGAATGAACCATCTGGACCCGATGTTCGCAGTGGCAAATGCGAGCGCGACGCACCCCAATCCGGTCATCGACAGCCTGCTGGATTTTGTCGAAAGCAACCTGAACTCATCTCGTCGATAATCGACCAAAGCGACACGTCCCGTAGGTGAAAACGGGGCGTGTCGCCACACAAAACCCTGTTACAATGAACGTCCTCAGTTCAGTCACGCCCAACGACCAGACAGACAAGGACGCCATGTTTCGCTTATACCATTCCAACGATCTTGAAGTCCTGAAAGAGCTCCTGCTCAACGAGATCCGTCAAAACCCACCCGGTGTTTTTGATTCAGAGCAGATACTCGTTCAGTCACAGGGCATGGCACACTGGCTCAAGCTTCAATTGGCCGACGGCCTCGGAGTAGCGGCTCAGGTCGATTTTCCTCTGCCATCGGCCTACGTCTGGAAGGTATTCAATACGCTCAAACCTGAGCTGCCCGAGCGTTCGCACTTTGAGAAACAGGCCATGGCATGGAAGTTAATGCGCCTTCTACCGGGGCTGAAAGATGAACCTGAGTGTGAAGGTATTGCCCGTTACCTCAAGAACGACCCTGATGGCCTGCGCTGCTATGAACTTGCTCATAAAATAGCCGACGTTTTTGACCAGTATCTGGTGTATCGCCCCGACTGGCTGCTTAACTGGGAAAAGGGCATAGACGGGATCGATGACAGTGATGTATCGGTTCATCCCTGGCAGCCGCGGGTCTGGCGAGCGCTGGTGGCTGACAGTCGGGCGTTGGGGAATAGCCTCGAGCACCGCGCCCGGCTGACGACCTCATTAGCGTCCATCGTTGCTGAAAATGGGCATCGCTTAAACGCTATGCCACAACGCTTATTTGTATTTGGTATCGCAGCTTTACCCGGTGGTTACTGGGATGTTCTTAATGCGATTTCTGGTCATATCGATGTGCATTTCTTCCTGTTGAATCCTTGTCGTAATTTCTGGGGAGATATTGTCAGTGACCGACAGAAAGCCTGGATTCTGAAGACCAACCCAGATGCGGAGAATTACCTAGAGCGTGGTAACCCGTTACTGGCCAGCTGGGGGCGTCTTGGTAAAGATTTTCTGACGCTTGTGCACGAAACCTCAGATGAAGGTCAGTTACAGGACGTTGAAGCGTTTACAGAGATTGAGCGAACAAGCCTACTGAAGCATATTCAGGCAGATCTGTTAGACCTCCGGGATGGTCAATCAGCGGCCTATCAACCAGCAGCTTTAAAAAGTAGCCGCTTCAAATCATCAATATCTAAGAACGATGAGAGTCTGAGGGTAGTCTCGGGGCACAGCCCGTTGCGGGAAGTTCAACGCCTGCATGACCAGCTCCTGTTCTGGTTCAACGACAACCCATCGCTTAAACCTCGCGACGTTGTGGTGATGGTGCCCGATATCGACCAGTACGCCCCCTATATCGATGCTGTATTCGCCAGCGCGCCCGAAGGTCATCGTGTTCCGTGGGCGATTGCAGATCAGTCGCAGGTTCAGGAGAACCCGCTACTCGATAGCGTCGTGTCTCTGATGAGTTTATTTGATAGCCGGTTGCAACTGACCGATGTGCTTGATTGGTTGGACGTGCCCGCCATACGTCGTCGGTTCAGCATTGAAGAGGGCGATCTCGAGGGCGTGCGTGAATGGCTTGATAACGCAGGTGTTCGCTGGGGGTTAGACAGTGATCACCGCAGTGACCTTGGTTTTCCTGCCTTTGGTCAGAACAGCTGGCGCAAAGGTTTGCGTCAGTTATTGTTAGGGTTAATGCTGCCCACCGATGCTACAGCGCATCAGGGCGAAGATTGGCCAGTGTTTGGCGTAGAAGGTGGAGCAGCTGAGCTTCTTGGCCAGCTGATCCAGTTAATCGAAACTCTTGATCATTGGCGCGGCTATCAGTCTGAAACGCATACGGTAGAAGAATGGATGACCGCCATTCCTGAATTACTGGATGATTTTTATGAACCCGACCTTGATGAAGGTGTTCAGCTTCAGCGGGTCCGCGATGCTATTCAGCGTTGGGCAGAAGAACTCAGTGATGCAGCGTACGACGAAGCCTTATCACCTCAGGTAGTGCGCAGCTGGTTTCAGGAACATCTCGGTCAACAAGGTGGCTGGCAGCGTTTTCTGGCTGGTCCGGTGAACTTCTGTACTTTAATGCCGATGCGATCAATCCCATTTAAAGCTGTGTGCTTATTGGGAATGAACGATCAGGATTATCCGCGTCAGGTGACTCCGGTCGGTTTTGATTTAATGGTGCAGGGGCGAGCGCGTCGGGGAGATCGTTCCCGACGTGAAGACGACCGTTACCTCGTTCTTGAGGCACTGTGTTCTGCGCAGGAGAATTTCTACATCAGTTACCGCGGACGCGATGCCCGGGAAAATCACGAGTTGCAACCTTCGGTTCTGATCAGCGAACTTCTTGATTACATCTGTGATGCATATTGCCTTGAAGGTGATGAAAAACTACCTGCACGAGAGAGCCGGGAGCGGCTGCGCAACTGGTTAACCGAAGAACTCCCATTGCAGCCGTTTAATCGCCATACCTATGAGCCAGAGCAAGCCAATGCTGTAGCCGGTTACCATAAACTGTGGGCTGATGTTGCAAACGCTGATCACAGTCAGGCGGAGAATCGGCCATTTTATCGTCAACCTGTTTCCATACCGGAAGGCTTTAATCGTCGCCAGGTACTCTGGAGTGATGTGAAAGAGTCCTTGTTGAAACCGGCCGATTTCTTTCTGAAACGCCGGTTAAAGTTGCAGCCTGATCTGTACATGACACAGTCCCGTAACGAAGAAACTTTTCATCCTGACGCGCTCGAAAATAGTGTGTTAAAGCACCGTTGGATGCAGGATAAATTAACGGCTAGCGGCGAGTCGGACACACCTGACTTTGCTTTTCGTGAGCAGGCATTGGGCAGTCTCCCAGTCAATGCGTTGGGCGATATATACGTCAGTCGGGTTGAAAATGAATTGGCGCCCTTACTGGAAGGGGTTAAGCGTTTTGCATCAGGGCCTGCAGAGAGTGGTGCTCTGACATTAACGATTGATGATCCGAAACTCTCAGGCGGCGAAAATGAGGCCATTGATATCAGCGGTGAATACGGCCAGTGCTGGAATCGCCAGCTGGTGTACTGGAGAGCCGGAGATTTACGTGGTGAGCATTTGCTGAACTTATGGCTCGACCTGGTGTTCGCGGCGGCCGCACAGCCGGGGCTGGTGGATATGGCGGTGATTGTCGGCGGTAAAAAGAAAACTGAAGAATTTATATTTGACGCACCCTCACAGGATGAAGCCATTCAGTACGTACGTCACTGCCTCGATCACTACTTTGCCAGCTGGACTGCGCCGCAGGACGCTGTCCCCGGGGTACAGTGGACGCTATTACACACCGATGATGCAAAGAAAATGGATACGCTGAAAAAACAGGCGGATAACGAATTTTCGGCATTTAACCGAACAGCAATGCAGCGCTGTTATCCAAACCTGGCAGAGACTCTCCTATCTGGTGGCCTGGAAGACTGGCTGGAAACACACCGTTGGATCTGGGCGCTTCCCGAACAATGTTTGCAGCAGGAGGCCGAAGCGTGAATAAACTCGACCTTCATACATTTCCACTTTATGGGCAGTCGCTGATTGAAGCCAGTGCAGGCACAGGGAAAACCTACACGATTAATCAGTTATATCGTCGTGCCGTACTGGGGCATGGAATTAACCAGAAGCTTGATTGCACTCAGATTCTGGTGGTGACCTTTACTAATGCCGCTGCGGAAGAATTACGCGGCCGGATTCGTGCTGGCTTACGTGATGCCTTTGAGAATTTATTGGCTGCAGAGCAGGGGGTAATGCCTGACCCTGACATTCAGCGTTGGGTTAACGAACTACAAACCGATAAGGTCTCTTCTGAAGCACTTATAAAAGAGCTTCAGACCTGGTTGCAGCTAAACCTCGCCCAGATGGACGAGTCCTCTATCTGTACCATCCATAAATTCTGCGCAAAGATGTTGAAACGCTACGCATTCGACAGTGGTGTAGCGTTTAACCAGGCGTTAGAAGTAGAAGGTGAAGAATATCTTCGCCGCGCCTGTGAAGATATATGGCGCCAGCTGTGCTATCCACAGAATCGGGACGTGCTCGAGTTTCTGACATCAGGTTTCTCTGATCCTGATTCCCTGTTCAGGTATTTCCGCAGCTGGATGAATAAACCTGGCGTGCGCACTAAGCCGGATATCAAAGAGGACTTTGACGTGCTCTGGGGGCGTTTAAAGCAAACGTTCGAAGATGCTAAAAACCTTTGGTTTTTCCTTGGGCATGACAACATCGTTAAAGAGATCATGTCGGCTGATATCGATAAGCGCAGTTACAGCAGTAAGAATTTTCCTAATTGGTTGCAGCAGGCCGGAGACTACTTCGCAGCAGGGCAGGCTTTGCCTATTCCGGCCAATCTGAACCGTTTCGGTTCAGTCATGCTCAGTGAAAAAACGAAAACGGGTGAGCCGCCACGTCATAAGCTATTTGAGAAAATTGATGAGCTGATCGAACTTGAAAGAACACTCAGGCAATCTCAGGAGCTGACCTGGTTTCGTTCTATTTACGACCGTTACATCGACCTTCTTGAGCAAGCGGCGGTTGTCACCAGTAATGATCTTCAGCGCCTTCTTGATAGTGCTCTGCAGTCTGAACAGGGCGAAGAGCTGGCAGCGCAGATCCGAAGATTGCACCCGATTGCAATGATCGATGAATTTCAGGACACCGATCCGGTTCAGTATCGAATCTTCAGTCGTATATATCAGTCTTCTGAGGTCAATGAGTCGGCTGCCGTAAATAACACGGATGATCAGCATGGCCTGATTATGATCGGTGATCCTAAGCAGGCGATTTATGGGTTTCGTGGTGGTGACATCTTTACCTATATGGCCGCGAGTAAACGAGTTGATGAGAGTCGGCGCTTTACACTGGATACTAACTATCGCAGTGATAGTCACCTGATTCATGCGGTGAATGCACTCTGGCAGAATCACGACAAGCCTTTCGTCTTTGATGACGCAATTCAGTTTTACCCGGTACAGGCCGGCGGCCATCACGATAAAAAGGCTCCCCATTGGCAGCAGAATATCCCGACAGAAGCGTTACAACTTTGGGTCGGTGACGATCTGGAAGAATCGAAACCAGAAGCTCAGCAACGAATAGCCACTGAGTGTGCTTCTCAGATTGGCGCTCTAATGTCGGGTGCCGCCAGTTTCCCGGTTAATGGTAAAAAGAATGCGAAAGGAAAGCCGGTTGAGGCCGGCGATATTGCCGTATTGGTTTTCTCCCGGTCACAGGCAAAGATTATTCGGGATGCGTTGACCCGAGAAGGTATTGGCAGTGTTTATCTGACGCGCGACAGCGTACTTGATTCTGTAGAAGCCTGGGACCTGTTAGCAATGCTTGAAGCCATTGCTCATCCCGGCAATGAAACCAGTGTGCGTCGGGCAATAGCTACCTCAATCTGGGGAGCAACAGCCGATGATCTGGTGCAAATGCAGGATGATGAAAATATCTGGGAATCTCAGCTTGCCAGCATGCACGAGTATCACCAGATATGGCAACGCCGGGGTGTGATGGCGATGCTGATGCAATGGCTCGAAGATGATGAGCGTGCAGTACGCCTGCGCAAAATGGAAAACGGTGAGCGCACTCTGACCAATATTCTCCACCTCGGGGAAATGCTCCAGGCACAAAGTCGTAAACTTCGTGGCCATCAGGCTTTGATTCGCTGGTTCAGTGAGCGCATTGATCCGGAGTCTGATCGTGGAGAAGAAGCTCAGCTCCGCCTTGAAACCGACTCACGCCTGGTCAATATTGTCACCATTCATAAATCGAAGGGGCTTGAATATCCTTTTGTATTTCTTCCGTACCTCTGGGCCGACAGTGCCAGGCCCAGACGCCAGAATACAGAAACGATTTACTTTAATGGTCGTGAGCTGGTACGCGATCTTGCACCGGATGATAAAGCAAAAGAATTGCAGGCTCGCGATACATTAGCCGAGCAGATGCGGCTCTTATACGTTGCTTTAACACGGGCGAAATTCGGCTGTTATATGTGGCTGGCGAGTGTGCAGACAGGCGCCAAAAATAAACGTGCGCCGATCTGGCTTGATTCTGCATTGGGTGAGTTATTAAGCAATGGTGGACGTATTGCCGATATCGCTGACGTAGATATTGACGGTATGTTTATCGGTGAGCTACCAGAGTGGCGGGTAGCCGGTCAGGCCGAACTTAATGTCCCACCTCCGCCGGTTGTTCCGGCAATCAATAAAGCGCGTTGGCGCGACCACTGGCGGGTGGGAAGTTACAGCCAGCTGGCTGCCCACTCTGCAAATTCTGCCGCCCACAGTGTTGAAGCGGCAGCGGCAGATTTAGGGTATTACTTTGACTGGGAGGCAGGTGTCACAGATGTCTCTTCAGTATCCGATGGCGAATTGCCGCTGGCTTTGCGTTTCCCGAAAGGTGCCAATCCGGGGACCTGTTTGCACGCAATTTTTGAACACTGGGATTTCCACGATAAAGAGGCTCTGCTTGATGTGTGCAAAGAGCAGCTGAATCTCTATGGCCTGCAGGAGCAGCCCGTCGACGAGGTGTCAGACTGGATTGAAAGTATCGTGAGTCAACCATTGGCACTTTACGATACAACTCTCACACTGAAAGACATTGAGCCATCGTCACGGTTGGATGAAATGGAATTTTATCTACCCGTGGGCCAGCTATCGGCGTCGGATATTGATGCTTTGTTAGGAGGTGATCAACGCTTCAGCTTTGAACCTTTAACCGGCTATCTGAAAGGTTTTATCGATCTTATTTTTGAGTGGCAGGGCCGTTATTACGTCGCCGACTATAAATCGAACCATCTGGGTGATCATTGGCGTAATTATGTGCCCTCGGTATTGCGCGATTCGATGCGTGACCACAGATACGATCTGCAGTCCTGGATTTATATGCTGGCACTTGATCAATTGCTTAGCCGTCGATTGCCTGATTATCAGCCGCAAAAGCACTTAGGTGGCAGTGTGTATTTCTACCTCCGTGGTATGGGAAGTCATTTCTGTAAAAGCGATCACAATACAGACCCTGATGCCGGCGTCTGCTTCACGCCCGTGAGTGTTGAATCTCTGCGCCAGTGGCGAAAAGCGATATTGCCAGAGCAAGCGCAGGAGGTTGCCCCATGAGCACCGATTACTTAAAGCTCTGGTCAGAAAGCGATCTTATCCGTGCGATTGATTATCAGCTGGCTCGTCAGGCAGTGGAGTGGGAGTCCAGATACGGTACAACCTCTCCACAAGACCAGCAGGCCTTAATATTGACGGCCTGTGCCGTAAGTTATGTCCTCGGCCGCGGACAGGTCTGCCTCGAATTATCAGCCTGGCCAAAAGCATTGGCTGTATCGCCTGAGCATCTACCGACGACTGACCAACTGACGCGCTGTCAGACTGTTTCTATCGCAACGTCAGAAGCAGATACATCAGCACTGTTTGTCGTTCAGGGTGAGCGGGTCTACCTGAACCGGTATTTCCGATATGAGCAGTCGGTGCTGGAGCAGATACGTCAGCGCGTCAGCCCGGAAGGCATGCCGGCCAGTAAGGCGCTGGCGACGACGTTGCGAAAACTGTTTCCAGCCCCGGAAGCGGATATCGACTGGCAGGCTATTGCAGCCGCAACGGCCTGTGTTCAGCCGCTGTGTGTGATTACTGGAGGCCCCGGCACAGGAAAAACGACCACGGTGACTCGTTTGCTGAGTGCCTTGTTGAGTGAAAACCCGGATCTACGGGTTGCCCTGGCCGCGCCGACCGGTAAAGCTGCGGCACGCATGACAGAATCCATCCGCCAGGCCCGTGAGCGCGGTGGACTGCCGCATGCCGATGGTATTCCCTCGGTTAGTTTTACTCTGCATCGTCTGCTTGGCTGGAGCCCGCGAGGCTTTCGCTACCACCATGAACGTTACCTTCCGTATGACTGCATCGTGGTCGATGAAGCGTCCATGATTGATTTGCCAATGATGGCTCATCTGCTGAGTGCACTGGCTCCAAAGACACGTCTTATTCTTCTGGGGGACCGTGACCAGCTCGCATCGGTTGAGGCTGGGAGTGTGCTTGCCGATTTGTGCGACGCCGGTACAGAACACGGTATTACCGACGCTTTTGCCGCGCGACTGGGGGCGTTAACGGGGTACGACATGAGCGCCGTTATCGAAGCAGAATGTTCAATTATGCAGAATGCGATGGTCCAGTTGCGTAAATCCCATCGATTTGGTGAACACAGCGGTATTGGCGCTCTGGCGCGTGCGGTGAATCAGGGGGCCGTTCAACAAGCTGATCAGGTGTTAGAGGACCCGGCTTTTGCTGATGCAGTGCGCTTAGCGGCAGATTCTGAAGAGTGGCAGGCGCACGTTGTTGAGGGTTATCGTCAGTATTGTCGCCTGATAGAAGACGGCGCCTCGCCAGAGTGGATTCTAGATGCGTTCGACCAGTTTCAGGTATTGGTGGCATTGCGCAGTGGACCAGTCGGGGTTGAAGAAACTAATCGACGAATTGAACGTCTGCTTAACAGAGCTGGTTTATTGTCAGACACCAGCCAGCTTTGGTATCCGGGGCGCGCAATCATGATTACCCGCAATGATTATGATGTCGGCCTGTACAATGGGGATATCGGCATTATGCTCAGGCATGAAGGGCAGGAGCGTGTTGTATTCCGCGATGCGGAGGGCGGCTTACGTTTCCTCTCGCCGGGTCGTCTGCCTAATCACGAGACGGCATTCGCCATGACGGTACACAAAAGCCAGGGGTCTGAGTTTTCTGCTGTGATGCTTCTCTTACCCGAAAAATGGCAGCAGGTAATTACGCGGGAGTTGGTCTATACGGCCATTACCCGAGCGAGAAAACAATTCTGGTGTCAGGTAGGGAACGCCTGCTGGCAACAGGCTTTGAATTCCAGAACAGAAAGAGCAAGCGGCCTTAGAGACGCGCTCTGGAGCAATAACGACGCACTATGAATGACAGTCGAAAAACAGAAGATAATGCGCAACAGAACGCATTAACAGGATCGCAGAAAAAAGCGCAGAAAAAGGCGCAGAAAAAGTATCCCAAGCATGTTCGTCATCGGGCTAAAACTCCCTTGTGGCTGAAGCTGCCGCTGATACTCGTTGCGGTTCTGGTCAGTATTTACCTGCTGGTGTTTGTTGCCGCTCCTTTCTTTGCGCTGCGCTACGTCGAGCAATGGTATGCCGAGCAGGGAGAAGGGCAGTCGCTTCTTATTGGTGGTTGGACGCTGTCACCCTTCACCGGCGAAGTCGAGCTGCGGGACGTCAGTGCGGTCTATCCCGTTAAGGATTCAGAGGCAGAGGTCGGCGCTGATTTTATCGGTATTAACGTCAACCTCTCTGCGTTGCTCGATCAGACAATCCATATTCAATCCGTGGGTGTGAGCGGATTAAAGTTTCGCGGAAAGCAATCCGAGGAGGGGCTCTCCCTGGCGGGTATCACTCTGCCGGGCTCTGACCAGGCTGAAGAAGCAACGCCTGACAACGGTGAAGTAGCCAATGAGTCGGGCGATCAGGAGAGTGAGCAGGCGAGCGATCAGACAGGCAGCTCCGGGCCTCTTCCTGAAGGCTGGTCACTCCGGGTCGACGATATATCGCTCACAGATGACTTGATTCAGTGGCAGCAAGCCGGGCTGGCAGTCACCGTTGAATTAAGTGAGTTATCGACGGGCTTGTTCAATTCGGCAACCGACGATGCAACGCCTCTCACTTTAGATGTCACTCTGCGCGAGCTGAGTGTTGCCATCGGCGAGGAATCTCTGGTATTGCGTTCCCCAGTCACGCTCCGCCTTCAGGCAGAGGCTCAGAAGGTGTTAACCCAACCAAATATTTCGGGTGATATATCGCTGACTGCACTGGCACTCGATGCACCGGGTATTGAAGGCGTGGAATTCAATGCGCTGGATATCAAAGGTGCATCTTTCAATCTGGGCGAAAGTGGTATGACCGCAGGTCTCAGATCTTTACTACTGAAAAATGTGCAGGCTCAGTTACCGGATGATGAGAAAGCGCAACTGGACCAGTTAATGCTGAGCCAGGTGAGCTGGCGCGCCAGTGAAGATGACGTCTTGATTAAAGAACTTTCACTCGAAGGCTTCAGTGGCAACCTGGCCGGGTTCCCGGAGTTATCGCTTGCGGCCTTTACTACTTCAGAAGTCAGAGTCGAAGGACTCTCTACTCAGCCTGTTGCTGATATTGGCCGTGCCGCACTCGAAACCTTAAGGGCACGTCACTCTGAAGCGGGTGTTCTGCAACTGGGTGACCTGACGGTTATCGGCGTTCAGGCAAATGCAGATGAGCAGAAAGTATCCTCTCTGGAACTGAATGCACTGAGCGTGACACCTCCGGGTGAAGAAGTGTCGCTGGCGTCATTAGCGCATTATCAGATCACCGAAATAACGGCGACCCCGTCGGGTTTTGCTTCAGGAATACATCAGTTTTATGGGCTGGTGTCTAACGTGACCCGCCTTGCAGACGGCAGCATTAAAGGTGTTCCTCAAGCTGAGGCAGAGGCAACTCCTGAGTCTGGCTCTGGTACAGATTCGTCCGCCACTGAAGATACGACGGATGAGACAGCTGCCGAAGCGGTGCCTTTCAGAGTTCAGATTGCCGGCATTCAGTTGCTGACAGAGGGCGATGATATACCCGCTACAACCTTCAACTGGACCGATGAAGCGGTAACACCGACGGTAAATACCAGCGGTAAAGTACTGGAGCTTTCGACGGGTGAAATCGACACCGAGCAGCTCGAAAGTGGTGTTGACCTGACATTGTTGCTTGCTCTGGATACCTACAACCGTATCCGTGCCAGCGGAAAAATGGGCGTGAAAGGGGATTATCCAGAGGGCAAGCTTGAGGTCGATATCGACCAGCTCAACCTGGTCGATTTCAACCCTTACCTCGTCGACGCAATGGGTTATCGACTTAAAAAAGGCATGTTAGGCGTTGACTCAATCATCAGTATTACCGACGGTCAGCTCGGAGGTAATGTGCTGATTAAGCTGCAGAACAGCAAGTTTGAGCCCGCAGATGAAGAAACTATCGACCGCCTGAGCAAACAGATATCCATGCCGGTTGAAACGGCACTGTCAGTGCTGAAAGACGACAACAACAATATCCGCATCGACGTACCGCTATCGGGCGACATCACTCAGCCGGATGTGGGCATTAACGATGTCATTAATCAGGTGAGTCGCAAGGCACTGCGTACCGCGACCCTCTACTATCTGAAGCAGTCTCTCGTGCCATACGGTCAGTTGATCAGTATTGCATCCCTCGCGGGCGATCAGTTGTTTGCGATCCGTCTCAATGACCTCAACTATGAGCCGCAGCAACTGGAGTTGAATGAAGAGCATATTGCCTATCTGGATACCGTGGCTGAGATGATGTCGAACAAGCCAGAGCTGGAATTACAGGCTTGCCCGGTCGCTAGTGAGCAGGAAGTTGCGGCATGGGGTGACGCTTGGTACAGCGAGGCCGTTAAGCGCGGTGCGGCCGTGAAAGCCTATCTGGCAGAGAAGCAGGACAAAAACGATAAGTCGTTATCGGGCCGGGTTACGGTCTGTGCGCCTCAGAAAGGAGACAAGCCAGAGGTTATTCTCGGCGTCTAGTGCAGGTTGCAGAATGCTTGTGGCGCTATCTTGCTGATTCGTATGCAATTTCTTCAGAAAGGGTTGCGTAATGCGAAGCGCCTGAGTAATATACGCACCACTTCAGGACTATAGCTCAGTTGGTTAGAGCGCTACCTTGACATGGTAGAGGTCCCCAGTTCAAATCTGGGTAGTCCTACCAGAATTTAAAAAGCCGCTGCAGTAATGCAGCGGTTTTTTTGTTTCTCTTCTTAATTACTCTTCTTAACTACTCTGCTATCCGCGATAAAGGCCAGGCCAGCAAAGCCTAAAGGGCTTCTATACTCCGAGTAAGTGGGCAGCCATAACCAGTTCTTCAACGCGTTCTTCCAGTGCGTTGGCGATATCAATACGCTCGAATCGTGACAGAGTGTCTGCGTTGCCCAAAGCTAACGCATTGAGATGCAGGCACGGGGTGAGCTGATCAAAGTCTCTGAGGTCGCCACGTTTTACCACCGGAAGAAATGGGCCACGGAGTTGTTTGCGAACGAGCTGAAAGGCGGTTTCCAGTGGCAGTGTTTTCGACATCTGGTTTCTTAATCTGAGATTGACGCCAACACCATCGGGCGTCGGGTGCAGTAATAACCCCGTCGCTTTTACCGATTTTTCTGGAATGTGAGAGTAGGTGGCCGTGAAGTCGGCGGGGTCAGGAAGTATGACCACTGAGGTCTTGGTGAAGTAAGTATCGTAATCAGAGTAGACCTGGCGAAGGGCTGGGCTATAAACGGGAAGAAATTCACTGAGGTTCAGAAGAAACTGCTTGCCGAGTTCCTTCGCCCTCATTTCCTCCAGCGACCAGTGAAGGTCTGCTGTAATTGCCAGTTTCCTTTCTCGTAACCCTGCCACCGGGAGACCTTGTGTCAAAATAATGGCTCATTCTTACCCATTACTCAGTCAATTGGAAGGGGCTTTGTCCTGATGGGAGAGACTTAATGCTGGATTGGAACCAGGACTAAGACCAGGGCCAGGCCACTACTATCGGTAGTGGCCTGAATGGTCAATATTTCGGGTCAGTTAATAGTCAGGCGGCGCTGAGACTCCTGCTGCACTTTTTTCGGTAAAGTCAGTTGCAGGACGCCATCTTTATACTCCGCTGCGGACCTTTCAATATCGACGTCCTGAGGCAGCTCGAAGCTACGGGATACCGAACCGTAATAGCGTTCGCTGTGCAGCATGCGTTGATCATCTGACGTACTGTCTTTCTGTTTTATTTCTGCCTTAATCGACACCTGAGCGCCGTCGATATCAACATGAATATCCTCTTTTGATACGCCGGGTATATCGGCATGTATCAGGTAATTTTCACCAGCATCCGTGACATCGACCTTCACACTTCTGGGTAATGCATCGCCATGAAGCGGTTTTACGTAAAAGCCTGAGGCAACATCGCGGAACAGGTCATCAAACAGAGTTGAACGATTCATTAAATGAGTCATAGAAGTTTCTCCACACCAAATAAAACACTCGTGCGCATCGCGCAATTAAAGGTTTCGCCTGGCGGATGAAGCACTCCCGGGATCGTGCTTTTCCGTTCGGTTACTTCTTATATAAGGCAGGATTTTTAAGTTCCAAGAGGGGCAATGCAAAAAAGTTGATACAGATCAGTGGTGCACTGCTTGTCACTAATCTGAAATCCTTCTGTCACGGATTTGCCAGATGACTGTCACCGGATGGTAAGCGTTCGTTCTTAATGTGTTGGTGAATTTTATCAACTAAACGCATTAAAGGTTTAATCATGAAAGTGTGGAAACTTACAGCACTGGCAGCCATGGTCGCAGGTCTCTCTGCATGTGGCGGTGAAGACGGAAATGATGGCGCTCAAGGGCCAGCAGGCCCTCAGGGCCCCCAAGGTGAGCAAGGCGAGCAGGGCGAGCAAGCACCATCGAACGAAGATAACTCCATGTCGATCAGCATTCTGCACATGAATGATCATCACTCACACCTTGAAGCTGAGTCATTTGGGTTTGATGTGTCCGAGCTGGGGCTTGAAACAGGTGCCGAAGGTGGAGCCATTGCAGAAGTGGATGTCACTTACGGCGGCTTTCCTATGATGGTTAGCCTGTTCAACAGCCTTGAGATGCAGTCAGACAATGTTCTGAAGCTGCATTCAGGTGATGCCATTACCGGTACGCTGTATTACTCGTTGTTCAAAGGTCGCGCTGACGCCGACATGATGAACCAGATCTGCTTTGATGCGTTTGCCCTTGGTAACCACGAGTTTGATGATGGCGATACGGGTCTGGCGAACTTCCTTGATTCTCTCAATTCCTCTGCGTGTGTGACGCCAACACTGGCAGCGAACGTTAACCCTGCTGAAAACTCAGCCATTGCCGAAGGCTACATTGAGCCTTACACCATCGTTGAGCGCGAAGGTCAGCAAATTGGCATCATCGGCATCGACATTGCCGGTAAAACGAAGAACTCATCAAGCCCGGATGACGGCACGACCTTCTCTGACGAAACCACAACGGCTCAGCAGTACATTGATGAACTGACTGGCATGGGTGTGAATAAAATCATCCTGATGACCCACTATCAGTACGCCAATGATCTCGAACTGGCCGCAGCACTTAATGGCGTTGACGTGATTGTTGGTGGAGATTCTCATACCTTGCTAGGCGATGAGACCTTCTCACAGCTGGGCTTTAATACACAGGGTGAATACCCAACGGTTGTCACCGATGCCGGTGGTAATACCGTTTGTGTGGTTCAGGCGTGGGAATACGCTCACCTGATGGGCAAGCTGGATGTCGACTTCGATACCGACGGCAATGTCACAGCATGTGCTGGCCAGCCCTATATGCCGATCAGTACCACCTTCGAGTATGAGTACAACGAAGAAGAAACCCGCACTCTTACTGGTGCAGATGTCACTCGTGTGACCACTGCTCTCACAAAAGAAGACGAGATCGTTGCCATCCGCCCAGATGCGACCACTCAGGCTATTCTGGATGTATACGATGAAGACGTCGATGTGCTGAAACAGACAGTGATTGGTACTAACGCAGAAGACCTGTGCCTTGAGCGAATTCCGGGACAGGGGCGCTCTACGATTTGTGATAGCTCAGCGACCTACGAAAACGGTTCTGATATTTCAAACGTGGTTGCTAAGGCCTTCTTGACGGTGACGCCAACTGCGGATATTGCCATTCAGAATGGCGGTGGTGTTCGTGTGGATCTGGCCGCCGGTGACGTCACCATTGCTGACGCTTTCACATTGCTGCCTTTCTCTAACACCCTGGTGATTCTTGATATGACAGGCCAGCAGATTATCGACGTCCTCGAAGATGCCCTGGCTAACTTCCTCGATAACGACGGTTCAAGTGGTTCGTATCCATACGCGTCCGGCTTGCGCTATGACATTGATGCTTCACAGGCAGAAGGTAGCCGTGTCAGCAATGTCGAGGTGAACTCGCAGGTTGCAGGCACCTGGGCTGCCATTAACCCAGCAGCAACCTATCGCGTAGTCACCAACGACTTCATCGCGTCAGGTCAGGATGGCTACACCACCTTCAGCGTACCGTTTGATGCAGGTAACTATGAAGATACCTACACCGAATACGCGCAGGGCTTTATCAACTATGTTGAGGCACTGACAGAAGACGGTCAGCAGGTTCAGAAGCTACCGATCGAAGAGTATTCTACCCAGCTCTTTATTGATGCCGATGGCTGTAACCACAGCACCGGCGCTGGCTGTGTACCGCGTTAAGCGCTGATTCACATCAGTAGCAACAGACGGGAGCCTCGGCTCCCGTTTGTGGGAGTGAATTACCTCTTCTCTTTGTGGGAGCGAATCAGCCGAAGGCTATTCGCGATTACGAAACCCCCAGTATTACACAACCGACGCTACTTACCCCCTGTAGGAGGGGAGCTTCTCCCCGACACGCACGCTCTTCCCGTTACGACTCCTCCCTCCATGTAGGAGCGCTTCAGCCAGCTTGTCTGGCTATGCGCGAAATCTTCAGAGCCGCGCCTTCTGATATCTGGACTGGAATCACCTTGAGTGAGCAAATTACCTCTTCTCTCTGTGGGAGCGAATCAGCCGAAGGCTATTCGCGATTAGGGCATATCCGGCTCTGTACTATTCTCGCTAATCATCATCTGTAGGAGGGAAGCTTCTTCCCGACATCTTCACCACAAAAATCAATAACAGATGCTAACTCTAAACCCCCGGTGGGTCACATTCCCTGTATGAGCAAATCAGTTGTTTTCTATGTGGGAGAGAATCAGCCGAAGGCTATTCGCGAAACCTTCCGAGATTTACCTTCTGATGGTTGGACTTGAAACACCTATTGTCTTGCGTGATCAGGTTGTTGCCTTCTCTGTGAGAGCGAACCAGTTGTTTTCTATGTGGGAGTGAATCAGCCGAAGGCTATTCGCGATTACGAAATCCCCGGTATTGCACGACCGACGCTAATTACCCCCTGTAGGAGGGGAGCTTCTCCCCGACCCAATCCCACACATGCACCTCACCTCCACACCCGGTATACTCGGTCTATCAAGGCAGAGGAAGCCATCTACACCGCAACAAGCCCTCAGCCATCCCTAACAAAAAACGAAGCAGTACACATGAGCCTAACCCAGCAAGAACTCATCAATCAGGATCAGATCAACAAAGCCCTCTGGAACGCCTGCGATACCTTCCGCGGCACCATCAGCGCCGACACCTACAAAGACTTCATCCTGACCATGCTGTTCCTCAAGTACATCTCAGACGTATGGCAGGATCACTACGACGGCTACAAGGCAGAATACGGCGACGAGCCAGAACTCATCGACGAGATGATGAAAAACGAGCGCTTCGTACTGCCTAAGTCCGCCAGCTTCTATGCGTTGCATGAACGCCGCCACGAGCCCGGCAACGGCGAGCGCATTGATCAGGCACTGCACGCCATCGAAGAAGCCAACGGCACCAAGCTCAAAGACGCCGGTAAAAGCGTGTTCCAGGACATCTCCTTCAACACCGACCGCCTCGGTGAAGAAAAACAGAAGAACACCATCCTGCGCCACCTGATGGAAGACTTCGCCAAAGACGACCTCAACCTCAAGCCCAGTCGCGTCGGCACACTCGATGTCATCGGTAATGCCTACGAATACCTGATTAAAAACTTCGCCGCCAGCGGTGGCCAGAAAGCCGGTGAGTTTTATACACCACCCGAAGTCTCAGACCTGATGGCCGAACTGCTCAACCCACAACCGGGCGACAGCATCTGCGACCCGGCCTGTGGTTCTGGCTCTCTGTTGATGAAATGTGGCCGCAAAGTCGTCGCCAACCACGGCAGTAAGGAATACGCCCTCTATGGGCAAGAAGCCATCGGCTCGACCTGGTCGCTGGCAAAAATGAACATGTTCCTGCACGGTGAAGACAACCACAAAATCGAGTGGGGCGACACCATCCGTAACCCCAAATTACTAGACAAAAACGGCGATCTGATACTGTTTGATATCGTGACTGCCAACCCGCCGTTCAGCCTTGATAAATGGGGCCACGACGAAGCCGAGCACGACAAGTTCAGCCGCTTCCGCAGGGGCGTACCGCCAAAAACCAAAGGCGACTACGCCTTTATCCTGCACATGATTGAAACCCTGAAACCCGCATCGAAAGGGAATAAGGGCGGACGTATGGGCGTGGTCGTACCACACGGCGTACTGTTCCGTGGCTCCAGCGAAGGCAAAATCCGCAAACAACTCATCGACGAAAACCTGCTTGATGCTGTGATCGGCCTGCCAGAGAAGCTGTTTTACGGCACCGGCATACCAGGCGCGATCCTGATTTTTAAAACGAACAAAACCGAAGAAGCCGTCACCTTTATCGACGCCAGCCGTGAGTTCAAACCCGGTAAAAACCAGAACCTGCTCACCCAAGAGAACATTGCCAAAATCGTCGAGACCTATTACTTAGGCACCGACGTTGATAAGTACGCCTACGTCGCCAGCCTCGAAGAGATTAAAGAGAACGACTACAACCTCAATATCCCGCGCTACGTCGATACCTTTGAAGAAGAGGAAGAAATCGACCTGATGGCCGTGCGTGCGGAGCGCGAGCAACTGAAAGCTCAACTGAGCGAGCTGGAAACTGAGATGGCTAAGTATCTGGAGGAGTTGGGTTATGGTGCCTGAGGGGTGGACCAAGGCTGCGATAAAAGAATTTGGTCATGTCTCCGCCGGAAGGCAGAGATCTCCAAATTTCACCGAGGGAGTTGTTCGTCCGTACTTGCGAGTGGCTAACGTATATGAAGCTTTTATCGACACCAGCGATATCAATGAGATGCCGTTTACTGATATAGAGTTTGAGCGTTATAAGCTAGAGCCCGGTGATATACTCTTGAACGAAGGGCAAAGTACCGAATTGGTTGGTAGGCCTGCTATGTATCAAGGAGAGCCTGCTAACTGTTGTTTCCAGAATACCTTGGTGCGCTTCAAAGCTGGCGACCGAGTTAATGCAAACTACGCACTTCAGCGATTCCTCCAGTGTTTATATGATGGGACGTTCCAATCAATATCAAAGAAGACTACATCTATAGCTCACTTGGGCGTATCTAGATTTGCTGACCTAAAATTGGCATGGCCGCCACTCCCCGAACAAAAGAAAATCGCCCAAATTCTCTCCACCTGGGACAAGGTCATTACCACCACTGAACAACTGCTCGCTAACAGCCAGCAGCAGAAGAAAGCCCTGATGCAACAATTGCTCACCGGCAAGAAGCGTCTGCTGGATGATAATGGGGTTAGGTTTGGGGAGGAGTGGAAGTGGCTTAAGGCGAGCGAACTATTCAAGACTGTATCAACCAAGAACAATTCGGATACTGAAGAACTATTAGCAGTAACTCAAGATCAAGGGGTTTTGCCACGCTCTCTTCTTGAAAGGCGAGTTGTGATGCCTGATGGTTCAACAAAAGGCTACAAATTGGTGGTGCCGGGCAACTTCATAATTAGCCTACGATCATTCCAAGGCGGCTTGGAATATTCAAATTATCGAGGTCTTGTAAGCCCTGCGTATACTGTCTTAGAACCAATCAAAGAGATTGACGATGAGTTCTTCAAACATTACTACAAGTCTTATGATTTTATCGGACATCTTGCAGTAGCAGTAATTGGAATTCGTGATGGCAAACAGATTAGTTATAGCGACTTCTCATTTTTAAGAATTCCGTACCCTAGTTTGGAAGAGCAACAAAAAATCGCCACTGTACTCTCCTGTGCCGATCAGGAAATCACCGCCTTGCAACAGAAGCTCGATGCCTTTAAGCAAGAGAAAAAAGCCCTGATGCAGCAGCTGCTAACGG
The DNA here is from genome assembly GCF_002297765.1 of Thalassolituus sp. UBA675. Taxonomy (NCBI): domain Bacteria; kingdom Pseudomonadati; phylum Pseudomonadota; class Gammaproteobacteria; order Oceanospirillales; family Oceanospirillaceae; genus Thalassolituus; species Thalassolituus sp. UBA675. Next base: position 198,255 of record NZ_DBNJ01000009.1, read on the forward strand.
GCAAGCGCCGCGTTCAAATTAACTAAACAAGGAGGTTATATGAAAATTGGATTTTTCTTCGGTGCCGGTGCAGAAATCGGGTACGGGCTGCCTAGTGGAGGGAAGTTTGCTATTGATCTGTTTCGCCAAAACCCTAGTAGCTATAGATCTCAACTTAGAGAGCAACTGCAGGCGGTTGATCTGACTTCTTCATATGCTGCGGACTGGCTACCTCAGGGCTTCCGAGATAAACGTATTCATGCGTTCGGTCGCAGTGAATTCACCAGTCTTATTGAGTCATCCATTGAGTATCGCCGAACAGAAATCATCCGTCGTCTCAATCAGTTTGATTCTGAATGTGATGAAGCTATGCAGAGCCTCGGCATTTCTCGTGAATTGATCGAGGCCAAGTTTTCTGAACTCACAGATAAGTCCATTGGAGACAGCCTCTATACGCATGTCATTAAACTGAACGAATTGCTAGCACAGGATGTAAGCCTCTTCAGTTCCGATTATTACTCCGCAATGCTGGACGTTGTGAAAAGTACTGAAGGCAGTGACGATCTTCGTCGCTATGTTACGGCTTTCCTGCAGCTTTTGGTTGGAGCACACGGGCAGGATTTGGTCAGAAGACTAAATCAGGAGCTGTTTGAAGCAGCTCCTGACGATTTGCCGATTTTTGATGATGTATCCGGAATGTTCCGATTGGAATTCAATCGCATCGGCTCAACTGCGCTGGAACTGTTACTGGAAGAAAGCAGAACCTTTGATATTAGCGAATCCAGTACAGCTTTATCGCTGCTTTGTGCTGTTGCTCAGAAGGTTTTGGAAAATATATTTACGACGGTTCTGGACTATCAAAAGCTGATTGATGATCACTTTCGGTATCTCTTTTCACCAGAAACAGAGTGGGCGAAATTCACCAAGATGGCTGTCTTCCTGAAAATAGCCCAAGACTATATAAAACAACAAGCTCCAGACATCGCTGATATACCAGCAGCGGGCTATTACCATGACCTGGCCAGCTTTGCGCAGAATCATGAGTTCTCAGCTATTGGCACAGCCAATTACAACAGCTTGCTTACACCGATTTTTGAGCAGCAAGGCCTGGATGTACCTGATGTTATCCATCTTAATGGCAGTGTGAATGACTACTACAACCCATACAAGAACACGGTTGTTACTAACGACGACTTTGATGCACTGGATGCTAACCAACTACACGTCCCATTCATTTTGACTCAAAGTGGTCTTAAACCACTGACTTCTGTAACGATGTCGCGAAGATACGTTCAACTATTTGATTCTTATAACAATTCCGATGCTATTGTCGTTGTGGGCTTTGGCTTCAACAAAGACGATAGTCATATCAATGGGTTGTTCAGGGAGCTGATCGAAAATCACGGTAAAAGATTGTTCGTAGTGAGTCGTGATGTCGATGGGACAGCAGAACAGCAACAACGGGATTTACGTAAGCGCTTGCGTATCGCCAACAACTACAGCCGATCAGTCATTGTTGTACCTGTTGATTCGGCTAGCAGGACGATTGGGGACGTTCTGTGGGTTGACCACATCATTTCAGAGCTAACACCGGATACACCAGAGGCTCAGGAATCATCAAATGGATAACGACCTGATCCTCTACACCACTGATGATGGTGAATCCCAGCTTATACTGCGAGAGCTGGGTGGTCAGGTATGGCTCACTCAGTTGGAGATGGCTGAGCTGTACCAGACCAGTAAGCAGAATATCAGCAAGCATGTTAAGGCCGTATTGTCAGATGGGGAGCTGGCTGAGGCGGCAGTTGTCAACTCTAAGTTTACAACTGCGGTGGGCCTTGAGTGAGATCACATAGATCCAGTACAACGAAACCGCAAGTTGACTGGTCCTATAGGTTGTCTGACAATAGCTCGACGACTCACCCCTTGCAGCGTCATTCAGTTGGCCTCTGCTTGGGGCGGAGAAACCGCCTTCGGGCGGTTTTTTCATTTCTGGCATAAGGAAAGCCACCGGATCAATGATAAAGTGGCGTAAAGGAAGAAACCCATCACCAAACCGGAGTACTGGTAATGGCTGTTCAGCAGGCCCCAAAGTTTCAGGAAGAATACAGTGCCAAGCTACCGGCGCTGACGTTATTGGCCAATCTTGGGTGGTCGTTTCTCTCACCTGCTGAGGCGCTGGCCAGCAGCGGTAACATAATCGTTACCAACATATAAGGGAGCCTTCAAATGACCAATCAACCATCGACACCACCGGCCGGTGAGTTCGTGGTGTTCACGACAGATGACGGCCAGGCTCGGGTCGAATGTCGGTTTGAGTCCGATACTTTATGGTTGTCACAGGCCGCCATGGCTGAGCTGTATCAAGTGACTCCGCAAGCGATTACGCAGCACATACGTGCTGTATATGAAGAGGGTGAGCTTGATCAAAACTCAACCTGTAAGGATTACTTACAAGTTCAGATGGAGGGGGCGCGTAGAGTCAGTCGTAAGCGGTTGCACTATAGCCTGTCGGTTATTCTTGCCGTCGGCTACCGCGTCCGGTCCACTCGCGGTACTCAATTCCGTCAGTGGGCGACGCGGACGCTTCAGGAGTATCTGGTTAAGGGCTTTGTTATTGATGATGAGCGCCTGAAGAACCCTCCGGTAGGTGCCTCGGTAGCGCCAGACTACTTTGATGAGCTGCTCGAACGTATCCGCGACATTCGCGCCAGCGAACGCCGGATGTACCTGCGCGTACGCGAGATATTTGCCCTCGCTGCCGACTATGAGCCGTCTCTGAAAGAAACCACGCAGTTCTTTAAAACAATTCAGAACAAGTTGCATTATGCCTGTTCCGGCCAGACGGCTGCTGAGCTGATTCATAGCCGAGCTGATGCCTCACAGCCAAACATGGGCCTGAACACATTCAAAGGCACAGAGGTGCGCAAGGGCGATATCGTCACGGCAAAGAATTACCTGACCGAACCAGAAATCAAAGAGTTGAACCGCATCGTTACCATGTGGTTAGACTTTGCCGAAGATCAGGCCGAGCGGCGACAGCAGGTGTTTTTGCAGGACTGGCAGAACAAGCTTGATCAGTTTTTGCAGTTTAATGACAGAGACGTTCTGGTTGGTGCTGGCTCCGTCAGTAAAAAAGACGCTGATGCCAAAGCAACTGCCGAATATGAACGCTTTGCAGAACATCGTCGGCGGCTGAAAGAGCAGGCCGGAGAGAACGATATAGAAGAGCTGTTACACTGGACGCCGCCAAAGCAGTAAGGATGACGAATGGAACACTACGCCCCCAAGTTTCAGGAAGAATACAGTGCCAAGCTACCCGCACTGACGCTATTGACCAGCCTTGGGTGGTCGTTCCTCTCACCTGCTGAGGCGCTGGCCAAGCGCGGTGGTAAGTACGATCAGGTGGTGCTGCGGGATATTCTGCGGGCCGAACTTGAAAGGCGCACCTTCACCTTTGCCGGGCAAACACACTCGTTGTCGGCAAAAGCCATTGATAATCTGATCGCTGAAATTTGTAGCCCGGCACTGAACGAAGGCCTGCTGAATGCCAATGAGCGCCTATACAACCATATGCTGTATGGCATTTCGGTCACTGAGTTTGTAGACGGTAAAAAAGCCAACCCGACCATTGCCATCATCGACTGGCAGAACCCTGCGAATAACAGTTTTACCTTTACGGAAGAATTTATTGTCACCCGCTCGGGCGGTGCTGGCTCGTCGGCGCAGGATACCCGCCGCCCGGACATCGTCTGTTTTGTGAATGGCATCCCCTGGGTGGTGATCGAGGCCAAACGCCCGGATGGCAGCAGCCGCAAAGGGCCGACCATTGATGAAGGCATCTCGCAGTCGTTGCGTAATCAACGCCATGATGAAATCCCGCAGTTATTCGCTTACAGCCAGTTGCTGTTGTCGGTGAATGGCATTGATGCCCGTTACGGCACCTGCGAAACCAAGAAGAAGTTCTGGGCGGCCTGGCGTGAAGAAGACATCTCGGATGCTGGGATGTTTGCTATTAAGAACCGGGCACTCAGTGATGAGCAGAAGAAGGGTTTATTCAGCCACCGTAACCCGGATGATCTGGCGTGGTACGAGAGTCTGATTGCAGGCGGTGAGCTGGCAGTCTCCGAGCAGGACAAAATGCTGATCAGTCTGGTCAGCCCAGAGCGCCTGCTGGAAATGACGCGCTATTTCACGCTGTTTGATAAAAAAGTCGGCAAGATCGTCGCGCGTTATCAGCAGGTGTTTGGCATTAAGCGTTTAATCGATCGAATCAATACCCGTAACTCTACAAACGGCCGCGAGGGCGGTGTTATCTGGCATACCACGGGGTCGGGTAAGTCGTTCACTATGGTATTTCTGAGTAAGGCGCTGATCCTTCACGATAGCCTGAAACAATGTCGGATTCTGGTTGTTACCGACCGGGTCGATCTTGAAACTCAGTTGAGCAAAACATTCGCCAGTGGTGGTGAGCTGGCAACGTCGAAAGACAAAGACGCGGCGATGGCAACCTCAGGTGCTCGCCTTGCGGAGCAGATCGGCAAAGGCAACGAGCGCATCATGTTCTCGCTGATTCAGAAGTTTAACTCAGCCACCAAGTTGCCTGAGTGTCATAACGACAGTGCTAATCTGATCGTATTGATTGACGAAGGCCACCGCAGCCAGGGCGGTGAAAACCATATTCGTATGAAGCTGGCGTTGCCCAACGCATCCTTCGTAGCTTTTACCGGCACGCCACTGTTAAAAGACGATAAAACCACCAATAAGTTCGGCCCGATCGTACATGCCTACACCATGCAGCGTGCGGTAGAAGATAAAACCGTAACACCATTGCTGTACGAAGAGCGCATCCCCGATATTGATGTAAACGACCGTGCAATTGACCGTTGGTTTGAGCGCATTACTGAAGGCCTGACCGAACAGCAGAAGGCTGACCTTAAGCGTAAGTTCTCAAAGAAAGGGCAGGTATACGGTGCCGATGAGCGTATTCATCTGATTGCTCTGGATATCGCTAACCACTTCGTGAAGAACGTTCCCGATGGCTTGAAAGCTCAGCTCGCTTGCGACAGCAAAGCATCGGCGATTCGTTATAAGAAATATCTGGATGAGGCCCAAGCCCTTTGGCCAGAAGGCAATAGGTTTGAATCGGCGGTCGTGATGAGTTCACCGGATACCCGCGAGGGTAATACGGCGGTGGATGAATCCGGTACGCCCGAAGTGACGCAGTGGTGGAAAGAGCACGTCGGCACACAAGACGAGCAGACGTACACCAAGCACCTGATTGAACGCTTTGATAAAGATGATTCGCTTAAGCTTCTGATCGTGGTGGATAAACTGCTGACCGGCTTTGATGAGCCAAAGAACGCTGTCTTGTACATCGACAAGCCGTTAAAAGAGCACAACTTGATTCAGGCTATTGCGCGGGTAAACCGCCTGCATCCGAAGAAAGAGTTTGGCTATTTGATTGATTATCGCGGGATTCTTTCTGAGTTAGATACCACGATACAAAAGTATCAGGATCTCGCCTCGCGTACTCAAGGCGGCTACGACATCGACGATATTGCTGGTCTCTACAACCAGATGAGCACGGAATACAAACGCTTACCGCAGTTGTATAAGCAGCTTTGGGCGATTTTCGATGGGGTGAAGAACAAAGCTGATACTGAATCTATGCGCCAGGCATTGGTGCCCAAGATAGAAGAAAGAGAATCGTCAGTGCCCGGCGAACAAAGCGAACTGGTCGATGTGAACCTGAAGAAACGTGAAGACTTCTATCAGGCGCTAACGGCCTTCGCCAGTTGTCTTAAGGTCGCGTTGCAGTCGGTGACCTTCTTTGAAGATAAAAGCTTTACCGATGACGATCGCCATCATTACAAAGAAACCCTGAAAGCCATGACGTCTCTGCGTCAGACTATTCAGCGCGATACGGGCGAGCGGATTGATTACGATGAGTATGCAGAAAAAGTAAAACAACTCATCGACAAACATGTGGTGGGTGTTGAAGTACGCGAGCCCGGTGGCCAGTATGACGTCGGTAATATGGGTAAAAGCCAGGAACCAGAAAACTGGACTGACAATAAGACCCGCAACGAAACCGACATCATCAAAACCCGTGTTACGAAGATGATTGAGCAGGATCTTCAGGATGACCCTTACGCGCAGGAGGAGTTCTCCAAGCTTTTGCGTCAGGCGATTGAAGAGGCCGAGGCGCTGTTTGATCATCCGTTGAAGCAATACATGTTGTTCCGTGACTTTGAAGAGCAGGTGCAGGAACGGCGTCTGGATGATCTGCCGGATGCTTTCTCGGGCAACCGTCACGCGCAGGCGTACTTTGGTATCTTCAAGAAGGTACTGCCAGAGGCACTGGCAGTGATGGATGAGCAGGTTCAGAAGCGCTGGGTAGAGCTGGCGTTTGAGGTAGACCGGCAGGTAGAAACCGCCGTCGCCGAGAACTCAATTAATCCTCAGAATATTGAGGCTGACATCCGTAATAAGTTGCTGCCGATGTTGTTTAAGTACTGCAAAGACGTTGGCGCCGGGCTGGATAAAGTGAAAAAGATGGTTGAGCTGATCGTGCAGATTACTCGTGTTGGCCTGAGCAATAAGTAACCTATGAACGTGCCTGTTCGCCCCAAGGGCGAGTTAATGAGCTTTTATTACGGGGATGAAAAGATCTCGTTCACCCGCTTGGCCAGAAAGTCCGAAAGCTCAAAAGTATTGATCAAAGTACACCCGGATTGCCAGGTAGTTGCGTTGGCACCAGAAGCCGCGAGCCGTGACTCGGTGTTATCTGCTGTTAAAAAGCGTGGCCGGTGGATTTATCAGCAGCTTTCAGAATTTAAAACACAGTTGGCAGACTATCAGCCACGTCAGTTTGTGAGCGGCGAGAGCCACTACTATCTGGGTAAGCAATACCTGCTCAAAGTGATTGAAGATTCTGAGGCGAAGCAGTCAGTAAAACTGCTGCGCGGTTCGATAGAAGTGACGGTCAGAAGTAAGTCACAGGACAAAGTCTCTGGACTTTTAAAAGACTGGTATCGGCTGCGGGCAAAAGAAACCTTCTCCAAGCGTCTGGATGCCGTATTGGAGCAAGCGCTTTGGGTTGAAGAACGACCACCGATGAGAGTGCTCACTATGCAGACTCAATGGGGGAGCTGTTCGCCTAATGGCAGGATTACATTGAATCCGTATCTGGTAAAAGCCCCACGGGAATGCATCGACTATGTGATTCTCCACGAGTTGTGCCATATCGCTGAACACAATCACAGTGAGCGGTTTTATCGTCTGATGGGGCAGGTCATGCCGAACTGGGAAAGCACGAAAGAGCGATTAGATCAAATGGCAGGGAAGTTGTTTTTGTGAGTACGTTATTCAAGGCTTGGGAATATTTTCTGCGTTTTCTGAAGTGGAAACGTGAACGAGAAGAGCGTGAAAAGACTATCGAAAAGTATGGTCGCTGGGCAGCTGAAACGACGCTACCAACGCGCTTTATAGCGCTATTTGAGCATCACGGTGTACACCGAAATCAGATTCCACGTTTCTTTGATCATGGTTTGACGGTAAAGGACGTAAGCAGCGATGAAGCTCTAACTGAAAAACTTACTGAGCAGATTTTACAAGATGCTTGTGATCTATTCGCTGTGCGGCGTGAGTGGCTGGATGGCGTTTCTGACGAGATTTATGAAGTTCATCATTTCTACAAATACCCTGCAGATTTCGAGCAATTTATTCAGAGGTTGGCTCGTGAGTCAGACGAGGCCGGCCGACTCTGGGGGAAAGTTATTATTCCATCGTCGAAGAGCCCGCGCTCTGACGCACTGTTCTTTATCGAAGAAAGGATAGGTTATTTGGGTAATGAACCTATTAGGCGTTTTCACCTGACCGGAACGTGGTCGTACGATTACTGGAAGTGCCGGGCCTACCTTGCTGCGTGTGTGTCAATAGCATGCCGGAATGGATGCCACGTCAATGGATCAGTTGTAGACCGAAAGTATCTTAAGAATGTTACTCAGGGGCTAGAGTTTATTGACCCTCAGGCACTACGTCGTTGTGGCCGAAGTTGGGAGCCAGAAGATATGGCCTATGACCCAGACGTCTTTCTTAAAGACCTTGAATTGGCAGGGTATGAAAATTCAAAACAGCTAGGATTGGAGTTGTGGTTGAAGTTAGCGAATGATGGTTGGATGGACGGATATGTTCCAGCAACCATTGATAAATTCGAGAGAGCGCTAAGTCTTGGTGCTCAAATTCCCCCAAGGAAACGCTACTGGTTCTGCTTAAGGAGAACGGAATGAGAGCAGCAACAATCAAACTCTTTTTGGTTCATGGAAGACCGAATGGGCTTAGAACAGCAGAGCTTTCCAATTGGTCTGGTAAGGCTGTGATGTTGCAAAGCCTATCCCAATAAACCTGCAACTGAAACGGATAGGCCACGCAGCTGGATATAATAGGGTTTATTCGGTTCTCGCGCATAGCCAGGCAAGCTGGCTGAAGCGCTCCTACAGGGGGCGATGTTCACGGCGTAATCGCGAATAGCCTCCGGCTGATTCGCTCCCACAAGGAATGTGACTCACAAGGAGTTTGGTGAATTAGTCTGTGTTATCGATTCTCGTGGGGAAGGTGTCGGGAAGAAGCTTCCCTCTTACAAGGGGTAGCCCTTCCAGGTTTTCGCGTATAGCCAGGCAGGCTGGCTGACGCGCTCCTACGAGGTATGTTCGCGGTGTTATCACGAATAGCCTCCGGCTGATTCGCTCCCACAGGGAACGTGTCTCACGAGGAGTTTGGTGACTTAGCCTGCGATATCGATTCTTGTGGGGAAGTTGTCGGGAAGAAGCTTCCCTCCTACAGGGTTCATGGCGTTGTCAGTTTTTCGCGCATAGCCAGGCAAGCTGGCTGAAGCGCGCCTACAACCTTTCACGGCCCTCAGGTATCATGCGGCCTTCGTCTGTATGAACTGGGGTTCTGTCTTGTCTGATTCATCTGTTATCCGTCTTACTGAGTACAGCCACGGCGCGGGTTGTGGCTGCAAGATCTCGCCTAAGGTGCTGGATACGATTCTGGCGTCTCAGCTGACGCTGCCTGATAGTCCGAATCTGCTGGTGGGTAACAGCTCGAAGGATGATGCCGCTGCATACGATATCGGCAACGGCCAGGCGGTACTGAGTACCACGGATTTCTTTATGCCGATCGCGGATGATCCGTTCGATTTTGGTCGTATTGCCGCGACCAACGCGATTTCGGATATCTATGCCATGGGCGGTAAGCCGTTGATGGCGATTGCGATTCTCGGCTGGCCGGTGAATGTGCTGGCGCCAGAGGTAGCTCAGCGTGTTGTCGATGGTGGCCGTCAGGCCTGTGCCGATGCCGGTATCCCGCTTGCTGGCGGTCACAGCATTGATGCGCCAGAGCCGATCTTTGGTCTGGCGGTTACCGGCATCGTTGATATCGATAAGCTGAAGCAGAACGATCAGGCGACGGCTGGCTGTAAGCTGTATCTGTCGAAGCCTTTGGGAGTCGGTGTGCTGACCACTGCGCAGAAGAAGAAAATTTTAAAGCCAGAGCATGAGTTTCTGGCGCGTGACACCATGTGCATCCTTAATAAGGTCGGTGAGAAAATTTCTGCCGTTGATGGCGTTGAAGCACTGACGGATGTCACCGGCTTTGGCCTCGGCGGGCATCTGCTGGAGATCTGTGAGGGCAGTGGCGTAGACGCTGAGATTAACTATGATGCGCTGCCTGTGATGGCGCCGGTGAAAGACTACATCGCACAGGGCTCTATGCCTGGTGGTACGGGGCGTAATTTTGAGAGTTACGGCGAGAAGCTTTCAGAAATGACAGACGAGCAGCGCGCCATCATTTGTGACCCTCAGACCAGCGGCGGTTTATTGATTGCCGTGCGCCCTGATCAGGCAGCCGAGGTCGAGGCGATTCTTGCCGAAGAAGGCTTGCAGAATGAGTGCATTGGTGAACTTGTCTCTGCCACTGGCTCAGCCGTGCGCGTGACGATTAAAACAGGAAGTTAATAATGAGCCGCCCGGATACTGCTGACTTCAGAACACTGTTCTTATCGGACACTCCGATGATGGATACCCGTGCGCCGCTGGAGTTTAAAAAGGGTGCTTTTCCCCACACGGTCAGCTTGCCGTTAATGACGGATCAGGAGCGTGCGAAAGTCGGAACCTGCTATAAAAAGAAAGGCCAGGACGAAGCTATTAAACTCGGCCATCAGTTGGTATCCGGTGATATCAAAGAGCAGCGCGTTCAGCGTTGGCTTGAGTTCGCTCAATCTAACCCGGAAGGGTACCTGTACTGTTTTCGCGGAGGTCTGCGCAGTCAGATTACGCAGCAATGGTTGAAAGAGGCGGGTTGCGAATACCCGCGCATTACCGGCGGCTACAAAGCCATGAGACGTTTCCTGATCGATACTCTCGAACGTGTTGTGGTTGAGAAACCTCTGGTCGTGGTTGCGGGGCAGACGGGGTGTGCAAAAACTGAATTACTGAAGCAGGTTCCGGCCAGTGTTGATCTTGAAGGTCTGGCGCATCACAGAGGCAGTACGTTTGGTAAACGCCCGGGTGGCCAGCCTGCACAGATCGGCTTTGAAAATGCTCTCGCGGTTGATTTCCTTCGTCACGAAGAATTTAAAGCGGATATGCCGGTTATTCTCGAAGATGAGAGCTTGTTAATCGGGCGTTGTGCATTGCCTGAAACCTTACGCAACCAAATGGCGAAGGCATCGCTTGTGATCGTTGAAGCGAGCTTCGAGTCCCGCGTTGAGCACAGTTATAACAATTACATTCTGAATAAATTAACCGAGTGGCAGCAGGCGCTTGGCACCGACGAGGGTTTTGCGGCGTTCGCTGATGATCTGCGTCAGAGCATGAGTAAAGTGGAGCGGCGCCTTGGCGGGGTTCGCCACCGCGCGATCACCGAGCTGCTCGAACACGCTATTCATCAACACGAGCAGGGCAATCCTGAATTACATCGTGAATGGATTGGTCATCTGCTTGAGCAATATTACGACCCTATGTATCAATACCAGCTGTCCCGTAAAAAGGGGCGCCTGGCCATGCGGGGCTCTTTCGATGAAGTGCGCGATTATCTGAACTCTCTTTCTGTATCTGATCTAAAAGGATAAATAATGATGTTACGTTCTGTTTTTGCAGCCGCAGCAGGCTTACTGATGAGTGCGGCAGCCGTCGCCGAAACCTTTACCTTTACGGCCATTCCTGACGCCGATGAAAGCCGTCTGAATGCACGCTTCGGTAAAGTGGCAGACTACCTGTCAGAGCAGCTGGGCGTGGATGTAAAATACATCCCGGTAAAATCCTATCCTGCGGCGATTACGGCATTCCGCAATGATCAGGTACAGCTGGCCTGGTTCGGTGGTTTGTCTGGTGTACAGGCGCGCGCACTGGTTGAGGGGTCTGAAGCTATTGCTCAAGGCTATGAAGATCAGTTCTTTAAAACTTACATCATTGCTAACACCAGCACTGAGATCGACGCATCTGATGAACTGCCAGAGGATATTAAAGGCAAGACGTTTACCTTTGGTTCAAAGGGGTCTACCTCTGGCCGCCTGATGCCTGAATTCTTTATTCGTGAAGCCTTCAATGCATCCCCTGATGAGCTGTTCAGCCGCGTGGGTTTCTCGGGTGATCACAGCCGTACTATTGCGCAGGTACAGAGTGGTGTGTATCAGGTCGGTGCTGTGAACTACAGCGTTTGGGATACCGAAGTGGAAGAAGGCAAGATCGACACAGATAAAGTTAAAGTGATCTGGACGACGCCTACCTATCCGGATTATCAGTGGACGATTCGTGGTGATGTCGACGCCCGCTATGGCGAGGGCTTTAAAGAAAAAGTCAGAACCGCGCTGCTGGATATGAAAGACGAAGATCTGCTCGCGAGCTTCCCGCGTAAGTCGTTTGTTCCTGCGAGCAACGATGACTATGCCCCGATTGAACGCACAGGCAAAGCCATCGGCCTGCTGGATTAATCATGCAGGGTCAGGCCATGTTCCAGCTTACTGGAGCGTCTTTTGCGCACGATGATCAGCTTGTGCTGCACGACATTAGTCTGGAAATTCGTGACGGTGAAAAAGTCGCTCTCGTGGGCCCATCGGGTGCGGGTAAGTCAACGCTGCTTTCGCTTTTATGGAAGCAGCAGCCTGACGCCGTTGCTTTGTGCCCGCAGGAAAGTGGTCTGGTGGACCTGTTATCCACCTATCAGAATATTTATATGGGCGGGTTATCCCGCTTTTCGACGCTTTATAATCTTATCAACCTCATTCGCCCTTGGGCTGTTCGTCGTGAAGAAGTTGCTCGCGTTGCGCGTACCTTAGGTATCGAAGATAAACTCTGGAACTCGCCGGATCAGTTGTCTGGCGGGCAACGCCAGCGTGTTGCGCTCGGGCGTGCTCTGTATCGCAATAAGTCTATATTTATGGGTGATGAGCCCGTGTCTTCGCTTGACCCCGAGCAGGGCGAACAATTATTGATGCACGTGCTTCAGCAACATACGACGGCGATCGTTGCCATTCACAGCCCGGAATTAGCGGCTAAGCATTTTGATCGCATTATTGCCTTAAAAGACGGTCGCATTTTCGGCGACTGGCAAGCGGCAGAGTTGGATCTCAGTACCCTCGAAACCGTTTATCAGGATGCCTGACATGGGCGGTAAGAGTGTTTCCCTAGCTAAAGGTGAAAAGTCTAAAGCTGAAAAGCCTAAAGGCAAAAAATCTACCGGCGCACGCTTTCGGGACCTGAGTCTGTGGTTTGTGCTTGTTGCCATTGTTTCTTTGTTCTTCGCCGATATTTTTCTGTATCAGCCTGACCCCTGGGAAGAGTTTACCCGCATAGGCTGGGGAATGGTGACGCCGTTCTGGCCGGACGCGAATGAGCTTCTGATGTCTGCACTGCATACCGTCAGTTTTGCCTTGCTCGGTGTGGCAGTGTCGGCAGCCTTAGGCGTGTTACTGGCCATCTGGTTTCACTGGCGTGTGGTCAGAGTATTTTCTGCCGTTATCCGCTCGGTGCATGAAATTTTCTGGGGCCTGCTGTTTATGCAGGTATTTGGTCTCAGTGCATTAACGGGCTTGTTGGCGATTATTATTCCTTTCGCAGGCATTTTTGCGAAAGTCTTTTCAGATATCTTTCATCAGCAGTCTTCTGCGACGGTCGATACACTTGCAGGCTCCAGTCGTTTAAGCCGTTTCTTTTATGGATGGATACCACAGGCCTGGCCAGCCATGGGCTCATATATCCGTTACCGCTTTGAGTGCGCATTGCGGTCGAGTGCGATTCTGGGCTTTATCGGCCTGCCAACATTAGGGTTTCATCTGGAGACTGCCTTCCGTCAGGGCGACTACAGCGAAGCGGCGGCGGTATTCTGGGTGTTTCTGTTATTGATAGGCTCCGTCAGGCTCTGGTTTTATAAAAAGCTCTTGCCAGCCTATCTGTTGGGTGCTGTTTTTTTGTTGCCGGAAACGCCGCCCGTGAATGCGAGTTTCGTGTGGCAGTTTTTTACTCAGGATTTATGGCCCAACCCACTACTGAACGGCGACCTTCCGGGCGCGATGAGTTGGTACGGCAATGTACTGGCTGATGAAGTTGGGCCTGCACTGATACAGACGATTGCTATTACACAAGCGGCGCTGGTGCTCAGTGGGGTAATGGCATTGGCCTGGTATCCATTCGCCAGTCGTTGGCTTGTCGGGCGGTATTACTGGGTAGGGCGGTTTAAACTTCTGGTATTGAGGTCTGTCCCTGAGCTGATGCTGGCGTATCTGTTTATGTTGCTGTTTGGCCCTTCGGCCTTGCCAGCGATTTTCGCATTGGCGTTGCATAATGGCGGCTTAATAGCGTTTCTTCTTGCTAATCACAGTCAGGATGCGTCTTCTCAACAGAGGCTGGATTCCCCCTCTGGGTTAGCGCGCTATTTTTATCAGGACTTGCCTCAGCGTTACCCGGCGTTTCTGGCCCTGCTGTTTTATCGTTGGGAAGTGATCATGCGTGAGAGTGCCATGATGGGCGTGTTGGGTATTGCGACGCTGGGCTTTTATGTTGACTCTGCGTTTGAGGAGATCCGCTTCGATAAAGCGTTTTTCCTGATTCTTGTCGCAGCAGCGTTGAATGTTATCGTGGACAGCCTGTCCCGCCGTTTGCGTAGAGCGGCCGGTTTAAAAACACCGCGGATGTAGTATGTCGATTGCCTTTCTTTTTATTTCAGCCATCTGCTGGACGTTGTTTGATCTCTCACGTAAGAAACTGGTGGCCAACGAAACGCCTCTGGCGCTGACTCTGGCATTCAATGTCGGGGCGATCCCTCTATATCTTGCGGCGTATTTTATAGCCTCAGATTCCACCGTGTCGGCTGGATACTGGCTTCCGTCTTTGGTAGCTGCAGTACTTGCGGCGATGGCCGCGGTTGGTTTTATTACGGCGCTCAAACTGGGGGATGTGGCTAAGGTTATTCCGGTGCTGGCCCTGACGCCTGTGATTTCGACCCTGGCTGCAGGGTGGCTGTTGGATGAGTCATTGAGCGTCTACCAGTGGCTCGCCATGTTGGTTACCGTGGTGGCGATCGGTGGTGCGCAGGGCGGTTTGCACCATGTTAAGGGAAAGCCTTTTCTTCTGATGTTGCTGGTCTGCTTTGGCTGGGGCGTTGGTATTGTCTTTGATAAGCAGGCGCTGGAGCACAGTGGGCCTTTCTTTCACGGTGTCGTGCAAACAACGTTAGGGTCGCTATTGATTGCGAGTTACGCCTTTGCGACGAAAACCCCGGCAAGATTACAGGGCCAGGCGTTAAGGCTGATACCAGCACTGTTGGTGTTTGTCGGTGCTGTTGTCTTTCAGTGGCTTGCGCTCGATGGTCTGGATGCGGGGATTGTTGAGACCGTCAAACGCAGTGTCGGCATTGTTGGAGCTTTATTAGGTGGTTTGTTATTGTTCAGAGAGGCCATAACAAAAGCGCAGGTATTCTGGTGCATTGTGATTCTGGCCTGCATTCCGGTAATTCTTCAGCCCGAGGTGTGAAATGAACAAGAAGGTTCTGATCGGTATCGCAGACGGTACCGAAGAGTTGGAAGCCGTCACTATCATCGACGTGCTGCGCCGAGCGGAGGTCGACGTCACGGTGGCTTCGGTGGCGCCAGGCCATGAAGTGGAGTGCTCGAGAGGTGTCCGTCTGGTTGCAGACAAGCTCATTGGTGAGTGTGTCGCAGAAGACTGGGATGCGATTATGGTGCCGGGCGGTATGCCGGGCGCGCAGAATCTCTCGGATAACGAAGCCTTCGTCTCCCTCCTCAAACAACAACACAGTAGCGGTAAACTGATTGCAGCCATCTGTGCTGCGCCATACGTTGTTCTGGCGTGTCATGGTTTACTCGAAGGCAAATCAGCGACGGCTTATCCCGGGTTCAGAGAAGATCTGACAACGGTCGGAGTCATGCCGAGTGATGAGGTGGTTGTTATCGATGGCAATATAATGACCAGCCAGGGGCCCGGTAGTGCAATGCAGTTTGCTTTAGCTCTGGTGACAAAGCTGTGCGGGGAAGAGGTGTCTCACCAGGTCGCGGACGGTTTATTAGTTTAATGCGCCCCTGAACAATTCTCTCAGGAGCGCATTAGTGTTTACGCGTGGTATACGCGTGAGCCTCAGAGGTTCATGCAGTTTGCATAGTAAGTGGTGGTCGCTGGCCAGTCAGAGAAAACGCCGATAACGCCAACATCCTGAGCCAGAACATCCAGCACTGTCATAACGTCACCGTCGTTATCGATCACATCCATACCGCCATCATCGCCATTCACCGACTGGAAGTACCAGCCACCGTTGTCCGTCAGGCGACCAGAGCGTTCAAGTGTCCAGGCGATCAGTTTCAGGCCCGCTGCTTTGGCATTGATCGCGTACTGTGAAGGTACGATGTCGCCGTCGCTGTTCACGTTCAGCAGCATCCACATAGGTGGCGCCAGAACGCGTAGGCCTTCATCAACCCATTCTTCCATCTGTGCCTGTGTCACGCTGGTATCGTAAACGCCATCGAGATAAACCGCCTGGCGACCATACCAGGTGTTATCAATCCAGTATTTTACGTCTTCGTAATTAAACGATTGCGGCCAGACTTTGCGTGGGTGGATACCCGCATCACGGTATTCGTCGATCATTTGCTGAGCGTACATTTCCTGGGTGTAGTCGCCTTCAAACGGCATCTCTACCGAAGGGGATTTCAGTTCAGGTGTGTAGTGGGCGCCCAGTTCTTTGAACAGTTGGATGCTTTCTGCGTGGGTCAGCAGGGTACCTTTCGATGCGTAGAGGTCTGTGCGGTAGTCTGCTGTGGCATTCATGTAGCCTTCAATGGTGGTTGCCGTGCGGTCTGCCGCGTCCATTTTTCCCTGCAGACTTTTGAATTCAGCGAGGGTAATGTCGCTGGTACAGCAGGTGATATCCGCTGCATTGGTAAGCATGCCATTGCTGTCGAATTCAGGTGGTACTGAACACTTTTCAGCCAGTGGCGTTGCCAGAATATTCGTTGTGGTGTGAAGGTCGCATTGTGAATGGCGGCACACCAGCTCGCGATCTTTCGTGAAGGTTACGTCGCATTCAAGAATGCCTGCGCCCATTTTTGCCGCCGCTTCGTAGGATTCTTTCGTGTGCTCTGGAAATTGCAGAGGTGCACCACGGTGGCCGATTGAGAAGCGGCTCTGGAAGAAAGGACCAGTGTCACAGCTTTTCAGCTTATCTTTGAGTTCGCCTTCGTCCATATCTTCAACAAGGTAAAAAGGGCGAGGGCCGATCTGGGTTTCAGAGAATTTACCGAAGAACCATTTACCAAAATGGCTGTTGCGGTGGTCAGGGCCAGCATGGGTGGCGCAGCCGGCAACCAGCATCAGAGATGCCAGAGCGTAGGTCAGAAGGGATTTCATTATTAACCTCCATATCAGTTGGAAAACAGGGAGGTTCAGGCTAGACGCCAAGGATGTCAGTTTTAAAACTGCTGGGTGACGGTCTTATTTCATTTGGTCTTCCTGATGACGTGGCGTACCTTGTCGACATCCTATCATCAGGAAGAGAGGGTTCGTTATTGGTCGGCAGACTGATGCTCACCGTATTTTTCCGTTACCCAGTCCGGGTGCTTCCACATAATTCTCGGGTCTTTGTATTTTTTCAGATCCCGGAACATATTCTGCCAATCATACACTTGCGCATGCCAAGGATTATTCGGCTTGGTCGGCATACGCTTGACGCCATAGACAATTTCGCCGGCTGTTTCTTCTGCCTGAAACGTACCGAAGAGTTTGTCCCAGATAATGAGTACACCGCCGAAATTCTTATCAATCTGCTCAGGGTTGCTGCCGTGGTGCACTCTGTGATGTGACGGAGTATTGAAGATTTTTTCTGCCCAACCCAGCGTCCGGACTTGCTCGGTATGCAGGAAAAACTGATAAACCAGATTGGCCTCGATCGCGATTAAGGTCCAGGTTTTATCGAAACCGACAAACGCGGCAGGAATCCACCAGAGAATCCAGGTCCCTGAAAATGCATAGGTGAAGTTCTGCCGCAGTGCCGTCGAGAAATTCATGTGCTCAGAACTGTGATGCGTTACGTGCGCATTCCAGAACCAGCGAATTTTATGCATCAGGTAGTGCGCGGCATACATACACAGGTCGATAAACAGAATCAGAGCGATGATGCTGACAACGCCGACCTCTGGGTTCCATTGAAAGCCAAATTGATACACCCAGTCGTAAAACAGCTGAATAAACAGTGCGATGGCGATGCCGTCGACGATTTTATACGACGCACCTGTCATCAGATTGGTGAAGGTTTCAGGGAAGTGATAGAGCTTAGTAACCCCACGACGTTTGGCCCAGAGGTTTTCAATGACCATGGTTCCGATGAACACACCGGCAAACAGCCCAATAAATAGCAGTGCGCGCAGTAAGTCTTCCATCAGTGTCTCCAGCTTTCTTATTTGATGCTGATAGATTAGCGCAGTCGTTGTGGGCTATATTGATATTTTCAGACTCTTAATTGATATTTTCAGACATTCTTACTCAGCGAGGATCAACAACTTATGACAATTGTGCACGAGTGCTTCTAAAAGAGCGCGGCGTATGAAAGAGCGGGATTCTCGTTTAGCCGGGCTGTCTGTCACCGGGGACTTAATGTCTCTGGTGTCGTCGTACGTCTCCGAGCAGCGCCGCTCTGTGCCGGCGGTACTGAGCCGTGAGGGTGGCGCTCGACGCCTGACCTTCGATGAATGGTGGGCGTTGCTGGACAGCGTCCGCGACGGTTTAGGCTCATCCTCGATTGGGATTGATCTGGCTCGCCGAGTCGGCCCTGAGCATGTTGGCGTCATTGGTTACCTGACCTTGTCATGTCAGACGGTTCTGGAGGCTTTTCAGTACTTTGAGCGCTTTCAGACCTTGCTCTATGAAGGTCCGAAGGCCCGGCTCGAATTGAGAGACGGCCTTGCTGGCTTGGTGTGGGATACGAGCTTTGGCGGCTCGACGCGTGTATCGGATCAGGTGATCCTCGGCGGCTTTGTGACTTTCTTGCGAAGAATGACGGGGCAGAGCGAACTCACAATAGAACGTGCGGAAACTTGGTGGAACGACGTGCCCGCCAGCGATCTGTTCGAGCGCCACCTAGGTGGGAGCCTCGTGTGCGGCGCCAGTGCGAATGCACTCTGGTTCGATGCCAATGTGCTGACACTGCCACTGGTCAGCCACGACGATGTCACGTTCAGGGCATTAAATGAAAAGGCAACCGCAGCACTGGCAAACATGCCCGACCTTGGGCGGTTTGCGGATACCGTACGGCAACTCATCATTGAGCGTTTACCATTGGGTGACGCCGACCAGAGCGCAATTGCTTCTCGACTGGCGATGTCAGAGCGCACATTGCTGCGCAGGTTGCGTCAGTCGGGTATTGGCTTCAGGGATCTGCTGGGGCAGGTGCGGGTAGAGTTGGCGCAGGTATATCTGCGGGATAAGCACCTGACCCTCAGTGAAATCGCTCTGCTGCTTGGCTACTCAGAGCAGGCGCCTTTCAACCGGGCTTTTCGTAAAGCAACGGGCAAAACACCGGGCAAGTGGCGGGCTGAGTTCAAAACAGTTTAGCCCAGCAAAACTATAGGCAAGAAATAGTTGGCCTGATAGTATCAATGCCCTAACTTAGAGCATAAGGATGTGTAACGTGAGTTCACCGGTCATTTCCAATCTTTCCCAGTTCCAGCTATCTCCATTCGGGCCTCAAGCCTCTGGTCGTCAGATCCTCGCTGACGAGCAAATGCAAAAGTTGCTTCAGAACTTTCAGGCGAGCTCGCAAGAGCAAAGCAGTACTGGGTATCATGCTCTGGCAGTAATAAGTGCAGTTAACAGCCTTCGTAGTAGTGCCGTTCCAGTGAATTCTTATGTTCGTAACGGCTCCCCATCGACCCGTTGCATTTCGGGCCCAGGTTTCGAAATTGAATATGAGCTGAATATGGGGCTCTCGCAGACCGATATTACGATCACAGATATTCGGGTTGTGAGGCAAAGCGCTCGTAAGGTAACTGAGCCCGGTCTATGGAATGTTGAGGCGGACGCTGAGAATGGGTCATGGAAGGTTGCCTCTACTCCTTCATATAACCTCCAGGCTGCAAGCCAGAGAGGCGGAACTATAGAGAAGCCCTTACAAATAGGTATTAACGGCTATTGTGGCGGCATTAGAGAAGCTGCTGAAATACTTCCTGATCACATATCAAAAGGTGACCCTGCTGTAATAGATAAGCTTAAAGCGTCTGGTTTCGAGTTATTTTATACACCGCAACACAAAGCGGGTAAGGCTGGCTGGGAATTTGTAAGGCGTCTCGGGAAGAGGACTCCCTCAGAAGATGTTGTTAAGGCGGGGCGGGTGTTAGCTAGTTATATGAAAGATGCACACCAGCGAGGGTTGCGCGTCGAGTGGACGAGTCATCGTGGTGGTTCGGCTGTTTTGACCGAGGCAATGAGATGTTTGAAGCAAGCCAATGTTGACTTGAAAGGAACGCAGCGCATTTTTCTTAGCGATCACACTAGCAGCCACTATGAAGCAGATATCGCTCGGCGGGCTATTGGTATGGATGTGCGTGATTCTAAGTGGTTCAATTCTTCTCCGGGACTAGCCCAGGTTATTGGTGGCCAGAGGTTCGGTGGTGCGACGGTAGCGTGCTCTCTTAATAAGCTTGTCAATCATACTCCGAGGGACCAAATAGCAAGTGAATTCGTTGGTACGGCCTATGATGTCGTCGCACAAAGCAAGAATACTATGGCAGTCGGGGGATTAGTGGGGGCCTTAGGCACGACACCAGGATTTGCCCTTGTAGTGTTGGGCGCTATTCTGGCCAGTGCACCTACGTTGACCGAGGGCTACCATAGAAGCCCTGTTGAGCCACTCAAAACATTAGCGAAGAAAGTTCAGAATAAGGTCTTCTGAGGATTATGCGATTATTTGGTACTGAGAAACTCCCCAAGGGGCCTAGTTTTCGCTCCGCAAGGCTTATCTGTAAAGACTTGGGATGTAGCTCACTGGAATTCAAGGCACCAGCCCCTCGGCCGGCTTTTGGAGGGCGCTGGGAGGAGGAGCCAGGCTCAGTTGATCTAAATTCTCCAGCGCGCTTTGAGTTGGCAGAAACTTGGGATAAGAAAGTTATCGAAGGTATGCGCTGGCAGCGGCTTTACTCGAATAACTGGCGTTTTAATGGCTTTCCAATTATCCAGCCTCGCGTCGGATATCTCAGTTGTTTTGTTGATGTCCATGCGGTAGATGGCCTCCCGATTAATGAGAGTTTGTTTGATTTTAGCGTATTGGCAAATCAGGTGTTAACTAATAGGGAGTTGTGTATTTATGCAAGAACTGAAGAGGGCTATACAGAGGCCGCTCTCGACGTAAACCCTGATCTATGGCCGGATGTTTTAGGGCCTGTTAATAGTCAGTGGTTGAATAAGCATGGTAATGACTGGCTGTACATTGAAGAACAGCAGCTGACTGATACCGCTTATGCTATCAATTGGATCTCGCCAATTACTCATCAGCATTATGTGTGTTTTCGGTTTGTAATCAGACGTTATTCTATTGAAGGCCCTAACGCTTATCGAATCGAAGAGCGGGTTCGCCCCGACACCTTCCTTGATCTGATGCACCAGATCATGGACTCCGTAAAGCTTGAACTTTGTGAAGAGATGAAAGTTGAACGGGACCGCATTCGAACAATAGAACCGTCGGAGAGGCGTCCGGTAATTGAGTTTACTCCGGAGCAGTTGAAGGTTGCTAAACATGTACTCTACATGAGTAGTTTCAGGAAATCAGAGGATGGTGATGACAGGTGGAGTTCTGGAATGGAGCGTCTCGCCCCCCGCGAAGAGGTCGAGGCCTTTCTGGATGAGCGTGTGAAGTTTAAGCCATTACCGGGAAGCTATCCGCGCGGTGAGATTATTTATAACCGTGTGCCTGTGTTACCGATTACCAGGCTTTTAGATTCGCAGCCGCAGTCGTCCCTTGAAGAGAAGGTGAATTTCTGAACCGGATACTGTCTCCTCGAGCAACTGGTGACTAAATTGCAGAACAAGGTTTCTTGATTCGATGAGACTATTTGGTACGGAGAAATACCCTAAAGGTCCTTCTTTTAGAACGGCAAAACATGTTAGCAAAGACCTTGGCCTTGCTAGCCTTTCCTTTATGGCTCCAAACCCTAAACCAGCGCACGGGGGCTCATGGAATAAAGAACCAAATCACTTCAATGCTGCTAGTGATGCAGGGTTCGAACGGGAATTGACTTGGAATCAGTGTGAGATAGAGTCTTTGAGTCGCCTGAGGGTATATTCAAGCAGCTGGGAGTTTCGAGGTATCCCAGTGATAGAGGGGTATTGCGGGTTCCTCAATTGCATTGTGGATATTAGACGGGTAGGTGACCTGCCAGCGAACGAAAGTCTCTTCGATAACTGGGTTCTTGCCAGAGAGCTACTAAGAAACGAAGAGCTCTGTACTTACGCCGCAACGTCAGAGGGGTATACCGCCGCACCGTTGGATTCGAATCCTGATCGCTGGCCGGAAGTTTTAGGTCCTATCAATAGTCAGTGGGTGAATAGAAATGGTACTGACTGGCTGTACACAGAGGAACAGCAGCTTTCAGATACAGCTAATGCTGTTACATGGGCTACCCCTATTTCTCATGATCGGTATCTAAGTTGTTTATTTCTAATTGAACGCTCTTCTTGGCATGGCCCTAACGCCTATCGAATCGAAGAGCGGGTTCGCCCCGACACCTTCCTTGATCTGATGCACCAGATCATGGACTCCGTAAAGCTTGAACTTTGTGAAGAGATGAAAGCTGAACGGGACCGCATTCGAACAATAGAACCGTCGGAGAGGCGTCCGGTAATTGAGTTTACTCCGGAGCAGCTGAAGGTTGCTAAACATGTACTCTACATGAGTAGTTTCAGGAAACCAGAGGATGGCGATGACAGGTGGAGTTCTGGAATGGAGCGTCTCGCCCCCAGCGAAGAGGTCGAGGCCTTTCTGGATGAGCGAGTGAAGTTTAAGCCATTGCCGGGAAGCTATCCGCGTGGGGGTATTATCTATAACCGCGTACCGGTTCAGCCAATAACAAAGCTGGTTGATTCACTTCCTCAGGGGGCTATTGCACGAAAGGCTATTCCAGAGTGAGTAAACCGCAGGCATCAACTGTTTACAGGGATTTTTCCGACCTGTAGAGTACTCGGTCTTTACATTCATGTGGCCTGTCGTGGGGGCCACCACTGACAAGGATTTACTATGCCTGTTATTACCCTTCCAGACGGCTCCAAACGCGAGTTCGATCAACCCGTTACCCTGATGCAAGTTGCCGAAGATATTGGCCCTGGTCTCGCCAAAGCGACCGTATGTGGTCGTATTAACGGTGAACTGGTCGATGCCTGTGAGCTGATCACCGATGACGCCGATGTCACTCTGATCACCGGTCGCGACGAAGAAGGTCTGGAAGTTATCCGTCACTCATTCGCTCACCTCGTTGGTCATGCCGTTAAGCAGCTGTACCCAACGGCTAAGATGGCCATTGGCCCGGTGATCGAAAACGGCTTCTATTACGATATTGATTACGAGCGTCCATTTACACCCGAAGACCTCGAAGCCATCGAGAAGCGTGTTAAAGAGCTGATCAAGAAGGATTACGAAGTCATCAAGAAGATGACGCCGATCAAAGACGCACGCCGCGTGTTTGTTGATCGTGGTGAAGACTACAAAGTTGAGTTGATCGACGATCTGATCGAAAAAGGTGAAGAGGCGGTTGGCCTGTATCACCATGAAGAATACACAGATATGTGTCGTGGTCCGCACGTACCGAATACTCGTGTTATGCGTATCTTCAAGCTGCAACGTGTGTCTGGCGCCTACTGGCGTGGAGATTCTCAGAACGCTCAGCTGCAACGTATCTACGGTACTGCGTGGAACGACAAAAAAGAAATGAAAGCGTATCTCCAGCGTCTTGAAGAGGCTGAGAAGCGCGACCACCGTAAACTGGCGAAGCAGCTGGATCTGTTCCACCTGCAGGAAGAAGCGCCGGGTATGGTGTTCTGGCATCCGAACGGCTGGACCATTTATCAGGTACTCGAGCAGTACATGCGTAGAGTTCAGAACGATGCTGGTTATCAGGAGATCAAGACCCCGCAGGTTGTTGATCGCACCTTGTGGGAGAAGTCTGGCCACTGGGAACACTACTCAGATGCCATGTTCACTACGGAATCTGAGAAGCGCAGCTACGCGGTGAAGCCGATGAACTGCCCATGCCATATTCAGGTGTTCAATCAGGGTCTGAAGTCTTATCGTGAACTGCCGCTGCGTCTGGCTGAGTTTGGTTGCTGCCACCGTAATGAGCCATCCGGTGCGCTGCACGGCATTATGCGTGTGCGTGGCTTCACTCAGGATGATGCACACATCTTCTGCTCGAACAGCCAGATCCGTCAGGAAGCTTCTGATTTCATCAAGCTGACTCTGGACGTCTACAAAGACTTCGGATTCGACGCGGTTGAAATGAAACTTTCAACGCGCCCGGAAGGTCGTATTGGTGAAGAGTCGCTTTGGGATGAAGCTGAAGCGGCACTGGAAGATGCTCTTAACGACGCCGGCCTCGACTGGGAACTCCAACCGGGTGAAGGTGCGTTCTACGGTCCTAAGATTGAATTCTCTCTGCGCGACTGCATCGGCCGTGTATGGCAGTGCGGTACGATTCAGCTTGATTTCATGCTGCCAGAGCGTCTCGGTGCTCAGTTCGTCGACGAAGATGGCGAGCGTAAGACGCCGGTTATGCTGCACCGTGCTATTCTTGGCTCGTTCGAGCGTTTTGTCGGCATTCTGATTGAACACTACGCGGGCGCAATGCCGCCATGGTTGTCTCCGAAGCAGGTCTCAATCCTGAATATCACAGACAGTCAGGCCGAATATTGCACGGAAATCGCCGAAAAACTCAAAGCTGCGGGCTTCAGGGCCGATGCGGACTTGAGAAATGAGAAGATCGGCTTTAAAATCCGCGAGCATACTTTACACAAGGTCCCTTTCCAGCTCGTGGTGGGGGACAAAGAAAAAGAAACAAACACTGTCGCAGTGCGCACCCGTAAGGGTGAAGACCTCGGTACAATGAGTGTCGACGAGTTTATTGCCATCCTCGAGAAGGCGATTGCAGAACGCGGCCGGTTTGGAATGGAGAACTGATCATCAGACGCGATAATAGAAGAGGAGCACGTGATAATCGTGCCCCCATTAACGACCAGATTCGTGCAAACGAAGTCCGGTTAATCGGAGCAGACGGCGAGCAAGTAGGCGTCGTTTCTTTACGCGAAGCCCTTGAGGCCGCCCAAGAAGCCGAACTGGATCTGGTTCAGATTTCAGATGGCGATCCGATCGTCTGTAAGATCATGGACTTCGGCAAGAAGCTCTACGAAGAGAAGAAGCAGAAAGCCGAAGCCAAAAAGAAACAGCACCAGGTGCAGATTAAGGAAGTCAAATTCCGTCCGGGTACGGAAGAAGGCGACTATCAGATCAAACTGCGTAACCTGAAGCGCTTCCTCGAAGCGGGCAACAAAGCGAAAGTATCGCTGCGTTTCCGCGGTCGTGAGATGGCGCACCAGAACCTGGGTATGGAACTGATGATGCGTGTCGAGAAAGATCTCGAAGAACTCGGCAGCGTAGAACAGCGTCCTAAGATGGAAGGTCGCCAGATGATCATGGTCATCGGCCCATCCAAAAAGAAGTAGTCTGGTTTTCAAATGAATACGCAGACCCCGGCGCTTGCCGGGGTTTGTGCGTTCTGCCAGACGCTGCGTCGGCCTGAGTTGGGCAGGCGTTATTACGGCAGAGATTGTACAGGGTCTTAGTTTCTGTACGTCTCATAACTTTCAGGAGTATGAAAATGCCTAAGATCAAAACTAAGAGCGGCGCTGCGAAGCGCTTCAAAAAGACTGCGAACGGTTTCAAGCACCGTAATGCTTTCCGCAGCCACATCCTGACTAAGAAGAGCACGAAGCGTAAGCGCCACCTGCGTGGTATGTCTCAGCTGCACGCTGCAGACAAGAAGCTTGTTATTCGTATGCTTCCTAATCTTTAATCGACTGTCAGGAGATAAATTATGGCTCGTGTAAAACGTGGTGTTGTCGCTCGTCGTCGTCACAAGAAAATTCTGAAGCAGGCTAAAGGTTACTACGGTGCCCGCAGTCGCGTGTTCCGCGTTGCTAAGCAAGCGGTAATCAAAGCAGGTCAGTACGCTTACCGTGACCGTCGTCAGCGTAAGCGTCAGTTCCGTCAGCTGTGGATTGCGCGTATCAACGCTGGTGCACGTCAGAACGGTCTGTCTTACAGCAAGTTCATCAATGGCCTGAAAAAAGCCACTGTTGAAATTGACCGTAAGGTTCTGGCTGATCTGGCTGTGAATGAAAAAGCAGCGTTTGCGGCTCTGGTTGAAAAAGCCAAGTCCAGCCTGTAATTTCACCGCGCTCTTCTGAGCACGCGGAACCGGGCCAGCCATTAGCTTGACTGGCCAAAGGATAGGGGAGTGGCTTTCTTTGAAAGACCTCCCCTATTTTTTTGCGTTATTAAACACATTCAGTGCTTACCAGAGCTTCTTCTATAGGATGCCCTGAGGGAATTCCGGTAAGCACTTAATCAAAAAATGACCTTTCAGGATCATCACGATGGAAAACTTAGAGGCTCTGACGCAACAGGCGTTGGATGCAGTCGCTGCCTCGAGCGACATGGCAGCACTCGATCAGGTACGCGTTCAGTATCTGGGTAAGAAGGGCGAAATCTCTGCCCTGATGAAAAACCTGGGCAATGTTGCTCCGGAAGATCGCCCGAAAGTCGGCGCGGTGATTAACGAGGCGCGTGGCAAAGTTCAGGACGCCTTGAATGCGCGTAAAGAATCACTCGAGAGTGAAGCACTCAACGCCAAACTGGCGTCTGAAACCGTCGACGTGACGCTACCCGGCCGTGCCGTTCAGGAAGGTAGCCTGCACCCGGTTACTCGCACACTGGAGCGTATTGAAGGCTTCTTCGCTAATGCCGGTTATCAGGTCGCTGAAGGCCCTGAGATCGAAGATGATTTTCACAACTTCGAAGCGCTGAATATTCCTTCGCATCACCCGGCGCGTGCCATGCACGACACTTTCTATTTTGATGCAGGCACTCTGCTGCGTACCCACACCTCGCCGGTTCAGGTACGTACAATGGAGTCTCAGGAGCCACCGATCCGCATTATCTGCCCGGGTCGTGTATACCGTTGCGACTACGATCAGACTCACTCGCCCATGTTCCATCAGGTCGAAGGTCTGCTGGTGGATAAGGGCATCAGCTTTGCGGATCTGAAGGGCACGATTCAGGAGTTTCTGAGCGTCTTCTTTGAACGTGATCTGGTGATCCGTCTGCGTCCGTCTTACTTCCCGTTTACTGAGCCTTCCGCTGAGATCGACATTGAATGGGTGATTGAAACGCCGGAAGGCACTAAGCGTCGCTGGCTCGAAGTCGGCGGTTGCGGCATGGTCCACCCGGAAGTCTTCAAACATGTGAATATTGACCCTGAAGAATACACAGGCTTTGCCTTTGGTATGGGCGTTGAGCGTCTGGCGATGCTCCGCTACGGCGTGAATGACCTGCGTCTGTTCTTCGAAAACGACCTGCGCTTCCTGCAGCAGTTCAAGTAATTCAGGGGATATTAAGAAATGAAATTCAGCGAACAGTGGTTACGCGAATGGGTTAACCCTGAGATTACGACTCAGGAACTGGTCGATCACCTGACTCTTGCGGGTCTTGAGGTCGATGGAGAAGAGCCGGTTGCCGGTGAGTTTTCTGGAGTGGTTGTTGGACAGGTTGTCAGCCGTGAGCAGCACCCGGATGCCGATAAACTGAGCCTGTGTCAGGTGACTGATGGCACTGAGAATTTCCAGATCGTTTGTGGTGCGGCGAACGTGCGCGAGGGTCTGAAAATTCCTTTCGCTAAAATCGGCGCGGTTCTGCCAACCGAAGATGGCAAAGGCTTCAAAATCAAAAAAGCCAAGCTGCGTGGCGTCGAGTCATTCGGCATGCTGTGTGCCGAAGCAGAGCTTGGCATGGCAGAAAGCTCTGAAGGTCTGATGGAGCTGCCGGATTCTGCCCCTGTTGGCGCAGATTTCCGCGAATACCTGAACCTCAATGACACCATCATTGAAGTCGACCTGACACCAAACCGTGCAGATTGCCTGAGCATTGCGGGTCTGGCGCGCGAAACTGGCGTGCTGACGCGTACCGAAGTGAAGCCGCCACTCGTGGCTGCCGTTGCAGCATCAATTGATGATAAAGCGTCTGTCGAAGTGACTGCGGCAGATGCCTGCCCACGCTATCTCGGTCGTATCGTGAAAGGTGTGAACGTAAAAGCAGAAACGCCACTGTGGATGGTTGAGAAGCTGCGCCGTGGCGGTATCCGCTCGATTGACCCTGTCGTGGATATTACCAACTACGTATTGCTGGAATTGGGTCAGCCGATGCACGCTTTTGACCTGGCACAGGTAGAAGGTGGCATCCGTGTACGTATGGCAGAAGAGGGCGAAAAGCTAACTCTGCTCGACGGCCAGGAAGTCGAACTGAACGCAGACACTCTGGTGATTGCTGACCACAGCAAACCGCTGGCTATGGCCGGTGTGATGGGTGGCGAGCACTCCGGTGTAAACGGCGACACCCGGGACCTGCTGTTGGAAGCGGCGTTCTTCAACCCGATTGCGATCGCTGGTCGTGCCCGTAACTACGGCCTGCACACCGATTCTTCGCACCGTTTTGAGCGTGGCGTTGACTACAGCCTGGCCAATACTGCGATGGAACGTGCGACTCAGCTCGTTATTGATATCTGCGGTGGTCAGGCGGGTCCTGTGACAGAAGTAACTGCCGAAGACAAACTGCCTGAAGCAGCCACCATTACTCTGCGCCGTAAGCGCATCGAGCAAGTCCTGAGCCTGACCATGGCTGACGACGAAGTGACCGACATTCTGGTTCGCCTCGGCATGGACACTGAAACCACTGCTGAAGGCTGGACAGTAAAAGCGCCGTCGTATCGTTTTGATATGGCCATCGAAGCTGACCTGATTGAAGAGCTGGCACGCATCTACGGCTATAATCGTCTGCCTACCCGTGTTCCTGCGGCGGCGACGCCGTTGGCAAAAGCACCTGAATCCCGTATGCCAATCCGCGACCTGCGTCGCCAGATCATTGCTCGCGGTTATCAGGAAGCCATTACCTACAGCTTTGTTGAACCAGAACTGCAGAAAGCTCTCGACCCTGAGCGTGAAGCTCTGCCACTGCTGAATCCGATTTCAGCGGACATGGGCGTGATGCGCACGACTCTGCTGACTGGTCTGGTGTCTGCCGCCAGTTACAACCTGAAGCGTCAGCAGCCACGCGTTCGCCTGTTCGAAACCGGCCTGCGTTTTGTGCCTGAAGCTGATGGCCTGAAACAGACTCCAACACTGGCGATGCTGGTGTGCGGTAACCGTCTGACTCAGGGCTGGAGCGAGCAGGAAACCCCGGTAGATTTCTTCGACCTGAAAGGTGACGTTGAGTCTCTGTTAGCTCGTGGCGGCGATGCCTCCGCTTATCGTTTCGAGTCTGCTCAGCATCCAGCACTGCACCCAGGCCAGACAGCGCGCGTTCTGAAGAACGGCGAACCAATTGGTTGGATTGGCGCACTGCACCCAGCGACTCAGAAAAAGGTTGGGGTCAAGCAGCCGTTGTTTGTCGCGGAACTGGACCTTGAAGCCATCCGTGATATTGCCGTGCCTTCGTATGGCGATATTTCGAAATTCCCTGAAATGCGTCGCGACCTGGCACTGGTTGTAGACCAGTCAGTTCAGGTGGATCAGGTATTCGACGGAATCCGAAGCGTAGCGGGGGATTACCTCACTAAGCTCAACCTGTTTGATGTATATGTCGGCAAAGGTATTGATCCTGATAGAAAAAGTCTCGCTTTGGGCTTGACGTGGCAGCATCCTTCACGCACTCTGACTGATGAAGAAGTGAACAACTCTGTGGAAGCAGTCTTGGCTCACCTCTCTGAAAGCATAGGAGCAACGTTAAGGGGTTAACATGACCGCCCTGACCAAAGCAGAACTGGCAGAAAAACTGTTTGAAGATCTTGGTCTCAATAAGCGTGAAGCTAAGGATATGGTGGACATCTTTTTTGATGAAATCCGCGATAGCCTGAGTCGTAATGAGCAGGTGAAGTTATCAGGATTTGGTAACTTCGACCTGCGTGATAAGCGTCAGCGTCCGGGAAGGAATCCGAAGACAGGCGAGGAGATCCCTATTTCTGCTCGCCGGGTCGTGACGTTCAAACCGGGGCAGAAGCTCAAAATCCGGGTAGAAGCCTATGCTGGAAGCCAGCCACAATAACGAACTACCGCCCATTCCATCGAAACGCTACTTCACTATTGGTGAGGTCAGTGAGCTTTGCGATGTGAAGCCTCATGTTCTCAGATATTGGGAGCAGGAATTTCCAACCCTCAAGCCGGTCAAGCGTGCCGGTAATCGTCGTTATTATCAGCGTCAGGACGTCATTCTCGTCCGTGAAATCCGTGCTTTGCTGTATCAGGATGGCTACACCATTGGTGGCGCCAGACAGAAGCTGGAAGACAACGGAGAGTCGCAGGCGGTGGCCATGGATAAAGCCCTGATCAAAAACATGATACGCGAGTTGAAAGAGCTGGAAGATATGCTCAACCCAGACTCCGACTTCTGACGGGCATTCCAAAAAAAGTTTACCTTTTCAGGCACTTAAGTATACTTAAGCGCTCTGTTCACAGGCTTGTGGCAGCATAAGTCGGGATGTGGCGCAGTCTGGTAGCGCACTCGCCTGGGGGGCGAGTGGTCGCAGGTTCAAATCCTGTCATCCCGACCAATTTTAAATCCTGTCACTCTGATGAAACTCCATCTCTTCGATAGTCTGATGATTCTTAATAGCGCACTTTAAAACCGGGCTTTTGCCCAGTTTTTTGTTTCATGGCTGATCAGTCGACACTAACAGACCCCTTGCGCTAGTAAATTGTCCCAATTTAACACCAGAGTGGTGTGGGGATGAGATGCTATCGTTGCTGTCAGTAAGCGGTGGCTGCGCTCACCGCTGGATAAAGTTATATCAGAGAAGCAATGAGAATTATGCAGACGACGAAGCCAGTTTCTGAAAATCATCCATCAGTATCGTACGATAATAATGCTTCAAACCAGCGTCTGGTCGAATCACTCAGAATATTGAGTAAGCCATACCGGGCTACTCCCTGGTTGTTTAATGCACATACCCAGTTAATCTTTTATAGCCTGCGCAAGTATGGCTTTCAGCGGCGCAACGAAAGCGCATCGCTCTACGATTACCATGAACAGCTGACAATGCAGGACGGTGGTCTGACAGCTTTATATTGGAGTGGCTACGATTTACCTGAAACAACACCAACGATCGTATTAATTCACACCATCAGTGGTAGTCCGGATAGCATGGCAGAGCTCGTGCGCGATCTCGGGTTAAAAACGGGGTGGCGAATCGTGCTGTGTTTGCGGCGTGGGCATGGTCAGCTGCCATTGTTAACGCCACGGTTTAACATGGTGGGCTGTACTGAAGATTTTCGTGGGCAGCTTGCTCATATAAGAGAGCGCTTTCCTGATTCTCCACTTTACGCTGTGGGCACATCAGCTGGTTCCGGTTTGTTAGTGCGATACCTGGGAGAAGAGGGGGGCGATGCTCCCTTCAAAGCGGCCTTTGCTTATTGCCCCGGATACGACACAGGCACCTGCTTCGACAATGTGCATCCGCGATATAGCCGTATCATGGCAAAGAAGATGGTTCGCCAGTTTGTCTGCCCTAATGAGAGTGTGCTGTCTTCTCTGCGGACAGCAGACAGCCTGCTGACGGCTACTGATCTCGGCGATCTCTATCAAAAACTGTACGAGTTAGCGGGGTACGATG
The DNA here is from genome assembly GCF_002297765.1 of Thalassolituus sp. UBA675. NCBI lineage: Bacteria > Pseudomonadati > Pseudomonadota > Gammaproteobacteria > Oceanospirillales > Oceanospirillaceae > Thalassolituus > Thalassolituus sp. UBA675. The sequence continues at coordinate 229,717 of NZ_DBNJ01000009.1, forward strand.
ACTATCCGTCGTATGACCAGAATACGAATCCCATGAACGTCTTCGAGGATATTCGGATCCCCTTGATGGTGCTCAACGCAGAGGACGATCCAATCTGCCACATCAACAACCTGGATCCCTGGCGAGACAGGATGAAAACGATGGACAACGTTATTCTGGTGACAACGAGAAAGGGGAGTCATTGTGCGCATTATGAAGGTTGGTCCGCGCGTTCATGGTCGGCTCGCCTGATGAGTGACTATTTCAAGTCTGTGTAGAGACCATTGCAGCTCTTAGTGATTAATATCGATTGCTATTTGCATTTTTTCTTCGGGTTATTATTTCTTGAGGTTACAACTTTTTACAGAAAGGGGGTGGCCTGAAGAGATACATATTGGCTTAATATGGCGCATCAAAAATCACTATAAAAAAATCATGCATCGCTCGATCTTATCCAGTCTCTTCGTGGGCCTGTTGTCATTATCCGCCAATGCTGTCGCCGATGAGCAGCCGACAGACAAAGAAATTCTCAAGATTCAGACCATCGCCAGTTGCATCGATGATGTCTACTACCAGGGTGGTTACGAAGAAGGCGATACTGCTCGTATCGACTTAATCGATACCATGCTGGTGCTGTTTGAGTTACCCGCCTATGACGAAGAGTATCTGTATATGGATGTTCCATACGACGGCAAACTCTCATCTGAACTCTATTATCAATGTATTAGCGGTCAACGTGACATGCTGGATGAAGCTGCGGACAGCCTGGGCATCGCAGCTCACTAGTCAACCCTAATGTGAACGGGATACAAACGCGTGTCCCCATATCCTTCTGATTTCCCCCATTTCTATTTTCTGTATTTCATCTTTTTTCTATTTTTCTATAAAAATATCATACCGTTTATCCTCTGATATTTAACGCTTATCTGAAGCTGAAATTGCACCTTGAAAATCGATAATTTAAAAGCGTCACACTGGTCTTTGTGACTATTGTGCTTTTTATTAATTACTCATCAAAACTGGAAATTTACGATTTTAAAAAATTCGTTTAGTTTGGGTTACTAATAATTACATATCCATCCTAAGTCATTGATTTTTATAGTTAAAAAAATCGTGTAAATAAGGAAACCAAGAGTAACAATTGTTTAGTAGCTGTAATTTTAAGTGCTCTGATAGAGTTTGTTGTAACTCCTTGATCTAAAAATATTAATAGTGGAGACAACATAATGCCTTTCTCTATTCGCCCGTTAGCGGGTGTAACTGCTTTTTCTGCTCTGATGATGACAACAGGCGTACACGCCAATATGGGCACCATCGGCAATACCTATGGTCTGTTTCCGCAGGACGTAGCAACGACGCAGGCGCTCTCTATGTTCAACCAGGAAGTGTCGGCGACATATTACAACCCATCAAGACTGGTAAAAGATCAGCGTGGTGAGCTTTCTACCGGGCTTCTGCAGGCTGAAGCCAAGCTAGAGGCTGCGGGACCAGATCGTTCAGGTGATCTGCTGTCGCGAACGCCAACGGCATCGGTATTGCTGGGATTGAAAACTGACCTGTCGAAGCTAACGACCTTTGACCACCCGATGTTTTTAGGTGTTGTTATCGGCGTAGAGAATTACGGCTTCTCTCTACTTGAATTTCAGTCTGAGACCAGCGAAGGCGGGCAGTTTCTGGAATACGACCGCCAGCCTCTGTTTGTCAGTGTTGGTGGTGCTACCGAACTGTTCCGTGGCTTTAGCGGCGGCCTGTCTGCGCGGGCGACGTTAAATAACAATGCGACGCTGACAACCACGACTGACCTCGCAGGTAACACACAATACGAATCTTTGAATGTGCAGGCTGAGCCTGCCTTATCATTCACACTCTCGAACACCCTTGATCTGGGTGAAATGTTTTGTCCGTATTACGACTGTGCTGTTACTGGGCTTGAGTTTGCTGTGGCGTACCAACAGCGTTCGTACTCCCGCACCAAAGTAGAAGCAACGACGGTTATCCCCGGTCTTATTCCTGCCTCTGATCCGCTCAACTTTACGATTCAGACGTACGACTCTTTCCAACCGACCACTATCACTGCAGGAACGCAATTCGATCGCGGATCGATTCGCATTGGCGCGACGCTGGAGTATCAGGAGTGGTCGACACTTGAAGATCAGTTTTCCAGCGACACGATTAAAGATCAGGCCGGTGCGGAATTTGAAGACATTATGATTCCGCGTCTTGGAGCAGAATATCGCTTCGGCGAATCTTTCTCAGTTTTAGGTGGTTTTTCTTATCGTCCGACTGCGCTGAAAAGTACTCAGACTGTCGATGTAAACCTTTTCGACACTGACCGCTACGTGGTTGGCGTGGGGATTTCAGCGAAGGTCGGTAAGCAGATGTTCCTCGCTCATCCACTACAGATTGATCTCGGTTATCAGCGCCAGGAGCTGGTCGACCGAGATTTTACCATTGTGAATTCCCGCCCCGGCACAGCCAATAATATTGAAGTGACTACTGGCGGTAGCGTGGATGTATTCAGTGGTTCTATCAGTCTGAAGTTCTGAGGAGGTCGACATGAAAAAGTCATTAATTATTGCATGTACTTCGTTGGTACTGGTCGCCTGCGGTGATAAAGAAACTCAGACTCTTCTGGGTGGCACCATGGTCGAAGGTCCGAACGGTACTTTTCTCGCGCCATTTTTAAGTGCCAGTGTCGAGTACTCGTATCCTGCTGATGGTCAGATTAACGTGCCACCAGTGACTGACCTTGTGCTTCGGTTTACTGTTCCAGTGGATGACCCATTACTCGTTGAAAAGTTGGTTCTCGTGGACGGTAGCGGAAACAACGTGGCCATTGAATCTGTACGAACGGTGGATGGCGGGCGTGGTATTGTCGCGACTCCTGCACAAGAGCTTTCTCCGGGCGCTGATTACAGCCTGACGTTTGATGGTGTACTTGGCTCGGGCACCAATGCGATTGCAACGCCGAACGCAACTGGCCCTGAGGGAATCCAGTTTTCTACACGCCCGGAAGCAACCGGTCCTTTGTCACTGACATCGGTGGATGATGATTTCGGTATTCTGGAATTATTGCCTGATGGCAGTAATTTTGAAGTGATGGATTTCTCCACATTCCGTTTTCTGTTTACGCAGCCTGTTGACCCTGAATCCGTCGAATACGGCGTGAATGTACGACTCCTTGATGCCAATAATAATCTTGTGCCAGCTGACGTTATTCTTAAACACCAGTCATTAACGATTGATCCATGTACTGTCGCACTGGTGGCAGAATGTGGCAGCGAATCAGATCGACTGATCGCAGGTGAGGCTTATCGCCTTGAGCTTACAGGGGTACGGCCTCTGAATGATGATGGTACGACGGGCATCAATTACTCCCTTGATTTTGTGCCACGGGATACCACGCCAACATCCATTCTGATTCAGGATATTGTCGATTCAGAAAACTCAGAAATATCGCCGTTAAACGAAGGTCTGGTCAATGGGGTAGTGCTTAATTCGGTATTGCAGGGCGTCACTGATTTATCGCAGCAGACCGGCACTCTGAATGCAGAGCTGGCCTATGCGGTTAACTTCCCTGGCAATCAGCCCGTACCACTGCGCATTGCTCGCGGCAGTACGCTCATGAGTTCATCACTTGATGTAAAAATTAATGGCAATGTTCCTCTTCTGGATGCTGAAACAGGCCTTCCGCAGGAAACCGGGTCAGTTATTGTGACCTTTATTTCTGACGCTAACGGGTACCTGTACCCGAACCCTTACACCGATGACCCGGAAGCTCAGCGTCATATACGCTTATTTATGGATGTCAGTATGAATACCGCTGCAGCACAGCCAAATGCGTCGCTCTCGCAGGATTTAATGCGCGTCGAACTGGTTGGGTTGGCTCAGGTACGTAATGGTTTACTGGAAATTAACTCTATCGGTATTGTTGAACCCAATATTCTTGGTCAGGACGTTGGTAACGCCACCATCGCGTTTAAATTGCTTGCCGAAACGAACGACCAGATCGAACGCTTATTTGATCAGGAGCAGAATCAGGCGCCGAATACTCCGCCACGCCTCGTAAGCTGGGTGCCTGGCTTTGAGACCGCCATTCCGGCGACACGCCAGTCGATGCAGCGCCCGGGTGATCCTATTATTCTGAATTTCGATCAGCCGCTGCGCCGACAGGCCGGAGAACTCGTCGTTATTGAAGAGAATGGCGTGCGGCTATCTGCTGAAAACGTGACCAGTGACATTGACGGAACCGTACTGACGGTACAGGTTCGTGGCGGTCTTAAACCTGCAGCGGAATACGTAGTCACTACGACCAGCCGCTTACAGAACCTTGAAGGGTCGCCAGCACTGGCTGACACACTGACGTTCAGTATGCCTGCAACACAGCAGACAGATCAGGAAATTAAAGTTTCGCCTCTGGCGCTGACGACGTATCCCGGCTTCCCGTGTGTATCAACAGCCACTCTGAGTGATATTTTTCCGCTGCCACCCGAGCAGCCAAATCACGGCCAGTGCGTCGTCTCTGAGAATACGCCTGCTGAAGTAGAAAATCAGACATTGCCATTAACTACGATGCCAGCTGATCGGCCGATCGCGGTTATTTTCTCGCAGGTGATGGATATTGATTCAATCAATCTGAATACCTCGTTTAAAGTTGAGCGAGTTAACGAAGACGGAGAAATTACCCCGGTGTCGGGTCGTCTTGAAAAGGCTCGTCAACGTATTCGTTTCTTCCCGGAAAATGCTTGGGAAGAAGGGCAGGTCTATCGTTACACAATGGCGTCAGCACATGCTGATTCGGTAAACGATACCGTATGTGATGAGCTGGATATCATCTGCTCAGATGCCGGTCTTCCACTGCAGACGGATCTTCTTGTCGACTCTGAAGATTTCGGCGGCCCGGATATGGTGATTTACTTCCGTGGCAGCGCTCCTCAAGAATCTATTTTTACGCCGCTGCGTAATTACCCTGTGCGAGATGCTAACGCCAATTACGTTGTCGATTGCGGGGAGCCATGCCTGGAACCATCAACCAGTCCGATAACGGCGTCAGGGGATGTCTTGCCGTCAGAGAATGCCGCAATCCTTACGGTAGTTAACGGAGAAGCAACGCTTCTCAACGAGACACTCTCACTGCCAGCACGTAATGGGTGTGATCCGCTCGGTGACGATTGCCCCGACAATAAGGCCGTATTCCAGACATTAGCCCTGAATACAGAGGTGATAGGGCCAACGGTCGATCCAGAAACCGGTCAGCAAGCCGTAAAAGTACACCTGTATCCCATGCTTCTGGCGACCACACCTACCAGTGTTTTTCTCCCAGTGCTGGGCGAGCAGACCACCGGCACACAAATCCTCCGTATGCGCTACACCACACCGACCGAAGACAACCCAATGGGGTTGGTGCCCGGTATGATTGTTACTGGCGATAACGGTCAGCCAATCTTCAAAACAGAGGTTACTCTGGCGCTGGATTCTCCTAACCTGGCGTTACCTGACGGTGGTGAAATACTCAGCCACAATCTTTACAACTATCCGCTGCCTTTGACGCTGGTGGGAGATATCACATTCTTTGATGATGGCCGGATGCAGATTGAACAGCGCAATCAGAACGTGCCACCAATTAACGTACTCGTGAACATTGATCTGGAGTCGGCACTTGGAGAAGTCGGTTCAACCGTGGGTGACCTGGTAAACGCGATCACTATCTTTACCGGAGATCTCACTGAGTCACTTGACCCTGTCACCTGTGGCGCAACCGATGTTCCTCTGCTGGGCATCCTTGCAGACGTTCTCTGCACAGAGAATGAGTCAGACGAAGTTGCTTCTCTCCTTATCCCTCTGGAAATACAGGAAGAAGATCTTTATCTGAACTTTATCTCACTGCCAATTAAAGAAGCGCCGGAGGTCAGACGGTAACGTCTGCGCCGGTTAATCTAATCCCTTTGTTCGGGGGCTGCGGGTTTGTTATACCGAGCCTCAAGCCCCCGAAATACATCCCGCCAGGTCAGAATACCTGCAATCTTATCTTCATCGTTGAGTATCGGCAGACAGGTGACGCCGTGTTGGTATATCAGCGATACAGCCTCACGGATATTACTGCCTGCTTTGATGGTAACCGGGTTCCGACTCATAATCTGATGAGCCTTCTTGTTAATCGTTGCAGTATCGTGCGTGGTTTCTGCCGGTGTGCCAATGTATGGGCTCACCGCTTTAAAAAAGTCGCGATCGGTAATAACCCCACGTAATCGGCCATTCTCAGCCACCAGAACGTGATGGAAGCGCGTATTAATGAATATTTCCTGCAGCTTTGTCAGCTTGTCATCCAAATGTACGGTCACGACTCGGGTGGTCATCAAAGAATCCACAATCATCAGAACCTCCTGCTTCTTATACCTCTATCTGATGAGTTTAGCACCTCTCAATGAAGTGAACTGGTTCTTCTGATGCTTTCGTTTGGCGCGCAGAGTCGCGGCATCGGGTACAAAGCTTATGTAGGATGTTTCACAAATCTGAAGCACTGGGGGGGTACTCTCAGTGGTTTTACTGCTGTGATGTCTGGAGACAGAAGATGAAAAAGCTCGCATTGGTGGCGCTGGCCGTACATTTACCCGCTTATGGCATGTCCTGGTTTCCTGAGGAACCAGAAGAGCCGGTCGTTGAGGTGCCAGACGGCGCAGTTTCTTTTATCGCCATCGGTGACACCGGTACGGGCGAAGAAAAGCAGTATAAGGTTGCGGCAGCCATGAAGGCAGTCTGTGATGAACTCGGCTGCGATTTTGCCCTGGGGTTGGGTGACAATATCTATGAAACTGGCGTTGATTCGGTCGACGATGTTCAGTTTATCGATAAATTCGAAAAGCCGTATGCAGACGTTGATTTCCCGTTCTATATGACGCTTGGTAACCACGATAACGGCTGGTTGAGTGGCGATGGCCTGGATAACGACAAGGGCGAGTTTCAGGTGGATTATCACTATGCGGAAGACCGCATGAGTGAAAAGTGGAATATGCCAGCACGGTACTATTCGTTTACTGCACCGCTTGAATCAGAAGCGCCACTGGTGACTTTCTTCTCACTCGATTCTAATCCGCTGGCGGCTGTGTCTGATCCTGATCCTAAATACCGTCAGTTTAAATACTATCGGGTTCAGGAAGAGTGGATCGAAGCTGAAAAAGAATCTGCGACGACACCCTGGAAAATTGCGTTTTCCCATCACCCATATATTTCAAATGGCCGTCACGGCAACGCTGGCTGGTACGATGGTGTTCCTGCTTTCGGATACGCTTTTTATGATTTCGTAGGCGACAATTTATGCGGCGATTTTGACCTGATGATTTCTGGCCATGATCATGATCTTCAGATTCTGCCACCCGTAGAACGTTGCGATGGTATGACTCAGATAGTGTCAGGTGCAGGCGCAAAACAACGTCCACTGGACGATGTAAATCGTAATCTGGCAGAATTTCAGCAGGGTGATGTACTGGGCTTTATGCATCTGAATATAGAAGGTAGCCAGTTGACGGTGCGGGTCTACACAGTCGACGACGTAACGGGTGAGCACGCTCTCGCACACACTTATCAGATGACGCGTGATTAAGCCGCTTTACTGATGTATCACCGGCTATACGCCGGGTGTTTTGAAATAAAAAAGCCACTGATATCCTATCAGTGGCTTTTTTATTTAGCTTATTTTGAGCTTTTTATGGCTCGCGTACGCGTTAGCGCACCAGGTGCTGTGGCAGGATAGCGACACTCTCAGCGGCGGAATAGTCGATTGAAAGATCTGGAGCGATATCACCGCCCGCGCTTTTCAGAATATCGTCGAAGCGCAGGATCTTACCGTTCGATTTTTCCGCAACGTAGAGATTCTTCCCGTCGTACATGATGTCGACCGGGTTGCCCAGCTCGGTCGCTGCTCCGGCAATATTTACCTGAACATCCGTTTGCCCTGAAGCAGAAGAAGCTGCAGCAATAACGTAGATCTTGCCGTCGTCAGCGACTGCAGCCGAGCCTACATCAGAAACGATGAGTGAGTCAGTTACCGGGTCATAATCAATACCATGCATGTTGGTCGGAGCCGCTACCACAACACCCGAGTTTGCAGGTGTAATCAGGCGGTCTTCCGACATTACTGTAGTGGTGCCCTGATTAAGCTTTTTCATCACGTTATCGAATACAGCGATCGTACCGTTGGTCAGTGCGAGGAAAGCCTTATCTGTTTCGGCGTCATAATCGACGTCCCACGGAGTCGCGCCACCTGATGGATACAGACCCATTAACGGAGCCGCGTTACCCGCCGCACAAGTTGAGTAAATCAATACACCCGTTTCTGTACGGGCGGCATTGGTGCCAATGTCTGCAACGAAAATTGCTCCCTGATGGCTATCAACATCAAGACCTTTTGGATTGACCAGCAAGGTTGCTGCTCCAATAATCTGGCGATCGCGACTGGTATCCAGGCTACCGCTGTCACGATACTTCGATACACGGTTCAGTACGGCAATGCCGCCGTCGGTTTCGTCGCCGTACGTCGCATACGCGTCGCCTTCAATATCGAAAGTCACACTTTCAATGGTCGTCACACCGGTGAAGGTTGCTGTAACGGCGCTCAGGTTGGTTGTGAAGCGGCTGATATTCGTGCTGTTGCTGCTGGCGGCCACAGCGCGCACAGTGTTCACATCGGTCGTATCAGAGACATCAGGGTGAGTCGCCATGGTATGAATCTCTGCAAGCGATTCAGGCTTTGATGTGCTGCTGACAAAATCAGGTGCAATGTCACCGCTGCCAGACGCAAAAATATTGCTGTACACGAGTACTGCATCGTTCGACTTTTCTGCAACGCGCAGTTCAGTACCACTTAGAATAATATCAACTGGGTTGCCGAGCATGGACTCAGGGCCATAAATATGGCGATCAACCTGAGTACCACCGTCGGCAGTAGAGGCCAAAGAAATCACAAAAATAGCACCGTCAGTAGCAGAGGCTGCATCGCCAACATCGCTCACTACAAGGCGGTCGCTGGCCACTTCATAGGCGATGCCATGGGCGTTAACAGAGATTTTAGTGCCTTCGCTATTACTTGGCGTGATGGTTCGGTCGGCAGCTGATGCCGTAAAGCCGTTGGCCATGTAATCGTCATAGACAGCGATCGTACCGTCAGTCAGAGCGATAAATAAGCGATCGTTCGCTTCGTCATACGTCAGGTCCCAGGGCTTCACGCTAAGAGTCGTTGTCGCAACGGGGGCAACATCGCCCGCAGCGGCAGTACCGAAGACGCTGATATTCAGCTCATTCAGGTTTGCTACAAATACATAGCCTGCGTCTTCAGCGAGGGCGATACCTTTCGGATTTGCAAGCCCAGTGGTTGTGCCTGTGATCTCACGATCATACTGGCTGCTGTATTCGCCGCCAGCCGCTCGCTGGTTAATCCGGCAGATCGTGCGGACAGCGTTGTCTGTCAGGTCTGCGGCCTGAACCAGATCACCGGAGGGGTCAATCGCGATACCCTCGTTCGCACCCGTCGAAAAGCTTTTTGAAACAGCACCCGACTGATTCACTGTGTCAACCGTACCCGCGTTTTCAGAACCGTTGTTAGCGAGTAAGTAGTTCAGATAGCTGAGCCCGGGAGAGCCGTTTACGCCATCTGTACCATCGGAGCCATCATCACTACCACAGGCCGTCAGGCCGATGATGCTAGCGGCAATGAGAGTCAGTTTGTTTGCTGATTTGTACTGGGGGAAGATCTTCATATCACGTGTACCTTTCAAAGAGGTAAGTTGTGTAGCCATTTGGCTGCGTCGTTGGATGTGACAGATCGGGTGCAAAGATGCATCACTTAGGTGATACGAAGGGGGATTCAGTTTGGATGCAGGTACCGTAGAAAAAAGTTGTATTGGCTGTATTTGTTACGAAAGTTACGAAAGCAAGAGGGCGCCTCAGCGCCCCAGAAGTTGATTCAGACAAGTCGCATAAGGCTCATCGCCTCGATATTTTTCACCGACCTCGCGTACTGCTTTGCTCAGCAGCAAGTCGGCATCTACCGGTCCGATTGCCTCGCAGCAGCCGATGTAGGTGAAGTTAATCAGCTTACGTGCGTCCCTGATTTCCAGTGGCGTATGAACGGCTGAGACCGAAATATCCGGTTGTTCAAACATAGCCACAGCGGCAGGCTGCAATTTCTTCTTTTGAGCGGCGCTGAGTACATACGATTTAATGCTGCGTATCTGATCTGAGCGCAAGCGACTGAACAGCATATTAACCACTTCGGCGACCAGACTGTTCTGCGGTGCAGTACCCGAGGTCTTCTGAAGTTGCGAAGGCCTGAAGGTAGTTTGCTGAGGCCGGCGGATCTCTTCTTTGGTCACCGGCTCAGAGGGCGTAAACGAAGTTTCTGCATCGTCTGCTGAATTCATCCAGTTGATGGGGTCAGGCTTCAGATCGGATTCGTTGGCAGCCATGACCATGCGTACCAGGCGGCTGAGAATCTCGATGCGGTTTTGCTGAATACCCGGAACATCCCGGCACGCTCCCAGAAACTGATTCAGTTCATAGCGCGAGCGTTCAGAGAATTCTGCCTGCCATAGGATCATAACTTGGCGAAGTTCTTCGCCAACAATATAGTCCGACAAAATCGTGAACACGATGCGACGTTTAATATCAGGGCTCATGCTTATGGCTCCTGACGGAAAGTGATGTTTTGCTGGAACTCTGGATAACCGACTTCATTGTGCTCGGTACAATCCAGGCCCATCTGCTCATGTTCTTTTGAAGACCGAAGGCCAATCACAAAACGAATAAGCGTAAACACCAGCAGCGACAACGGGAAGGCCCAGAGGAAGGCAGCGATCACACCAATGGCCTGAGTCGCAACACGCTGAGCATCGAACATGTCGCCTGCGAAAAAGAGCCCCGCGGCAATCGTGCCCCAAGCACCTGCGAAACCATGGACAGGAATCGCTGAAACAACATCGTCGAGTTTCCAACGAAGCATCAGGTCCTGGCCCAGTGTTGCAATCACACCACTGACAGCGCCTGTGACGATGGCGAATGGCGGTTCCATCGTGGCGCAACCCGCGGTGATCCCGACCAGTCCTGCGAGGCTACCATTAACTGTGGTTGTTAAAAGAATCGGACGCTGCAACAGAGCAGATAATAGAATCGCACCGCCGGCTCCAGCCGCGGCGGAAAGGTGAGTGTTAAGAATAATGCCGCCAATATTTTCTGACGCAGATAATGCACTGCCGCCATTAAAGCCAAACCAGCCGAACCAGAGGATGAAGCCACCCAGTGCAACCAGAGATAAATTGTGGCCCGGAATATTCCGTACTTTGCCCGAATTATCAAAACGGCCGGTACGGGCGCCAACCGCAATGACCCCGGCAAGTGCACACCATGCGCCCAAAGAGTGCACAACGGTAGAGCCTGCAAAATCAATAAAGCCCAGCTCAGCCAACCAGCCCTGACCGCCGTAACTACCGCCCCAGGCCCAACTGCCAAACACAGGATAAATAAAGGTTACGATAGCGGCAGCGGATAACAGATACGCGGTGTAGCGTGTACGCTCAGCCATAGCACCACTGCAAATCGTGACGGCCGTTGCAGCGAACATGGTCTGGAATAATAAGAAGGTGAAGTCCCAGTTGCTGCCTTCGGATAAGCCGAAGGCCGTGGTACCAAAGAAACCTGTGGGGTTGTAGCCAAACATAATGCCGAAGCCAACGGCCCAGAACAAAAGACTACCGATACAGACATCGATGTAGTTTTTCATCATTACGTTAATCGCGTTTTTCGCACGCGACATGCCGCTTTCAAGCAAGGCGAACCCTGCCTGCATAAAGAATACAAGAGTGGCGGAAACCAGTATCCAGACGATATCCGTGCTAGTTATTCCGGTATCTGCATGAGCGATGCCGGGGACAATAGTTAGCGACAACAGCATCGCTGGGAGGAAGTACATATAGCTAAGCCTATGTTTCTTATAAAATTTCTCCTGCTTGTTTGGCAAGTGTTGTGCCATCTATTTATATCTTTGTAACTAACGGCAAGTTATGTGTCGCAGCTCAGCAGCGATGGGCCTTTAGCGACAGGATGGAAATTATATGGAAAGGGGATTTAAACCGCTTTTACGATATTGGTGCGTGAGTGGTTGGTATTGGTGCGCCAAACTGGTCGAAAACAGTGCAAAAAAACGACATCGTGGGGCACGATTGTTATTCACCTCGTAACGCTTCAATCGGGCTCAGGCGTGATGATTTATACGCAGGCCAGATACCTGAAATTAGCCCGGTAATAACGGCGACTGCGATGGCCAGCCCGAGTGTCGAAAACTGAATCTGAACCGGAAAGGCCGGGGCCAATAGACTTAACAGGGCGACGACAACGGCTGTGATAACGATGCCGATAAAAGCACCGAATAATGAGAGCATGACGGCCTCGCCCAAAAAGAGACTGAGCAACTGCCGTCGCGGACAACCAATGGCTCGCAGTAACCCGATCTCTGCGGTGCGCTCGGTCAGGTTGGTCGTCATGATGGTGAAGATACCCACGCCGCCGACTAATAAAGAAATCCCACCCAAAGCCGCGACGCCTATGGTCAGGATGCCGAGAATGCGGTTCATGCTACTGAGCATTTCATCCTGGCTGGTCAGGGTGAAGTCTTCCTGGCCGTGGCGTTTTATCATCATCGCTTTTATGCGCTCAAGCATCTGGCTGGATGTTGTGCCTTCAGAGAACACGACATCCACTTCCATTAATCCTTCCCGATTAAAAAGCGTAAGAGCACGATCCGCAGGAATATACGCCATATCATCAAGATCAAACCCCAGTGTTGAGCCTTTGGGTTGCATCACACCAATGACCCGATAACGCTGGCCACCAATGCGGATAAACTTCCCGAGCGGGTTTTCGCTACGAAACAGCTCTCGGTATAAGGTGTCGCCTATCACTGCAACGGCAGGGCTATTGCCGCCGGTGTCGGGCAGAAACTTTCCCATCGCCAGAGGGAAATCCCAGGCCTGATTAAAATCAGAGGTCGTACCGAGAATCTCGGTACTGCGAACGCGCTCGCCGTAACGAATAGGCCCCGAGCCCTGAACATTTGATACCACCCATTCGCTGCCGGTAATTCTCGCTAAGGCTTCTGCATCATCGAGGGTCAGTAATCGCACCGAGCTGATTAACCCTCCGGCCATACCGGCAGTTTCGCTGTGGCCCGGCGTGATCGCAATAATACGAGTGCCAAATTGTGAGAAGCTATCCAGAACATATTGGCGAACGCCGTGCCCGAGTGTGGTTAACAGCGTGACTGCGGCAATACCAATGGCGATGCCGAGCGCAGTTAATACGCTTTTGCCCGGCTGGCTGGTGACAGGTGAGGTAGCAAGGCGAAGCCAGTCGTCAGGTCTTATCATTTATATTTCCCTCGCAGCAAGGTCTACCACAGTTATTTCCCTGCCTGAGCTTGCAGTGCCAACACGGGTGGCAGCTTTGCGGCTTTCTGCGCCGGTATCCAGGAGAAGAGAATGCCGGCAATGGCAGACACACCAATCGCCGATACGCTGGCCCATAAAGGGGTTGCGAAGGGCACTTCGGGAAATTTAAATCTAAGGCCCCAAAGAATAAACTCTGCGATCAACATGCCGAGTACAGCGCCACTGGTGGCGAGTAACGTAGCTTCGGTAATAAACAACAAGCGGACTTCTTTTGATGAAGCCCCGAGTGCTTTTAGTAACCCAATTTCAGCCCGGCGCTGAGCTACGCCGATGAGTGTCATATTCATAATTAAAACCCCGGCGACTAACAGGCTGATGGCCGCAATACCGGCGACTGAAAAGGTCATGATTAACAGTACATTATTAAAGGCGCTGAGCAGGCTGTCGGGCGTAACAATCGTAATATCCAGCTGGCCGTCGTGGCGTAGCTTCATCTGTTGCTCAACGGCTGTGGTCATGGCTGGCACAGCATCAATATTCTCAATCTGAATCATTACCCTGAACAGACCTTCGGTATTAAAGATCTGCATGGCGTTATCTACGGGCAAGATCAGAGCATTGCTCATATCGAATCCGAAACCCGTTCCCGAGTCAGTGAGTACGCCCGTCACGCGGCAGCGATAATCCGCGACATTAATCCATTGCCCCAGTGCGCGTTTCGGGCCGAATAATTCATCCCTCAGGGTTGCCCCTAAAATACATTCCGAGCGGCTACGGCTACCTTCGCGAGTGGTAAACGCCTGCCCCTGGCTGAACGCGAGATCCCGGATGCTGAAGAAGTCCTCAGTTGTACCGAGAACTAAACTATCGCGGCTCAACCCTGAAATGCTCAAACGGCTGATGCCCACAACGATAGGTGCAATACGTTCGACACCGGAAATTCGCATGAGGCTTTGGGCATCTTCAAGCGTGATATCACGGGTGCCTTCGCCGGTTAATGGCGGCAGGCCTCCAGTGGTTTCTTTTCGGCCGGGCAGCATGACTAAAACATCGTTGCCGAGGCTTGCGAACTCAGCCATAACAAATCGTCGTCCGCCCTCGCCAATGCCAGTCAGCAACACAACCGCCAATACACCAATGGCCATAGCCACTAACTGCATGGTGGTACGAAATCGCGTTCGTGTCAGTGAGCGCAGGGTAAAGGTGAGATGATCCTGCAGGCGGATCATACGGCGGGCTCTTCTGTGGGGGGTATGGCGAACGTATCGTCGCTGACGATGGCGCCATCCACCATACGCAAACGCCGCTTAGCGCGCTGGCCGAGCGCCATGTCGTGCGTAACCACAATTAAGGTAATGCCCTGAGCATTTAATTCTTCCAGCAGCTCAACCACGTCGGCACCCGAATGAGTATCGAGATTCCCGGTAGGTTCATCGGCGAGCAGCAGCGGTGCCTGCATAATAATGGCCCGGCCTATGGCCACGCGCTGGCGCTGACCGCCAGACAACTGCTCTGGTTTATGGTCGGCGCGCTCCGTTAACCCTAAGCGTTGAATAACAGGTGCTAAGCGTTTACGGCGTTCTGCCGGAGGAATACCCGCCAGCACCATAGGCAATTCCATATTTTCACGGGCACTCAGGCGCGGTACTAAGTGGTAAGACTGAAACACAAAACCAATGTGGTCACGGCGATAACCCGCGCGCGCTTCCTCGCTCATAGGCACGGTGTCTTCGCCCGCAAGCCAGTACTCGCCTTCATCAGGCACGTCCAACAGGCCCAGCATATTCAGCAGTGTCGACTTGCCCGAACCAGACGGCCCCATCACTGAAATATATTCGCCTTGCGTAATATCCAGATTGATATCATTAAGCGCATGCACTGTCTGATCACCGAGCTGAAAGCGACGATGCACTCCGCGAACTTTAATGGCCCCAGTCTTCATCGCTTCAGTCATGGACAATAGTATCCAGCACACGCACGGTGCGGCCGTCTGTCAGGTCGCTCTGGCCGGGTTCGTTAATGATCAGGTCATCTTTACTCACACCGCTTATGACTTCACTCCAGGTCCAGTTAGTCAGGCCCAGTTCTACCTGCTGCTTAACGGCGTTGCCGTCTTTGGCGAGCATCACATGATCCGTGTCGATTAATAGCTCGGTAGGAAGCCGCAGGGTGTTGTCAGAGGTTGCTGTAATAACCTCGATATCGGCGCTGTAACCAATCAACAGATGGGTGCCATCAGGGAGTTCATTGAGGCGCACATCAACATCCACCGTACGGGCCTGTTTCTCTTCATCCTGAATATAAGGCGATATCCGCGAGACATGGCCATCAAAGGTGCGGTCGCCGAAGGCATCCAAGGTAACGCGCACAGGCATATCCAGTGCGACCTGAGCCGCATCTACTTCATCAATTGGCGCCTGCACGTAAAAACAATCGGGGTTGATCAGATCAATGGCGGGTGGTGTGGCCACGCCCGGAGGCGATGGTGTGGCGTATTCACCGATCTCGGCGTTCACCTCAGCAATAATGCCAGCGAAGGGAGCGCGTAACTGGGTTTGTGCAAAACGCGCTTTCTGCAGATCCAGACTGGCAGACGCCTGAGTAATCAGGGTTTCTTGCTGTTTGCACGAAAGCTCACTAATGGTTGCGGCGGTTTCGGCGCGGTCTAACTGCTCAGACGATGCCATCTGGCGCTTATGAAGATCATGAATACGGCGCTCTTCACGCTTATCCGATTGTGCCTGCGTACAGGTAGCCTCGTGCGAAAGCCTGGCAGTATCGAGCTGGGCCTCAGCAGTTGCCAGAGTGGCACGAATGTCTTCGTTCCAGAGCTCCATCAAAGGCGCGCCAGCTTCAACTTTATCGCCCTGAGCAACATAAAGAACACTGACCTGGCCACCGAGAGGCAACGACAAGCGGGACCGCTGGCAAGCCTTAACCGTGCCTGAGCGGGTATTGGCGACACTGGCTTCTACTAAGCCGACCGAAGCCTGCGACACAGAGATATCAAGCGGACTCTCAGGCCAGAAGCGCACAGCAGCGACACCTGCGCCAATCAACACAATAGGAATCAGAAGTTTAGGAGAGGGGAGACTCATAATGGCCTTCAGGGTCAGTGACCGTGGATTTCCGTATACGCCATAACATATAGAGTGGGCGGAGGAAGGGCAATGATGTAGGTCAGGGTATATGAAATGAATCGGGAGCTGATATGGCGTCGCCTCAGGTACTTTGCATATAGCGCTAAGGTCGGTATGCTCGGTACATTGAGAGAAAGCTTGGCACGCAAGCAAAGGCCTGATCGCGAGCTAAATAGCCAAGTCTGCTCGTATGTCAGAAGGGAGACCTAAGTTATGGAAGATACTTCAATGATGTCAGAGTGTTGCTCTTGAAACCCCGAAAGAGCGTTTCAGGATAAGCGCGAACGCATACTAA
Source organism: Thalassolituus sp. UBA675 (assembly GCF_002297765.1). Taxonomy (NCBI): domain Bacteria; kingdom Pseudomonadati; phylum Pseudomonadota; class Gammaproteobacteria; order Oceanospirillales; family Oceanospirillaceae; genus Thalassolituus; species Thalassolituus sp. UBA675. The sequence continues at coordinate 246,564 of NZ_DBNJ01000009.1, forward strand.
CAAGCTTTCAAGCAATTACAGATCGAATAGAGATATAGATCTTTGGAGTCTAAAGTGAGTGACGAAAATATTGAATTTAAGGAAGATGAGGAGCAGCAAGAGTCTGATGAAGACATTGGCTCACTTGATCAAATTTCCTTCTCCTCGGCCGTGGTAAGTGGAAATGACTGGACGACGGAAACTCTTCTCAATCAAATTAATAAGGGTAACATCCTATTGAATCCTGACTTCCAGCGCAGAGATGCATGGGACAAAAAGAGAAAAAGCAAGTTTATTGAGTCCTTGATACTTGGGTTGCCAATACCACAAGTCGTGCTGGCTGAATCAAAAGAACGAAGAGGCGCATATATTGTTCTGGATGGAAAGCAGCGATTACTAAGTATTCGCCAATTTTCCGCGGATGCTGATGATAAGGTTTATGAGCAGTTAAAATTAACTGGCTTAGAAATAAGAGATGATTTGAAACGAAAGAGCCTCCAAGATCTTAGGGATGATCTTGATTTATTCGATGATCTTTCTGCGTTCGAGAATCAACCTATCAGGACTGTGGTTATTAAAAATTGGCCTGATGAAGATTTTTTGTACCATGTATTCCTGAGGTTAAACACCGGGAGTGTGCCTCTTTCACCCCAAGAACTAAGGCAGGCTCTTCACCCAGGGCCATTTGTGAGCTTCTTAGATCGATCCTCATCAAATAGCGATGCTTTACGAGAAATACTTAAGCTGAAAAAACCTGACTTTAGGATGAGGGATGCAGAGTTGTTGCTCAGATTTTTTTCGTTTAAAAATTTCCTATCTGAGTATGGTGGTACGTTAAAGAATTTTCTTGATGATACTTGTAAGAACTTAAATGAAAGCTGGGAAGAAAAAGAAGTATTGATAGAGAGTCAGTTAGAATCTTTTGAGATGGCTCACAGATTCATTAAATCAATATTTAACGGGAATCAGTACAGGAAGTGGAGTGGATCATCCTATGAGTCCAGGTTTAATAGGGCGGTTTTTGATGTTTTAATATTATCTTTTGTTGATGAAGAAATAAGGGAGTTATCAGTAGGGAGGGAGTCAGAAATAGAGGCTGCATATATAAAACTCTGCGATGAAAACAAAGAGTTTATGACATCTATTGAGTCAACCACTAAGAGTTTGTCTGCGACGCAAATAAGAATCTCTACTTGGTTCGAGGTATTGAATGACCTTTTAGGGGCAAGTTTACACGTTCCTAGGTTGATAGATAATCGCATTGTGTAAAGGGAGGTAGGTTTGTGCGCTTATCCAGCCGATTTAAAGAGCTTAAAAGCAGGTTAAGAGAGCTTAGGAATCATATGTTACCTGTGAACTTTTCACCGACCGGGGATTATACTGACAGACAGCAAGATAGAGCTAGAGGCTATCGGTTGCTTGTCCATGCGGAAATTGAATCATATTTAGAAGATGTGTCGAGAGAAGCTGTCACGCAAGCTATACGTGACTGGAAAGTAAATAAAAAACCATCTAGCATTATTATATCATTTCTAGCATCATACCATTCTAGTTGGAGCGTGACTGAAGAAATTAAAAACGAAGAGCTCATTCAAATAGCTAAGTCTAGAAAAAATGCCAAAGACTCTGTCGTTGAAGTAATTGATGTGGCTCAAAGGCAATTTACTCAAAAACTCAAAGACAATCATGGGATCAAAGATAAAAATTTTAAGACTCTTATTCTCCCTACTGGAATAGATATTGGCTCCCTTGATCAAACCTGGCTAACAAATATCGATAGCTTTGGCACAAAGAGGGGGGAGGTTGCACATAAAGCTAAGCGAGCCCAAGGAACTATAAACCCTAAGGATGAGTTCGAATCTGTACAAACGCTATTGGATGGAATTGAAGATTTGGATAGAAGAATTGTGCAACTAAGAAACGAAAACTTCTAGAGTGCCGCTGTTAGGGATGAATGATCTTGCGCCAGGGCGCGGTATTAAATGGCACTATTCATGGAGGGGTTTCAAGTGTGGGAGATATTAAGTACTAATAGTTTTGTTGGCACTTTAGTATCGGGCTTGTTCCTGCTAATCCTTGGTTGGGCTTTTAGCTGGGGAGTTAAAAAATATCGAGCTTGCCGTGTGTATTCCATTTTACAGGCAGGGCTATCGGAGAAAAACAAGAAGTTTTTGTCAACAGCATATATTTCTTCGAAGTCTGGTTATACACAGTCACAGGTAGAGGCTCTTTGCAGCCACCACAGGAAAATTCGTCGTAATGAAAAGGAACTTGAATCATGGTGCATCGATTAAATCTAGTATCATTTGATAAGGAGTGACAATTCGCCACTAAGATGGCTGGATTCGTTCCACTCGGCGTTAATAGCAGATGTATGTGCAAGTAGCTCAGGAGTAATATTTAACACATTTGAAGAAGAATTAAGGGATCTACTAAAAGAAAATAAATTCGAGCAAGCCTACTCCGTAGGAAAGAAAGCCCTAGAGTTAGAGCCAAATAATTTAGCGATAATAGAATCTCTAAAAATGGTTACGGCGGCACTCAGTTCACAATGCATGGATATGGCATCCAGGAAGCAAGATTGCGCTGCAGCATACTTTGAGTGTGAAGACCTTCTGCGTAAAGTAAATGAACTTACTAAGCAAGAGATCTATGGTCGTCAAGTTTAAACACATAATAAGAAAAACTAGTATCGATTTTATCTTGCTCCGATAAGTCGAAAACGAGATAAAATCAGCGAAAAAAACATACTATTTAATGGTGCATTTTATAAAATCAAAAATGAGTTCATTAATTTCAACTCTGGCTTTTGGGTCGCTCACATTACTAGTCTATTCTTATGCCGATGCCGGGTATGCGATTGCTGCGTTTCGTGATGGGTGCCTGAAACCCGGACAGGATGATTCTCAAGTTTACGAGATATTTAAAGAATATGGTTTTTCAGAACCAACAGATGACAAGCTGGTATTCGAGTGGAGCGGTGTCGGATACGCGGGATTCGGTCTTGTAGCCAACGAGGGTGCTGAGGACGAACCTGGTATAGGCGGCTGTTTTGTTTACCTGAAAGGAACCCCCACAATTAAGGTCGCTACAACTGTTAATTCATTGCTTGTAGAAAAAAGCAAGAATATAAAAACTAAGAAAATTAAAAATGACTACTACTGGATAATGCCAGAAGTCGACGGTGTAAGGCCACTAGTTATTGTGTCGGAGAAGAATAGTGGTAAATATGCTGGGCACGTAATGATGATGCTAACCGAATTGAAATAGTTGTCATAGCTGATATAACAGTTGCGGGTATTGGTTGACCCAGACTCGGTCTGCAACGAATCACTTCTGAATGAGAATACCGTCTAGTCATATTCCGAATGGGCAGTACTAAGAAAGTAAGTGACAATGAGAGCCAGGCTGGATCGTTAAGCAGTGTCTGCTTGGCCCTGATCCGGGTTCTGATCGCAGGTTGTTGAACTCACGGTACTCTCAAGGAGGAATGGATATGCCAACACGTGCAGAGCTGTTAGATGCAATCATTAACGCCAGAGGGTGCCAGTGCCAAAGCCCCAATACCGCCGTTAACATCAGAAATTGTGGCCGCTTTAGTTGGGTCAGTCGCAGCTGTCTGGATGCAATGGGGCTAGCGCCCGAGCCAAGTCACTGCCCGGTTTGCAATGGCACTGGGCCGTGGCAGCTGGATCATATGAACCCATGGCGGCAATATATCGTAACTGTGGGGGCTCCACACGTAGCAGTTGATCCTACCCACACTAATTATATGATGCTCAAAAAACTGGGAAGGGCGCTCTATAATGATCCTCAGAATTTGTGGTGGCTTTGCGCATCCTGTAATCGCAAGAAAACGGACTACGTATACGATACGGCGGCCCAGCTAACAGATCTGACTAACTCGCAAGTGCCTTCTGGCGTGAAAATGCGTGGCCCCGCAAATTTATGGAAGATTGTCTCGCCTGCGAAATAATAGAGTCGTATTGAATAACACTAACTTAGTAGTGGAATTATAAAAATATCAAAAAGGAGAGCAGCAATATGAGAATAATGATAAGAACCCTCGCATTTGTATCATTTTCCATGATTCAGTCTATGAGTGCACAATCACAAAGTGCGCCAGGTCTGCAGATCATAAGGCCTTTGGGTGACTCAATCACGTTTGGGTATAGCAGTGACTTTACAGCTAAGTTATCGACGATGAACTGTTACAACGCCCAAGTATGGTGCTTTTATCCTGGGGTTAAGTATGGCGGTAACTTCGGTGGAGGTTATCGAGGTATTCTGACCTGGCTTGCTATTAGCGAGAAAAACAGAGTTCTGAAACCCTTCACAACAGTGGGTTTTCAGAGTGGTAACTCTTCTATCAATCAATGGATGACGAACAGTCAGCTACATGACGGCTACCCTGGTGCGCGCACTGATCAGCTGGTTCCGTACTCTATGATGTTTATGCCGCCTTTCCCTGAAACACCAGTAACTTTCATCCACCTTGGAACGAATGACATTACTCAAGGTCACCTTGACGACAAGCTGGATCAAAACACGATAGTCGAGGCTGCTATAGCTAATCTCTCTACGATCGTAAAAAATGTGGTTAACAACACCAAATCAAAAGTTTATTTGGCAAAGGTAATCAAGTTTTCTGTGTCGAAGTATTGCCCAGGCCAAACCACTAGCAAGTGCGCAGACTTCTCTCTGGCAAACCCGATTGTTGAAGCCTATAACGAAAAAATAGTGAAGGAATTCTCGGGCAACAAAAACGTTACCATAGTAGAAATGGATAATATCCTTGAAGCCAGCGACTACAGTCCGGACGGGGTTCATCCCGCATTGTCTGGTTACTTCAAAATGGCTTGTAAGTGGGCTGAGTCGGCAAATATGTTCTTAGACAATAAGTCATGTGATGATGTGTCGGTTGCTGATCTTACGTCACTGCCTCCGGTCGCTACCGTGCTACCATATGATTAATAGAAAGTAGTCCTATCGTTCATTTCAGCTTTGTTTGAATACAAAACAGAGTCTAATGAAGCCAGAAGGTTACTTGATTTTGCACCTATTGTTGCGATTAATAGAGCATTTGCACTGACATGAAAGAGCACAACAGGAATGATCCTCTGCACGGAGTGACTCTCGAAGCCATACTCAACCAGCTGGTTGATCATTATGGCTGGGAAGGGCTGGCTAGCCGGATAAACATCAACTGCTTCAAATCAGACCCTTCGGTTAAGTCGTCGCTGAAGTTTCTACGGCGTACGCCTTGGGCGCGAACCAAAGTAGAAGAGCTGTTTGTCGGGACTTTCCACTCAGACAGTAAGAATTCAGCCAGCAAGCCAAACCCCTGGGGTAACTAAGTTCGCTGATTAAAAAAGGAATTTGCCGATGGACCTGTTCAGGATACTTCTCTCAATATGTGTTTTTTGTATAAGCGCGTATCTAGTGGTTGATTTGTTCGTGTATGGCTTCAGCTTGCCAGTACTGCTTTTCTGCATCGGTGGTTTTGTTCTGGTGCACTTTCTGCGCCCTAAGAAGTCGTCGGTTGATGACGGCTTTTATGAGATTGTCGACCTCGTACTCGATTTACCTTATCGGACAATCGCGATCATCATTCGTAATATAGGAAGGTTGTTCCGCGATGGAGATGGTGGGGTCGATCTGGATATCTGATGGTATTTTCTGAATTTGTTATGGCAGAGACAAAAAAGCCCGCTTATTACGCGGGCTTTCCGTTTTAATCACCACATCAGATCATCTGGGATCTGATACGCTGCATACGGATCATCCTCATCCATCTGGCCGTCGGTCTGTTCGGCGATCACGATAAAGTGGCCATCGTCGCGCTCACGGATCTTCTCAGCAACCTGCAAAGGAATCACCGCGTAGCTGTTGTGATGCGCGATGATCGCCAGTTGGCCTTTTGACAGACGGTCCCATACAGCCTGATCAACGTAGAGGCTTTTTACTTTCTTGCCATCAACAAACTGATACTTGATGTCGCCTTGTGCAGCGCTGATCAGGTTGTTGTCGACGAGTTGTTGTACCTGAGCCTTGATGGCTTTTTTCTGGGCTTCTTCGTCGCGTTGTTTGTTCAGTTCTTTGTCGCGGGCGGCTTTTTCTTTACGCGCTTGCTCCGCTTTTTCGCGGGACTCGTCGGCGTTGTTTTCCTGCCCGGTGCGCTTCAGGTGTTCCTGGCGCTTTTTCTCTTTTTCGTTTTTCTTCTGCTTTTTGTTGTCGGTTAAACCGAGGCCCAGCAGTTGATCCTGGAGTGATTTACCCATAATCCGGTCAGCTCCATTTAGTGTTTCGGTGGCCAGATGCCTTCGGGCATCAGGGCGTTCAGTTCTGTGATGGTGGCGTCGCGTTCTGCATCGGTGTTGCCTGTCACGGTTACGTGGCCGAGCTTACGGGCAGGGCGTGCTTCTTTACCGTAGGAATGACGGTAGGCGTTGTCGATGCTCTCGGCTTTTTCTGCCGGAGTTTCTTCGCCGATCACGTTGAGCATAGCGACGGAGGCAAACTTAGGCTCGGTCGCGCCGAGGCTTTTGCCTGTGATGGCCAGCATGTGGTTACGGAACTGAGAGGCTTCGGTGCCTTCAATCGACCAGTGGCCAGAGTTGTGTACGCGTGGCGCTACTTCGTTGCCAACAAGGCCGTCTTCGGTATCGAACAGCTCAAGGGTAATGGTGCCGACGTAGTCGAGGCTTTCTGCCAGCTGACGGATATAGCGCTCAGCCTGTTCAGCTTTCTCTTGTGAGAGTGCCGGTGCAGGGTAGAGGCTGTAACGCAGGATGCCTTCGTGGTGTACGTTTTCGGTCATTGGGAATACGACGATATTGCCGTCGCGGTCGCGGCTGGCAATAACTGAGGTTTCGCGCTCGAAAGGTACAAAGGCTTCAGCGATGAGTTCGCGATTGCCGATGGAGTTCCAGGCCGGTGCTGCGTCGTCTGGCGTACGCAGTACGAACTGGCCTTTGCCATCGTAACCTTCGGTCGTGGTTTTCATCACGATCGGCAGGCCGAGTTCTTGTACCGCTGTATGAACGTCTTCGAGTGAGTTCACGGCACGGAATTCTGCGGTGGCGATGCCTGCATTACGCAGTGCATTTTTCTCCAGCAGACGATTCTGGAAGGTTTTCAGGGCGTTCAGGCCTGGGTAGAGCTTGTCGGCGTGTGGCTCAAGTAAGGTCACGATGTGCGCCGGGATGTTTTCTGTCTCGTACGAGAGGATGTCGACCGAGGCAATAAATGCTTCCAGCGCTTCGTCGGTGTGCGCGCGCAGGTCGTACAGTGAAACCTCAATATCCTTAAGATCAGTGATACTGGTTTCTAACATCTGGCCAAGCTGGCCGTTACCTAAAATACCTACTTTCATCGGGATGTCCGTGCTGCGGTTATTCAATAATTCGTGGATCTGGCTGCGACAATACGGTGTTCTTCTGAGTTTCGCGGAACTCGTCAACACGCTTCATCAGGTCAGCGTCTGAGGTGGCCAGAATCTGTGCGGCCAGCAGACCTGCGTTTTTCGCGCCTGCATCACCGATGGCCAGTGTACCAACGGCTACGCCGCCTGGCATCTGAGCGATGGAGAGCAGTGAGTCAATGCCGTTCAGGGCGCGGGATTTTACCGGTACACCCAATACTGGCAGTGAGGTCTGGGATGCTGCCATGCCCGGCAGGTGCGCTGCGCCGCCTGCGCCCGCGATGATGACCTTGAGGCCACGCTCGTGTGCGGTTTTTGCGTAGTCAAACAGCAGGTCGGGGGTGCGGTGCGCCGAAACGACTTTGACTTCGTAGTCTACGCCCAGCAGGTCCAACATATCGGCTGCGTGCTTCATGGTGGGCCAGTCGCTCTTGGAGCCCATGATAATTCCGACAGGTACTGTCATGTCTTGTGTCCTCATGTTTGCGGCGTAACTTCGCGCAAGCGTGCAAAGAAAGCGGCGAATTCTACCACAAGGGGGCGGGGATAGGGGAAAGGTTCAGGCGTTAAGAAGGGGATGCCAGTGCAGAATGACTGCACTGGCAATGACGATAACCGTCAGATGATCAGAGGCTGAGTTCACCTGCGTCGATTTTCGCTTCGGTATCGCTGGTGAGCTCGGTGTAATCGTTGTCTTTGCCAACGATCACATACACTGGCTCATCGCCCACTTTATCGAGGTGGTAGGCTTCTTTCTTGAGCTCCACTTTACGATATTTGAAGGTGCCGGTGACTTCCTGCTGCTCGCGCACGCGGATGAATACCGGAATCTCGTAAGCAGGCATTTTCTCACGAACGTGCTTAGACAGCGCTGCCCAGTCGAACTCTTCCAGAGGGACAGATGGCGTAATGGTTGCCATGCCCGCACGACCATCGGTGTGAGGGATCTGAACACCGTAGACAACGGCGTGTTCGATGCTGTCGAGTTCCATCAGGATGGATTCAACTTCTGTGGTGGCGACGTTCTCGCCTTTCCAGCGGAAGGTATCACCCAGGCGGTCAGCGAAGGATACGTGCTTGTAACCCTGGTTATTCACTAGGTCTCCGGTGTTAAACCAGCAGTCGTCCTTCTTGAAGACGTTGCGCAGCAGTTTGCTGTTGGTGGCGTCTTCGTCGGTGTAGCCTTCAAACGGTTGCTTGTCGTTCACCTCGGTGATCAGCAGGCCGCTGTCGCCCGGTTGCACCGGAATCATAAAGCCTTTGTCATCACGCAGTGGTGCGTCTTCTTCGATGTCGTACTTAACGATGTTGTACGAAAGAGGGCAGAAACCCGCTGTTTTATCGAGGTTAAAGGCGTTGGTGAATACCAGATTACACTCGGATGCACCGTAGAACTCATTGATGTGATCAATGTTGAAACGGTTTTTAAACTGCATCCAGATGTCCGGGCGCAGGCCGTTACCGACACAGACACGGATGTTGTGCTGGGAGTCCGACGGCTTGGCCGGCGCATTCAGCAGGTAGCGGCACAGCTCGCCGATGTAGCAGAAGCCCGTCGCGTTGTGGTGACGGATGTCGTCCCAGAAACGTGACACTGAGAACTTACGCGCAATCGCCATACAGGCGCCTGAACCCAGAACTGCAGCCATGGATACAGTCAGTGCGTTGTTGTGGTACAGCGGCAGAGACACATACAGAATGTCTTTGCTGCTCATGTTCATGGACGCCAGACCCATGCCCGCCAGCGACTTGAACCAGCGATAGTGGCTCATCACGGAGGCTTTTGGCAGGCCGGTGGTACCGGAGGTGAAAATGTAATAGCACGGCTGGTGCATTTTCACTTTTTTGGTGGAATCCGGGTTTTTGTCCGACTGGCCTTCGATGGCCGTCAGGATGTTGGTGTAGTGCTCTGGGCATGCAGTTTCGCCGGTGTCGCGCAGATAATGCAGCGACTTCAGCGAAGCGTCATCGAGATCACCTTCGACCGTCTTAACGTTCTCCAGCATCTCTTCGCCAACGATGATTATTTTCGGTTTGACCAGGGTCAGGCTGTGCAGCAGTACGTCGCCACGCTGACTGGTGTTGATCATGGAGGCAATGGCACCGAGCTTGACGATGGCCAGTACTGAAATCAGGGTTTCCGGACGGTTCTCAAGAACCACGGCAACCACATCACCGCTGCCGATGCCCTGAGAGGTCAGATAATGCGCGATCTGGTTCGCTTTACGGTTTACCTGATCATAGGTGTAAGTCACATCTTCGTAGCGGATAGCGATGTGTTCTGGGCGCTGGCGTGCGTGTTTCTCAAGCAGAAGTCCGATTGATTTCTCTTTCTCAGGTTTGCTGGTTGCCAGTTCATACACACCTTTCAGCTTGATCGGAATGCTTGTGGCCTGGCTTGCCAATTGCGTCAGAATATTCGGCAGTGAAACCAGTTTTTCGTTGTATTGAGTCATACGGGTAAGAGTCTCGCTCGAAAGTCCGGAGTGCGACGTTACCGGAAAATTATCATTGTTAATACAGCAACGGGGCGCCAGGCCCCGTGCTTAGTTTGTCGTACAGATTACTTCAGTTCGGCGGATGATTTGCCGAGCAGACGACGAGCAACAATCAGCTGCTGGATCTGCTGTGTGCCTTCGAAGATGTCGAGAATCTTCGAGTCACGCGACCACTTCTCAAGCAGTTCGTCTTCGCCGTAACCCAGCATGCCAAGCATCTCGACACAGCCAAGGGTAATTTCGTTCGCAGTACGACCAGCCTTAGCTTTCGACATGGACGCCTCTTTAGAGTTCGGCATACCGTTGTCGGCCATCCATGCAGCTTTGAGAGTCAGCAAGCGTGCTGCTTCCCATTCTGCTTCATAGCGATACAGTTTGGCTTCGAGTTGTGAGGCCAGTTTGTACGGCGTGCGGTAATCGGTTTTTACCTTGAGCTGCTTGAGCAGTTCGCGGGTGCGATCGATAGAGGCCTTAGCCACACCAATCGCCATGGCCGCAACGACCGGGCGGGTGTTATCGAAGGTCTGCATGACACCGGCAAAGCCTTTTTCAACGTTAACCTCTGGATCACCCAGCAGGTTGCTCGCTGGAATGCGGCAGTCGGTGAAAGTGATCGCAGCGGTGTCAGACGCTTTAATACCCAGCTTCTTCTCAAGACGGACAACTTCCATGCCCGGCGTGCCTTTCTCTACGATGAACGACTTAATCGCCGCACGGCCAAGAGAGCGGTCAACGCTCGCCCAGACCACAACGCAGTCAGCACGTTCGCCTGAGGTAACGTAGATTTTTTCACCGTTGATGATGTACTCGTCGCCATCACGAATCGCCGTGGTACGAACAGCTGCCGAGTCAGAACCGAAACCTGGTTCAGTAATGGCCATCGCTGCCCACTTACCACCGAAACGTGCAAACTGCTCGTCGTCGGCAACTGCTGCAATCGCGGCGTTACCCAGGCCCTGACGTGGCAATGTCAGAGACAGGCCAACGTCACCCCAGCACAGCTCCGCCAGAGACAGTACTGTCGACATATTGGTGCCGTTCTGGATGCCTTCTTTCTTCGGGCCGTTATCCTGCTTCAGTTTGCCAGCACCGGCGCCTTCGCCTGTGGTGCCGTCGTTCATGCCGTCCATGATGGAGGCCAGCATGTCCAGTTCGACTGGGTAAGCGTGCTCAGAACGGTCGTACTTACGCGATACCGGACGGAAAACACTCGCCGCCACCTGGTGTGCCTGGTTAACAAGGGCACGGAATTTTTTCGGATTTTCTAAATTAATCATCTGTGCTTCTCCTTACAGGTGCATGCCGCCGTTGATGCAGGCCAGAACCCGCAGATCACGATACCAGCGCTCAGCTGGGTGTTCTTTGGTGAAACCATGGCCACCCAGCAGCTGAACTGCGTTGGTGCCGATTTCCATGGCTTTTTCAGAACACAGGATGTGTGCAAGGTAGGCTTCGCGATGGAATGGCTTGCCAGCTTCAGCAAGTGCCGCTGCGCGCCAGACCATCAGGCGCATAGATTCGAGTTCGATACCGATATTCGCAACCATAAAGGCTACCGCCTGACGGTGAGAAATTGGCTCGCCGAAGGCTTCACGCTCATTCACGTAAGGAATCAGATAATCGAGTGCTGCCTGACAGGCACCGATGGCCAGTGCACACCAGTGCAGTTGGCCGAGGTCCATAAAGGCTTCAAAGTTAAAGCTGTCATCGCCGAGCAGGGCATCCGGGCCGAGCAGTACTTTGTCGAGAGTCAGTGTGCCCGTTGCGGTAGCGCGCAGGCCCATGGCCGGAGCTGCTTGCCACTGAACGCCTGGTGCATCACCCGGAACAATAAACAGACGGTTACGACGCTTGTAGCGCGCTGCCACCAGATACATTGACGCTTCGCCGCCAAACGGTACCAGGCTCTTAACCCCTGAGATGGTGTAACCGGCTTTGGTTTTCTTCGCTTTTGCTGACAGTTTTGCCGGATCAAACAGAGGGGTAGGTTCCTGTACCGCAATCGCTGCTTTAACAGGCGTTTCTGCCAGGTACTCAGGCAGGTACTTTTCTTTCTGCTTCTGGTTGCCCCATTTAACGATGGCATTTGCGACTGCAACGGGGGCCAGTGTGGCGTAGGCCAGTGAGAAGTCGCCCCAGGCGAGCTCTTCAGCAATGATGGCGTTGGTGGTCGGGCTGTAGCTCTGAGCCGCGCCGCCCATGCTTTCTGGCACTGAGAAGTAGTTCAGGCCGAGGTCCATGATGTCCTGCAGGTAAGTTTCCGGCAGTTTCATGTCTTCGTTGGCATCGTGCGCCAGACCGCGGACAACTTCTTCGGCGTATGAACGCACGGTGTCTTTGATCATCTGTTGTTCTTCTGACAGGGTCAGGTCGAACAGGCCAGCCGTGCTCGGCTCTGGCAGCATTTTAGGATCTTCGGATTTCTTAGCTTTCTTCTTTGCCACCATCTGACCGATGACTTCGAAGCCTTTCTTGGTGCCTGCGTAGGCCAGCTTTTCTGCCGGACGGCGGAGCTTGTACTTCCTGGCGAACTCACTGCCAGAAAAGCGTACCGCCAGACCTAAGCCCAGCCCCTGAATATCTTTTGCCATTTATAACACCTCTTGATGACTCGTTTGAGGAAACACGACAGAGTGAATTTATCCTGTGTCGGCCATTCTCACATCTTTATTACAGTGGCTGCATTGGCAGCCCTGACCGGACATAACGGGCCGGAATGCCAAAACACAGGACACGTTTGGGAGTTACGCGGGCACAAGGTATCATGACCGCAACCAATATCTGCTGAGGATCGACATGCTTACATTGCTTTCACCCGCCAAGACTCTGGATTTTGAGACACCGCCGGTTACGGATCAGTACAGTCTGCCAGATTATCTGGATGATTCGGCTGAGTTGATCGATGTATTGCGTAAGTATTCTCCGGACGAAATCGGCGCTCTGATGAAGCTGAGCCCGAAATTGTCTGAGCTGAACGTGCAGCGTTACAGTGATTGGAAGATTCCTTTTCCTGAAGGGGAATCAAAAGCCGCTGTGCTGGCGTTTAAAGGGGACGTTTATACCGGCCTTGATGCCGACAATATGAGCAAAGACGACCTGGATTACGCACAGGGTCACCTGCGTATTCTTTCAGGTTTGTATGGTTTGCTGCGTCCGCTGGATCTGATTCTGCCGTATCGCCTTGAGATGGGTACGAAACTCGGCAACGATCGCGGCAAGGATCTTTATGCTTTCTGGGGCGACAAGATCACCGACGCTCTGAATGAACTCACTGAGCAATCTGGTATCAATACCATCGTGAACCTGGCGTCGAACGAGTACTTCAAGTCGGTGAAGCCGAAGGCGTTAAAAGCAGACCTGATCACGCCAGTGTTTCGTGATGAGAAAAACGGTAAGTACAAAATTATCAGTTTTTATGCGAAAAAAGCGCGAGGCCTGATGGCGGCGTACCAGATCACTCAGCGTATTGATAACCCTGAAGATCTGAAGAAATTTGATGTGGCGGGCTATCGCTTTTCTGAAGAAGAATCGACCGCCACAGAGTGGGTATTTAAACGTGCAGAGAAGGATGTACCGAATGCGTAAGAGCGTTCTGACTTTGCTGGCCAGCACTGTGCTGGCCACCGGCCTGACGGGGTGTGTTCTTGCACCGCAGACCATTGAACTGAGCGAGAACTATGAAATCGAGCAGCCCGCTGCGTCGGTGTCCCGTGGTGCCTTGATTCGTGTGGTCGACAACCGCGAAGAAATCAGCCCTGACGAGCGTCAGTCGCTGGGTAGCCGTGGTGGACGTCTGGCCGAAAACTCTCCTTTGTATGTTCAGGATGAATTGTCGGCGGTGCTGACGCGTCGCTTGCAGGACAGCATGACGCAACTCGGGTTCGGTGGTGAAAGCCCGCTTGATCCGGTGAAGCTTGAGCTGGCGGTGAATCGTTTCCGTTACAGCTGTAATGAAGGTTTTCTGGTCACAGCCTGCAGTGTCAGTATTCGATTCAATATGACGGTACTGGATGGTAATACGACGTTCACTAAGCCGTATGGTCTGAGCGAATCGCGTCGTGTGGCTGCGGCACCGGTGAAAGAATACAACGAAAAATGGGTAAACGATGTACTCGACCGTCTGTGGGAATACATCTTCAGCGACCCAGAGCTACGCGAATATCTGGGCGTTTAAGCTCATTGCTGAACTGGCAGTTCTACCAATAAAAAAGCCCGCATCAGCGGGCTTTTTTATGAGAGTTGCTAACTGATAGCTTGAGCAATTAGCTCAACGCTTTACTCAGTCGGGCAACGGCATCACGAAGAGTATTCATGCTAGTCGCGAACGACAGACGCATATAACCCGGTGTACCGAAGGCTGAGCCAGGAACCAGAGCAACGCCTGCATCACTGAGAAGCTTCTCAGCAAATTCAACGTCGTCAGTAATGCCCAGTTTTTCCATAGCGCCTTTCACGCAAGGGTAGGCATAGAAAGCACCATCGCCTGGGATACAGGTGATGCCCGGAATACCGTTCAGTGCATCAACGATGTAATCGTGACGTTCTTTAAATGCGGTAACCATCGGAGTCACGCAATCACGGCCGCCACGCAGTGCTGCTTCTGCAGCAACCTGAGAGATAGACGCAGGGTTAGACGTGCTCTGTGACTGAATTTTCTTCATTGCGCCGATCAGCTTAGCCGGGCCTGCCGCGTAGCCGATGCGCCAGCCAGTCATGCTGTAGGCTTTTGAGACACCGTTCAGAACGATAGTGCGCTCGTACAGGTCTGGGTTGGCAGTAACGATGTTTTCGAAACCAAAGTCAGCCCACCAGATGTACTCGTACATGTCGTCGGTTGCGATCAGTACGTCTGGGTATTTACGCAGAACGTCGCCGAGAGCAATAAATTCATCTTTGGTGTATGCCACGCCAGATGGGTTTGACGGGCTGTTCAGTACCACCAGACGGGTTTTGTCTGTGATGGCCGCGTCCAGCTGCTCTGGGGTGATTTTAAAACGAGTCGATTCATCGGTCTCGATGATGACAGGTTCGCCTTCCGCGATTTTGACCATATCCGGGTAAGATACCCAGTACGGCGCTGGAATCACGACTTCGTCACCTGGGTTGATCAGCGCGAGAGCCATGTTGAAGAAGCTCTGCTTACCACCACAGGAAACCAGAATTTGGTTCGGTTCGTAACTGAGGCCATTGTCTGCTTTCAGCTTGTCGATAATGGCAGACTTGAGACCGGGGGTACCGTCAACGGCTGTGTACTTGGTGAAGCCCTTATCGATAGCTTCTGCAGCCGCTGCTTTGATGTGGTCCGGAGTATCAAAATCCGGTTCGCCAGCACCGAGCCCGATAATGTCTTTGCCTTCCGCTCGTAACTCTGCTGCACGGTTGGTCACCGCCAGGGTCGGGGATGGCTTGATCAGTTGAACGCGATCAGACAATTTAAGATCCAATGTACTTTCCTCTAGCACGGCCACGATGTGTGCCTAAAAAATAGCGGGCCTCAAAATAGGCCCTAAAACAACGTATAATCTTACTGGATTTAGACGTTAACTGGAATCCTCATGAGTAAGCCATTCGAGCTGTCATCCAAATATTCGCCCGCAGGCGACCAGCCAAAAGCTATTGATGGCCTTGTGAAAGGTGTCGATGCCGGCCTGCTCAAACAAACTTTGCTGGGTGTAACGGGCTCCGGTAAGACCTACACCATGGCCAACGTGATTGCCCGGTGTGGGCGTCCGGCCATCATAATGGCCCACAATAAAACATTAGCAGCGCAGTTGTACGGGGAGTTCAAAGAGTTCTTCCCGAATAACTCCGTTGAATACTTCGTGTCGTACTACGACTACTACCAGCCAGAAGCCTACGTCCCGTCGTCTGATACTTTCATTGATAAAGACGCCTCGGTGAACGAGCACATTGAGCAGATGCGTTTGTCTGCGACTAAAGCGCTGATGGAGCGTCGTGATGCCATTATCGTCTGCACCGTGTCGGCTATTTATGGTCTGGGTGATCCTGATTCTTACCTTAAGATGATGTTGCACCTTGTGCGCGGTGATCAGGTCAATCAACGTGACATTCTGCGCAGACTGGCGGAGTTGCAGTACACCCGCAATGACGCAGACTTCCATCGCGGTACTTATCGTGTGCGCGGTGAGGTGATCGATATCTTCCCGGCGGAAAGCGATGATGAAGCTATCCGTGTGGAGTTATTTGATGATGAGGTCGAGCAGCTGAGTACCTTCGACCCGCTGACTGGCCAGATATACAGCCGCCTGGCGCGTGTCACCGTCTACCCGAAAACGCACTATGTGACGCCACGCGAGAAAATTCTGGATGCCATTGAAGGCATCAAGGAAGAGCTGAAAGAGCGCCTTGAGTACTACCGCAAAGAGAATCTTCTGGTAGAGGCGCAACGACTTGAGCAGCGCACTAAGTACGATCTTGAGATGATGCAGGAGCTTGGGTACTGCTCGGGTATTGAGAACTACTCCCGCTATCTGTCGGGGCGTGCAGCAGGCGACGCGCCGCCGACCTTGTTTGATTACATACCCAACGATGCGCTGGTGTTCGTGGATGAGTCGCACGTGACGATTCCGCAGATTGGCGGCATGTACCGGGGTGACCGCTCTCGTAAAGAAACTCTGGTTCAGTTTGGTTTCCGTTTGCCATCGGCACTGGACAACCGGCCTATGCGTTTTGAAGAGTGGGAATCGATTGTACCGCAGTGCATATTTGTTTCTGCCACGCCGGGGCCCTATGAAAAAGATCATCAGGACAACGTGGTCGAGCAGGTTGTTCGCCCGACCGGGCTGGTGGACCCTGAAATTGAAATTCGCCCGGCCACCGGTCAGGTGGATGACTCACTCCATGAAATTCATCAGCGGGTTGAGAAGGGCGAGCGGATTCTGATTACCGTACTGACGAAGCGGATGGCCGAAGACCTGACCGAGTTCTTGCATGAACAGCAGGTTCGCGTGCGGTATCTGCACAGCGATATTGATACGGTTGAGCGGGTTGAGATCATCCGCGATCTGCGCTTAGGTGAGTTTGATGTGCTGGTGGGCATTAACCTGCTGCGGGAAGGTCTGGATATTCCGGAAGTTTCTCTGGTTGCTATTTTTGATGCCGATAAAGAAGGCTTTCTGCGTTCTGAGCGCTCTCTGATTCAGACCATTGGTCGGGCGGCGCGTAACCTGAATGGTAAAGCGATTTTGTACGCTGACCGTGTGACCGATTCAATGCAGCGGGCAATGGATGAGACCGATCGCCGTCGTGAGAAGCAGCTCGCCTTTAATGAAGAGCATGGTATTACACCGAAAGGTGTTATGAAGTCAGTCGAAGATATTCTTGAGGCTGCTCCGCCTCCGGGTAAAAAAGGCAAGCAGCGAGGACGTGCTCGTCAGCAGGTGGCAGAGAAGGAAGCAGGCTATTCGGCGGACGATTGGCAGCACCTGAACGCAGCGGAACTCGGGAAACGCATATCCAAAATTGAGGACGATATGTTTAAAGCTGCGAAGGATCTGAACTTTGAAGAGGCGGCCAAACTGCGTGACCTGCTGCACTCAATGAAAGAGAAAATGATCCAGAATAGCTGAGCGGGTTCTTCTCACTGCTTAAATCAAAAAGCCCTCTGTCTGTACCGAGGGCTTTTTTAGTGTTTTGGCAAAGGTTGTGCGCTATCAGGCAGTCACGATGCCTGTGAAGATAACAAACAGGGCAACGATGCCAGTGTCCCAGACCAGGGTACGGACTACAGGGATGCCCGCCGCATAGATCACAGGGTAAACAATACGTGCTGCGGCAAACACAATTGAACCCCAAACGGTCAGCCCGTTTGAAATCTCTGTTTGTGCAGCGACCAGAACCAGAGCGACAAAGATGAAACCTGTTTCAATGTTGTTGCTGACAATCCGGTTAAAGCGTTGCGCGAGAGGGCTTTCCTCAGCGGGTGCTTCATCGCGGTTGCTCATAAAGTACGATATCCCATACGCTTTCATTGCAATGGTGGCCTGAAGTAACAGAACAATCAGGCAGGTCATCGCAAACGTCAGCAGTGACATCATTTCGGTCGTCATTCGGGTTTCTCCTGTAGAAAAATAGTCAAACTTCTATAAAACTAGGCCGCTGTGCTCGTAATGAGGTGACAGTCTGGCGGTAGGTCTCTATAAGAGGCGGCAGGATTCAAAAAGGATTCACCAGCGAGAAAAAATATTTCACTGAAAGGGATAAGGAGTTGGTTCGGTGACTATTAAGGAAATTCAGGAAGCGGTTATTGAGCGCGCTCAGGCGGGGGATGATAAGGCCTTATCTGAGCTGCTGAAGGCAGTTCGCCCGAATATTCACAACTACGCAATGAAGCACTGTGTGATTAATGACGTCGATGATGCCGTGCAGGAAGTACTGATCACTGTATCGCGCCGCTTAGACAGTCTTAAAATCGTAGCAGCGTTATCTTCATGGCTGTTTACGACAACTCGCCGCGAGTGTCGCAGGTTAGGGCGTGTTGCCTTTGATTTCGACCCGCATGGTGATGGTACCGCCCTGGAGTGGTTAAACACGACGCCTGAGCAGGATCAATTGATCGACCTGACGCGGGCTATCCGTGATCTTCCCGATACATATCGCGAAGTACTGCTGATGAAGGATTATGAACAGCTGACTAATCGTGAAATCGCGGATAAAACAGGGCAGTCAGTCGCGGCGGTTAAGAGCCGTCTGCACCGGGCGAGAACTATGGTCAGAGATCAGCTCCTGCAGGAAACCAGTAATCTGATCAACGAAGCCTATCAATAAAAAGAACACATAAAAGAGCCCGCAATTGCGGGCTTTTTTATTAACTGAGCTGATCACAAGCGTGAGACGAGCGATCAGGCCTCAGCGACAGGTTTCACAACGAAGAGCAGGTCGCCCTGATTCACTTGCTGACCATCCGTGTTCATAACACGAGTTACCTTAAACTTCTGCTTAGCCGGATAGAGCTGACTGCCAGCACGGTTAAACTGTTTAAGGCTCAGCGGTGTGAACATTTTCATGGCTTCCATCAGACACAGGGTCTGAGAAACATCAATCACGTCACCTTCTTTCACAAAGGCAGGCTCACTCGGAGAAGATGAACCGTAGAAAATACTGGTCGACGGTGAAAGTACTTTCAGTTCGTCTGAGCCTTCAATTTTGAGCTGCGAGGCGTCGACGGCATCTGCGTTCATGTCTGCCGCGTCTTCGATGTCTTTAATCAGTGCATCGAGATCAATCCGATCCAGGAATTTCGGCAGATAAGTCGTATCGTAAACGCCATCAACAAATACGTTGTCGTCCAGCACGCGCTTGAGAAGCGGGATGTTGGTGCATACGCCGGTGATTTTTACTTCATCCAGGTACTTACGCAATTTTGCGATGGTGTCGTTACGGTCTTCGCCATAACAGATGATCTGCGCGACCATGCTGTCATAGAACGGCGATACCTGCTTGCCTGCTGCCGCCATCGAAATTAATTCGATGTGGTCGTATTTCGGTAATACACATTCGCGGATCGTTCCTGGTGTTGGAACAAACTCCACGTCATCGCCTTTGAATACGGCTTTTTCGGCGTTGATACGAACTTCGATGGCGTAGCCTTTGTGATCTGGTTTCAGATCAGCGATATCACCACCTTCCGCAATACGGAACTGAGTCGAGACAATGTCGATACCAGAAACCAGTTCGGTCACAGGGTGTTCTACCTGAAGACGGGTGTTCATCTCCATGAAGTAGATCGCCATGTTGTCGAGGTCGAAAATAAACTCAACGGTACCGGCGCCAACATAGTCGACAGCGTCTGCCAGTTTTTCTGCGTAATCGTAGGCACCTTGCTCCAGCTCGCGCGGCAGCATGGTAGAGCCTGATTCTTCGAAAATTTTCTGGTTATTACGCTGAACGGAGCAGTCACGCAGGCCCAGGATTTTGGTGTTGCCCTGAGAGTCACGCAGAACCTGAACCTCAATGTGGCGCAGAGACGTCACGTATTTCTCGAGGTATACATCACCATTACCAAAGGCCGCTTTTGCTTCAGTAGAAATCTGGTGGAACAGGGCGTGAATGCGGTCTGCTGATTCAACAACCTGAATCCCTTTGCCGCCACCACCGTGTACGGCTTTAAGCAGTACCGGGTAACCAATTTCATCTGCAACGCTCGCGGCATTCGCGGAGCTGGTCAGAATACCGTGGGAGCCGGGGACAACAGGCACGTTAACGCGCATCGCGGTGTTAATGGCGTTCGATTTGTTACCCATGGTTTCCATTGAAGAGACCGGTGGGCCAACGAAATTAATGTCGTGGTTGCCACAGAGTGCAGCGAACTGACTGCTTTCTGACAGGAAGCCAATTCCCGGGTGCAGTGCATCAACACCTTCGTGATGCGCAATGCGCAAGACAGACTTGGCGTTGAGGTAACTTTCATCCGGTGTGTTACCACCAATACAGACAACGCGATCCTGTGGACCAAGCATATCAACAGGTACGGATTCCATATCCGGGTCAGACTGGATCAGTACGACTTTAATGTCGTTTTCCTGTGCCTTGCGGATCAGCTTCACTGCGGTACAGCCGCGTGCGTGAACCATGACCTTGTCGATCTTGCCGTATTTTTTCTGGCTGACTTCGTCTTCGGCGGTCAGTGGTGCCATGCGTGCGGCAGAAACATAACCTTCAAGGACTCGTTCGAGTACATCGTTAACGCTGTAGCGTGCCACTGGCATATCCGGGTCAATTTCGCGCAGGCGTTCATCGAGATCGTCGAAGAATGGGTTCGAAACCAGTCCGTCCATTGAATCTGAAGAAACGGATAAATAGTTCGATAGAGTGCAGGTACTTGGCAGGTAACTAGGTACAACAATCTGCCCTGCGAACGGCATATTTGTACCTGAGAAATAATAGGTCTGCGCCAGCGGGTGCGTTACGAAACTCGCTTGAGCACCACCGGTACAGTCGCCAAAACCAAAGACCACGAGAGGCAGGTCATTGTCGCGAACAAAGCGGGTAATACGGTCGTTAACAACAGCCATTGAGAAGAGTGCCGCCGCACCTTCTTTGGTTTGCATACCGCCGGAGGATACGAAGCAAACGACAGGCAGTTGCTGGCGAGCACATTCGACCATTAATTTGCAGAATTTCTCTGCACTGGCCATATCAAAAGCGCCAGCCTGGAAATCGAGGTTCGATACCAAGGCACCGACACGCTGTGTCTTGCCGCCGATATTAATATCCGCCAGGCCTGTGATAACACCACATGGCTGAATATTATTTTTCAGTGCTTTTTCGATAGAAGAACGGAAACCCGGAAAGGCCACTGGGTCTGCCGACATCAGGTTGGCATTGATCTCTTCGAAGTTATCAAAGAAACGCTCAATAATGGCCTTCGGTGATGTGCGCTTCTGACGTTTGGTGTCGTCGAGTACGTCCTGAATCAGCAGGTCGTGATAGGCCATGGTCAGACGGTTCCAGAAATCTTTACGACGACCGATGCTGACCGGGTTGATGCGCCCGTTATAGCTCTTTCCTGATTGCTCTGCGTTGTAGTACTCAGGCAGAAGCTTCTCGAAAATAAACGTGATCACCACGAAGAGAGTTTCGGACAAGCGCGGGAACGCGAGCTTTTTCCACTCTTCGACAGACTTCAGGAATTCACCGCTCTGCGAACTCTTGATGAAATAGCTGAGCCAGTAATTGAAAGACTCGAGCTCCTTCATGGTGTAGCTTTCGCCTTTGGTCGCTTCCGACAGAGACTTATCCAACAGTGCTTTCACAGAGTCGCGGGAAAGCGCACGGTTGTTGTTCGCTTCTTTCGCGACACTGACCAGGTTATGAATAAAGTTGTCGTAGAGGCTGCCGAACACCAGCATGTTCTGGCAGACGTGACGGAACTCTTCGCGCAGTTCGTCATGCAGAATGGCATCCAGAATCGTGATGTCTGGATTAGCCGGGTTCTGAATATTTTCCTGACGGAACTGAATATACGGTGCCAGCGCTTCTTCAATAATTCGGCGGTTGGCTTCAGTCGCTTGTGTTTCTTCGTTGTTGCACAGAGCTTCTGAACGTGTCGAGAGTTTCAGTTCGGCACGGATGCTTTCTGGCAGTAGTTCGTCTGAAAGAATGGTATTCAGCGCGGTCGCCAGAGACTGACGCAGGGTCCCTTTGCCTTTTTCGGCGTTGCGCTCGGAGGTCAGCTCCTGACGGGTTTCGTGTGGTAACTGCTCACGAATATAAGCCGCCAGTGGGTGCGGATTGTCTTCAATAAAATCGGCAACGGCGCCGGCATCAAGAATATCGGACGAGCGCAGCAAAAAGCGGCTCTGGCGATAGTCTTCAAGGTAATTAAGCAGGCCCTGGAAATTAACCGCGGCATCAGACTTCCAGCGGTTAAACAGATACAGGCCGAAATTAAAGCAAAGGTCCTGCTTTGCTTTCAGGTAGTTATTCTTTGGTTCACCCAGGAAAAGACGGACGATGGTATTACGGCTTTCGTCACGTTCTTCGTATTTCGCCCAGAAGGTTTTCCAGCTCTTTTGCAGGCCATCGTCGTACACGATTTTTTCAGGCGCCTGTAGCCATTTCTGGAACTTACGGTTCTGCTCATTCTGGATGCGTTGCTCCAGCTGACCCGCTGGGATTTCTTTGTCCGCAAGGCGGCCGTAGTTCTCAACCGTGGTCGAGTGAATACGACGACGCAGGGTCAGGTAGCGAGTATAGCGATAGCACAGGCCGAAAATATTGATATGTTCTGTCGGGCTCTGAGCAAGGAAGAAATTCGCGTTATTCTCAAGCGTTGACAGTTTTTCTGATGGGTTCAGAAAACGATCAATACTGCGCTTGTAGTGATCCATCAGGTAAGGGTTATTGCGCGTAAATTCTTTCGCACCTTCTTCGATGGATTGAATGCCACTGGTAATTGCACGCAGCAGATTTGCACGCTTTTCATCGGCATCGGTCGGTGCGTAATCAATGATGCCATCAATCACGCCGGATTCGCGCAGCTGGTAGCCGGATACGCCGACGTACTTTGCACATTCCTGCCATGACAGGTTGTACTTGCGAGCGATACTGGCAAGCCCCTGCGGCTGAATCGTATTGAAAATACCATCGCGTACTGACAGCAGGATGTTTGTCGCGGCCAGAGGAATAGCACCGCCAGAGTAACCTGCGCCCCAGATAATACCGATGGTCGGTACATCGTTGTTCACCATCTCGGTGATAAGATGACTGATTGAGTGCGCCTGGTTATTGGCATTGGCCAACTCACCAGCGTCGGCCCCTGGGGTATCGATAAAGGTGATGATCGGCATCGCACGACTGGCGTAATTCTTTGCCTGTTGTGCCGCACGGTTGTGATGAATCGGTCCCCAGGCTCCATTGGAGTGGGAGCGGTTCTGGCAGATAAAGCCAACACGGCGAATCTGACCACCAAAATCGAGGTCTGCTTCAGCGCAGTATAGTGGCCCGTCTTCGACTTCTGAGACCACACGAACAACGAGATGCTGAACGATACTCTTTGCGTCAGTGCGCTGAGGATTTTCGCTGGGTGCAACGACGCTTTGGATATAGTCGTCGATGTTGAGCTTTCTTAGTCGATCCAGCTCAATAGCGCATTGTTGTGGAGCAATCAGGCCTTTAACTTTGTGATCAACCGCGTTGTCTTCATACTCGGGAAAAAGCGAGAAGTCCGCCGATAATTTTTCGGCGATCTGAAATAACGGGTCCGTATGATTCGGTAATTCTTGTTGTGTCATGCGTTGTATTCCGTTGGTCATTCTCAGGCGTTTCACTGAACCCGGTGTCACTGGGTTACATGCCTGATTTTTTTAGTTTTTATGCCCCATTGAGTAAGCTCCGGTATCCCGGATAGAGGTATGCCACGGTGATCCGCTTGTTACACCTTTTTAAATACCAGGGTGGCGTTTGTACCACCAAAGCCAAAGCTGTTTGACATGATCGTCGTCAAACTGGCATCACGGTTTTCGGTAACAAGCGGCACGTCCGCCGCGCCCGGATCGCGTTCAGTCACGTTCGCGCTTCCGGTGATAAAGCCATCTTTCTGCATTAACAGGCAGTAGATAGCTTCCTGAACACCCGCCGCTCCAAGAGAGTGGCCAGTCAAAGATTTGGTTGAGCTGAAAGGGGGCACGTTACCACTGAAGGCACGCTTAACAGCGTCAAGCTCGCAAATATCACCCGCTGGCGTACTGGTGCCGTGGGTGTTCAGATAATCGATGTTCGGGTTGCCTGCCATTTCCAGAGCGTCGCGCATACAACGCTCCGCGCCTTCGCCTGAAGGAGCAACCATGTCAGCGCCGTCAGAGGTAGCGCCATAGCCGATGATTTCGGCATAAATCGTCGCGCCACGTTTGACCGCGTGTTCGTATTCTTCAAGAACGACCATGCCCGCACCGCCGGCAATAACAAAGCCATCGCGAGTCGCGTCGTAGGGGCGAGAGGCCTTATCCGGGGTGTCGTTGTACTTGGTCGAAAGGGCGCCCATCGCATCAAACTGCATGGTCAGCGTCCAGTGTTCTTCTTCGCCGCCGCCAGCGAACATAATGTCCTGCTTACCCCACTGGATAAGCTCCATTGCATTACCGATACAATGGGCGCTGGTCGCACACGCGGAGGTAATGGAGTAGTTCACGCCACGAATAGAAAATGGGGTGGCCAGGTTGGCCGATACGGTGCTGCCCATAGAACGGGTCACACGGTATGGGCCTACACGACGGATGCCTTTTTCGCGCAGGGTGTCGACGGCTTCAACGATATCGCTGGACGATGCACCGCCAGAACCTGCAATCAGGCCAGTACGCGGGCTGCTGACCATATCTTCGCTGAGACCTGCATCCGCGATGGCTTCTTTCAGAGCAATGTAGGAGTAGGCAGCAGAGTCGCCCATGAAGCGGCGCTGCTTGCGATCGATATGATCATCTGGGTTTATTTGTGGTCTGCCAGCGATGTGGCTTCTGAAGCCCGCGTCTTCGTATTCGGGGATGTAACGGATACCCGATGTCTGGCCTCTAAGGGAGGTCAGTACCTCTTCCTTATTGTTGCCGATGCAACTAACAATTCCTAACCCAGTGATAACGACGCGGCGCATTACGACTAAACCTTGCCTTCTGTTCTGATACCTTAAACACACGTGGAAGGCTCACGGACGCCTCCTCCCACAGAAGCCCCTCACTATAAAGCACTGGGCGCCGGGAACAAATTAAAATGTGTGTTTTCGGTGGAGAGGGGCCGGATTTGGCTCACTTGCGCAACGTTGCGACTGTCTGGCGCCAATATGAGGCGAGTGACAGCAGGGCAATGACAGCCGCGGCAACCGTCAGAATTCGGGTGTCGGGGTAGCGGCTGTCGTGAAATAACATAGTGATACAGGTGATGGTCATCAGGCCAGCTGCGAAGCGTTCAAGCCCTTTGCCCTGAAGCCACCAGATCTCATCCGTCAGCTTTTGAGCGATCAGTGCAAAGATGAGGCCTGCGGCAGAACCGACCAGAATATCCAGCGGCCAGTGCGCGCCAACCGCGGCACGGCTGATCGCGGCAACCAGAGCGATCACGAGAAGCGCAATCGTACCGCCGATGCTTCGCATGTTGAGGGCGAGCAAACCAGCGGTCGCTAATGCGGTAAAGGAATGCCCGGACGGGAACGCGTGGTTCTTAACGACGGGACCGATGACCTTGAAAACGTCGGCATCTAACACGGCAGGCGGACGCGGTATCTCAAGCAGGTTCTTCAGGCCATGAACGAACAGGGCGCCGATAATCAGCAATACAAACCCGGAATTGAAAATATGCGGGTAACGGCTGGCAACAATCGCGATCACAGCAACGGCAAACAAGGTGTCGGCAACAAAGGTCATGTTGGCCCAGAAGGCATCTGGCAGGATACCAGCGTTAGCGTTAAACCAGAGGAAGAGTTCCTGATTAGAGCCTTGCGACGTTACACCTGCTGCCAGAACAAGCAGCAGCATGGCGAGGCTGATGAGCAGCGTATCTGTCTTCATTCGGTCGCTTCACTTTCCGGTTGGCCGCCGCTGTGGCGAATGATCATGATCGGGCCTGACTGATATAAAACATCAAAAGGATGTTCAATGCGTTTCACTCTGTCTTCGCGGGCAAAACCTACCTCGCCCGGCTCCAATCGACGGCGCTCAGTCCAGGTATCGAGATAGACGTTGAAACTCGGCATATCAATGGATTGAGTAACCACCGGCTCGCCCAGTTCTTTGGCAAACATTGCGGCGTCCCAAACCGGACGCTGTTGGGTTTCACTGAAGGTCGGGATGAACAGGAACCAAAGCAGAACAGACTGAACGACGCCCGCCATAACCAGACCAAACCATGGGCTGAAACGCTTCCAGAAAATCAGAGCCAGCGCCGCGATCGTTCCCAGGGCCGCCAGAATCACAAAATCAGTATTAAAGTACTCCGCAGCACGCTGCGCAGTGGCGATCTCAATGGGGTTGGTCAGTCGCGCTTCTACTATCGGGATCAGTAAAGGGAAGGCGACCATAAGGCCAAACAGGATCAATGGGAACACGGCAGCCAGCAGGCGACTCTGTAGCCAGTTACGGTAACGAGCCATCAGAATAACCAGCGGTGTTACCCCATAGAGGATGTAGTGCGGCAGCTTAGTACTGGCAAGACTGAATAAGACCAGTACGACCAGGAACCAGATCCACAGGAAGCGGTTCAGATGGTCGCCGCCTGCCAGTGTGGTTTTGATGGATGGCAGTATGCGTAGCAGAAGTCCGCCAAAAGGGGCAAGCACGAACGGCAGTACCATAGGGTAAAACAGAAGCCCGCCGTCGTGTCCTTCCATGGCGTTATTGAAACGGTTGACGTTGTGCTTCATAAAGAAGCCGTCGATAAACTCCTGACCGTGAATCTGATACGCCGCGATATACCATGGAGCTGCGATCAGCAGGAATATGATCCAGCCGGGAATATAAAAAATCGCGCGCAGGAATTCCTGTCGGTAGCCACTACTCAGGTAGAACAGGCCTCCGGCCATAAACGGAATAGCAACCGCCACTGGGCCTTTGGTGAGTGTGCCGAGTGCCATGAGTACATAGATCCCAATCAGCAGGCCGCGAGATGGCGCCTGTGAATAGAGATACATGGCCAGCATGGTGGTGGCCAGGATCATGTTGAGCAGGCCGTCAGCTGTGGCAACGTGGGTAATGGCATTGATACCTGCAGCGGTCGCTGCCATGAGTGCGGCTGCGATGGCGGTTTGCTGGTCTGTTACTTTGCGGGTGAAGGCAAAAATCGCAAGTACCCACAGAATGCCTGCCAGAGCGGATGGCAGTCGGAATACCCAGACATCGGTGCCGAAGGCTGCGACAGAGGCGGCCTGGAGCCAGTAAATCAGAATGGGTTTGTCGAAACGGATGCGATCATTGAGGTAAGTGGTGATGAAATCACCACGCTCGAACATTCCCCGTGTCGCTTCGCTGAATGCGCCTTCGTCGTGGTCAAACAGCAGGAAGCCGTTGAGGTTCATAGTCATCAGGACGATGACAAACCCCAGCAGCCAGAGAGGCAGTGCAGTACGGCTCATAAAGAAATCAACTGGTAGATGAGTTCGTTGTCTCGGAAGCGCCCGTGTCGGATGCCTGCGCTGTTGTGTTGGCTTCAGCCCAGTCGTCTTCACCTGCTGGTACTTCATCGTCTCTGTGGTAGATGACGTACTGTTCGCGTTTCGAAGATTCGAAGTAAGTACGCGAGATCAACTCTGAGAGTACACCGGTTGTCAGGAACTGCAGCGAGGCAATCAGGAAGACCACCGCGATGAGGAATAGTGGTCGACCTCCTATATCTTCGCCCATAGCGAACTTAACAATCGCGAGGTACACCAGCAACAAAGAGCTCACAGAGCCGAGCGCCAGGCCGATAGACCCGAAGAAGTGACCCGGGCGGGCGCGGTAGCGCATAAAGAAATAGACAGACAGCAGATCCAGAATCACCCGGAAAGTACGTGAGATACCGTACTTCGACTCGCCTGCGGTCCGTGCGTTGTGATTAACAACAATTTCACCGATGCGGCTTGGTGGCACAACCGCAGCTACCCAGGCTGGGATAAAACGGTGCATTTCACCGTAGAGGCGCACTTGCTTGATAACAGACGACTTGTAGATTTTCAGAGAGCAGCCGTAATCATTGATACGCACGCCTGTGATCTTGCCGATCAGGCGGTTTGCAATGCGTGATGGAATCTTACGCAGGAACAGGTCGTCCTTGCGGTTTTTACGCCAGCCAGTAAGCAGATCGAGGTCGCGCTCAATCAGGTGGTCGACCATACGTGGAATATCATTCGGATCATTCTGCAGGTCACCATCGAGGGTAGCGATCAGGTCACCGCGGGCTTCATCGATGCCCGCCTGCATGGCTGCGGTCTGGCCGAAGTTACGGCGCAGTTCGATCACACGGACATGGCGGCCGTAGTCGTCGGCTTCGCGTTGCAGGGCCTGAGGCGTGCCGTCAGTCGAGCCGTCGTCGACGACCAGTAGCTCCCACTTACCTTCGTAAGTAGACAGAGCATTATGAACCGCTTCCACCATTGGTTTTACATTTTCTATTTCGTTATACATAGGAATAACGATGGAGAGAGATGGCTTGGCGTTTTTTGCCTCAGTCAAGGGAGATACCACGCTTAGTCTTTAGAAAGTCGTGCGCGATGATACCGGAAACTCGTACCCGGTAAAATAACCGCGTCCCTCAGAATTCCGGGACTTCAGTGCTTAATAACCGAACGCTGAGTTGCAAGGGTTAGTATTCCAGTGAGGATAAATGTACTGCCGAGCACGAACAGGTGCAGGTTTACCGCTGCTGCGAGAGCTGGGCCGCTCTCAATCCCCCAGGGCAGGAGGCCAGCCAGTACGCCAGCTTCGTAGGTGCCGGCGCCTGCTAATCCGTGGATGGGCAATACCGAGCTGAGCTCGCCTGTCGTCGCACCACTCCAGCTGGCACTGAGCGTGAGGCCAGTGAAGGCACTGAGTAGCCAACTGAACACGGCGAGTTTTACCACCCAGTTGATGATGGTCCAGAGCAGGGCGCGGATAAAGGTAAAGGGGTTGTCCGGCAGTGCCGTCATCAGTTCAAGCGCTTTGACCTTCCAGCCCTGGCCTGACTGAAGATGCTTGCGGACAGTCTCCTGTAAAATCAGCGCGAGCAGAGGGGCCGCGAGTACCGCGCCTGCCAGCGCGTAGCGGACTTCTGATCCCCAGGGCATCAGGCTTTGCAGGCTGATAAACGCCAGAGCCAGCAAAACATATAGGTCGAGCAGTCTTAGCCAGAGCAGAGCAGGACCGGAATGACGGTAAGGAACCTGATACTGCTGTTTCATTAATAGCGGGAAGGTTGCCTCACCGCTGCGCATCGGCAGGAGATTATTAAAGAAGTTATGCAGGACGGTGATTCTTAACAGTGGGGCAAACTGTCCTTTCGTGTAACTGCCGAAGAAATCGTAGAAACGCAGCGCACGCAGCAGGTAGCTCACGAGCATCAATGACAGTGCGATGCCCAGTTGGCGTGGTTCAATTGCTTGCCAGCTCTCAGCGATCCTGGCCCAGCCATAGTGTGCCTCTACCAGCCAGACCAGACCAAAGAGTAGGGCCGTACCCAGCCAGAATTTCCACGAAGTCAGCACGAGAAGAAGTGTCCTGTAATGAAGCTGGCGCGTATTCTCTATGTTGAGCACCATCGTGGCAATACCGCTTAAAAACCACGTCTGCTATTCGCACCTGTTGTGGATTGCACCATTCCGCTACAATTTGGCGATCATAGCGCCTGAAGGGTCAGGCTGACTGCTCGTTGTTGGAGAAATTCAGTTGAAAGTTCTGTTGGTAAAAACATCGTCTCTTGGAGATGTCTTTCATACGCTTCCTGCGGTGCAGGATGCGTTCCGGCAGGTGCCCGATATTGAATTTCATTGGGTGGTTGAAGAAGGTTTCAGCGAAGTGCCTGAGTGGCACCCTGCGGTCACGCGCGTTATTCCTGTAGCGTGGCGGCGCTGGCGTAAGTCGTTAAAAGATCCGGCCGTACGCGCAGAGATGAAGGCCTTCTACCGCTCCATCCGCGAGGAAAAATACGATCTGGTACTGGATGCTCAGGGGTTGATCAAAAGTGCTGTGTATACTCGTCTGGCGCGCGGAACTAAAGCTGGCCTTGACCGGGCGAGTCTGAGAGAACCTTTGGCAGCGCTAGCCTATAAACGTCGCATTCGTGTGCCTAAGGGCCAGCACGCGATTCTCCGAACGCGTCAGTTGTTCGCCCGCGCACTGAATTATCGTCTGCCGGAGCAGCTGGCATACGGCATTGATAAGTCACGGTGGGAACGCCCGGATATCGAAGGTGAGTATTGGGTATTTCTGCATGGAACAACATGGGTAACAAAGCTCTGGCCAGAAGTCTACTGGCGTTCGCTGGCTGAGCTTGGTGTAGCTCAGGGAAAGAAAGTGGTTTTGCTCTGGGGCAATGACGAGGAGCGTGAACGGGCTGAACGCATTGTTGATGGGATTGAGGGGGCCCAGGTCCTCCCTCGTATGCCGTTGAACGAAGTCAGTGCCTGGCTTGCTTATGCCGAAGGCGTCGTGGGTGTGGATTCTGGTTTGTCTCATCTGGCTGCGGCAATGGAGACCGGTATGATTGCTATCTTCGGATCAACTGACGCTACCCTGACCGGCGTGCTTGGGCCGCATTGTGAAATCATTAAGAGTGAGCTGAAATGTGCTCCGTGTCGTTCCAAGCAATGCTTGTTGAACGAGCCCGGAGACATCCAGCCGCCATGCTATCGGGAAATTACCCCTGAGCGCGTGAAAGATCAGTTACTGATACAAATAAGCGAGGCCTGAACAGGCCTCGCTTTTGTTCATCAGTTGTCCCTATCTGCCATCAGGCGCTACGCACGTGACGCGCTGACTGCTCCATCGATGAGTTCAGCTCGCGACGACGGAATTCACCCGGCGAGATGCCTGTCCAGGTTTTGAAACGGCGTTGAAATGAACGTGGTTCAGTGAAGCCAAGTCGTAACGCGATGTCGGACACTGACCATTCCTTTGTTGTCAGCCATTCCTGAGAGAGTTCGAGTCGGAGTTCGTCGAGGATCTGCTGATAAGAAGATTCAGCCTCCAGAAGACGTCGCTGCAGAGTTCGTTCAGACATGCCCAGCTGGCTGGCGACGCGTTCCCGGCGAGGGATCGTCCGTTCCATCATATTCTGCAGTGTAGAGCGAACCTGAATCACAACAGGGTCACACTGTTGCAGCTCCTGGTGTTGCTTCTCTGCCTGCTCCTGCAGCGTTTTAAGCAGTGTTGGATCGGGGTGGCGAATCGGCAGGTCCATCAGTGATGCGTCAAACTCCATTACGTTTACTCCTGAATCAAAGATCAGTTCACAGCGGAAGTACTCTTGATAGCGTTCAAGTGTCTCCGCCGGTGGGGCTTTGTGTTCGAAATAGATTCTTATCGGTGCGATATCGTCCCGGCCGGTCACCCAGCGCGCATACTCCACGGTGGTGGCCAAATATTCATCAATCAGATGAGGGCGGACCAGTGTGTCGCGGCAATAGCAGTTCCAGCGCACTGAAACAATGTGCTCACCTTCGGCGAGATCGGTTGTGCCGAGATTGCCAATCAGTGCCTCGTAGCGGGGAACCAGCCGGAAAGCTTCTCCTCCGCTCTGGCAGTTCATGATCAGATAGCCGACAAGACCAAATGCGCCGGGCGCGACGTATCGGGCACTTTTGAAACCAAACTCCGGATCGGCTGCCTTAGTGATCATCCAGCGCATCATGGCTTCGAAATCACATGCCTCTACTCTGGCCAGGCGATTGTCCAGCACTCCGTGATTAACAGAGCATGCGTTGAGTACATCGGTAGGCGCTATACCGTAGTCCTGCGCAGTGCGCAGAAACAAACGAACGAACGCCGACGACACTGTGCCGGGGACATAATTATTATTCTTGTTCATAAGTTCTTCCATGTATCTGGAACATTCTGTGTCAGAACCGCACCTAAGGGTAGATCAGCAGAAACATAGGATGATCGTTATACTGATTTAACGCTTCGTATGCGGCAAGCACATGTGTGTTACAGAATGTTAGTGCTCGGTTATATAGTCTCCGGCCCTTTCATTCCTGAGGTGAGATGGCGCAGAATGCACAAAAAAGGGGGAGGTCTATGTCCATAACTGATTGGAAATCTGGTGGAAGAGAGCAGAGCTGGCGAGCGCTGACGGAGAATACACACTGGGATATTGTTATTGCTGGTGGTGGTGTCACCGGCGCAGGCGTGGCCAGAGAGGCCGCCCGGCGGGGGCTGCGTGTGTTACTCGTTGACCGTCAGGACTTTTCTTGGGGGACCTCCAGCCGCTCTTCCAAAATGGTTCACGGTGGACTTCGTTACATCGCTCAGGGAGATGTCCGGACGACGCTGCATTCGGTTAAAGAGCGCGAGCGTCTGATGCAGGAGGCTCCGGGGCTGGTGGACCTGATGCCTTACATGATGCCGCATTACGAAGGCCGTTTTCCGGGTCGCTTTGCGTTCGGCATGTTGCTGAAGGTTTATGATCTGTTGGCAAGGCGCAAGTATCACACTTTCCATGGGGCCGATGCCGTCCGTGAGCGCTATCCTTTCCTTAATCCGGATGGACTCACCGGTGCATCGGAATTTGCAGACGCCGTCACGGACGATAGCCGCCTGGTGATGCGTATTCTCCACGAGGCCCGGCGTGACGGTGCGGAAGTGCTGAATTATGTCGCCGTTGATCGTACTGAGCAGAATGCAGATAGCGTGACCATTTCGCTACGGGATACAGTGGGCGGCGCCAGTTGCAAGGTCACCGCCTCAGTGCTTGTGAATGCGACGGGGGTCTGGGTCAACGAACTGCGCGAACAGCTGGGCCAGAGTGCCAATGTGCGACCGGCGAGGGGGAGTCACATTGTGATTCCGGCAGAGCGCCTGCCGGTGGATGTTTCCTTTACCATCCTTCATCCTCAGGATCAGCGTCCCATCTTTGTGTATCCATGGGAGGGCCGTACGGTGATCGGCACTACCGATCTCGATCACCCAAAACCCGATAATGGCGAAGTGGGCATTACCCGTCGCGAGATGGACTACCTGCTTGCCCTGGCATCGTTCCAGTTTCCTGAGGCTGCAATTCAGGAGCAGGATGTTATCTCCAGCTGGGCAGGAGTTCGCCCTCTGGTGGCCAGCGGCGCCAAGAACAGTTCAAAAGAGAGTCGTGACCATACCGTCTGGAAAGATGGGCGTGTGGTGTCCGTTAGTGGGGGTAAGCTGACGACTTTCCGCTTGATTGCGCTTGATGTTCTTAAAGAGGCTCGCGAAGAGCTGCCAGGGTACGAAGTCGATAAGAAAGCGCCGGTTTTCAGTATTACCGATCCAGGCATTGCTTCTCTCGCAAGCGAACAGATGGCGCATCGGCTGGCTGGGTTCTATGGCCGCGATGCGGCTGAGATCATTGGCGCTGCGAAAGCACACGGTGGCGCGGAGGATCTGGAGCCTATCCCAGGGACTCATACTTGCTGGGCCGAGCTTCGCTGGCAGGCCGCGAGTGAGGCCGTTGTGCATCTGGATGATCTGCTGCTCAGGCGCAGCCGTCTTGGACTCTTGCTCAAAAATGGAGGGCTTGATCTGTTGCCTGATCTGAAAGAAAGGCTGCAGCCAATCCTTGGCTGGTCTGATGAACATTGGGCCGCCGAAGTCGAGCGCTATCGTCGCCTGTGGTCGCAATTCTATTCGTTGCCATCCGCACAGTCTGAGCAGGCTGCAAAGACTTCAGAGGCCGAGATCGCCTGATTGCTGTGACACCGTAAGGATTGCTTGCTCAATGCTTGCTTCCAGCTCGCTGGGCGTGACTTCAAGTGACGCCCAGTCGATCGTGTCGGCGGCTCCTTTTTCCCACTGCATCAATGCTTTCAGATGTTGACCGTATACCCCCGCGTTTTCGGTAATTGCCTGGGTGAGCTCTTTTGGCAGATTTACGCGGGCGCAGACTTCATCGATGGGCATATCCAGCATGGCATCAAGAAGGGAAAAGAGCCCCAGAGTGAACGCGGTATCCGGCTCCATTGTGTCTGTTCCGGCTGACAGGCTCTGCATCAGGTAACCACGAAACAGGGCCTGTTGTTGAAGCACTGCCGGTTTGTCGGAGAGCTTGCCCAGGGCGAGTAGATTCGCCCAATTACGTATTCGGCTGAGCCCGAGTGCGGTTGCTGCTCTCTGTAGAGTGGTGATGGGGGCTCCGTGATTCACTTGCGGTGAGTTCGCCATTTGCAGCAACCGATAGCTTAACTGAGGGTCGCGGCGCACGGTGTCGACGATATCGTCGAAATCGGCTTCTTCCTGATTTAATGCGCCTAGCAACTGCATGACCGCAAGGTGAGAGTCAGGTGTTCGTCGCCCGAACAGAATCACAGGCTTTGAGAAAAAATAGCCTTGAAATAAGTCGTAACCTGCAGCCTTGCAGTGCTCGAATTCTTCGTGGGTTTCTACCTTTTCCGCCAGCCAGAGTAAGCCTTCACGGTGAAACTTTTTGCGAACCGCTCCAGCATTATCAGGAGAGCCAAGCGCGGGGAGGTCAACCTTGACGATATCTGCGTACTTGAGCCAGGTAGCCTGTGCCTCATCACCTGTGAAATCGTCGACAGCGATACGGAAGCCCTGCTGCTTAAGCCGGGTAACCGCGTTGATGTTCTTATCTGTCGCCGGGATATGTTCCAGCAATTCAATGACCATCTCGTCGGGCGATAGCGGTAGATCAATGCTGAGAAAGTCTGCCGTGAAATTAACAAACGCAGGGCGGCCGCCGGTCACCAGTGCCATGCCAATTTCGTGGAGCGCGCCAATGACAACTTCGGTAGTGGCACTGTTACCGTGTGCATCCTGCCAGGCTTCTGATGCGTCAGGGATGGGGCGACATAGCAATTCGTAGGCATATATCGCTTTGTTGCTGTCCAGAATGGGCTGTCGTGCCAGTAATGGGCGGTCTTGCATATGTGATCCTGACTGTCTGGTTGAGTTTTTTCGAAATCTGTCGCACCGGAGCGTACGTTTGTCCGGCAATTAAAATGAGTGTAGCTGGTATTTTGTTCTGCGTTTTGGTGATGCTTGACTACACTTTTCTGAGTAACGATGTCCGGAGTAGATTATGAGCAACGTACTCAGCAGTGTTGACGCCCGAACCCAGCTCGTTGGGCAGAACAGGCTGGAACTACTGCTGTTCCATTTGGGTGGCCAGCAATACTTTGCAATCAATGTGTTTAAGGTGCAGGAGGTTATGCGCCTGCCTGAACTAACCAAGATTCCGGACAGTCACCCCTGTATCCGCGGCGTCTGTCATGTCAGGGGGCAAACCGTGCCTGTTGTTGACCTCAGGGCGGCCGTGAAGATGGGCCCGATGATAGGGGATACCAGCAACTGCAATATCATCGTCACTGAGTACAACATGACGATTCAGGCGTTTCTCGTTGGTGGTGTGGATCGTATTGTGAATATGAACTGGAATGAAATTCTGCCGCCTCCGGGTGGTGCGGGTCGGCAACACTACCTGACGGCGATTACCCGGATTGACGAGCGCATCGTTGAGATTATCGACGTAGAAAAGGTCCTGGCTGAGATCAGTCCTTATGAGCTTGAGCTCACAGAGGATGCCTATGATCGTGAGTTGCTTGAACAGGTGCACGGCAAAGATATTCTGATTGTCGATGATTCTAACGTCGCGTTGGAGCAGATGAAAAACGTGATCGCGCCGATGGGGCTGAATATTGTTCAGGCGCGTAACGGCCTGGAAGCGTATCAGACTCTGATGCACTGGAAACAGGAGGGGAGGGATATCCGCGACCGGCTGCTGATGATCATTACAGACGCTGAGATGCCGGAAATGGATGGTTATATGTTGACTACCGAAATCCGGCAAGACCCTGAGTTGAAAGATACCTTTGTGATACTGCATACGTCACTGTCGGGCAACTTCAACAAAGCCATGGTTGAGAAGGTTGGTTGCGATGGATTCCTGTCGAAATTCAAACCGCACAGTCTGGCTGAGGAAGTGCAGAAACTGATCCGTATGAAAGTCGAGCAATCCGCGGCAGGCTGACGGCATATACCCCGCCTGATCTGATGTATAAACTAGGGGGCTCTCTGAGGAGCTCTTATGAAAATATCCCGCCTGTTTATCTATCCGGTTAAGTCCTGCTCTGGTATCGAAGTGGAGTCATTAAGTTTCGATCAGAATGGACCGGTCGGCGATCGCAGATTCGTCATTGCCTCACCCAGCGGTGACTTTATTACTCAGAGAGAAGTGCCAGCGATGGCGTACATTCAACCTAGGTTTGAGGCGGATAAACTCGTACTTGGATACCCGGAACGAGGGGAGATGCAGGTATCAACGACGTCGTCAGCGGAGCCACAACGTGTCCGTATCTGGAGTGATGAAGTGACTGGCGTTAATTGTGGCGATGACGTCGCAGTCTGGTTGTCGGACATTCTGGAGCAGCCTGCGCGTTTGTTTATGCTTCCGGACAATAACCCCCGTAGGGCGGATAACAAATACGCCCCGGACGATACGGCAGTAGGTTACGCGGATGGATTTCCGCTCCTTGTGGTTACTCAGGAAAGCCTTGATGCGTTGACTGAGGCAGCACAGGTACCTGTCGATGTGCGTCGTTTCAGGCCTAATATTGTCATTGAAGGCGCTGATATCGCATTTGCAGAGCGTGATTGGACGAGGTTAACGACGAATCTGGGCGAGGTTCTGCCATTGGTGAAGCCTTGTGAGCGTTGTGTTATTCCAACACGTGATCCCGACACGCTTGAGCGCAGCCCTGAAGTCATGAGTGCACTAAAAGAATGGTGCCGGATTGAGGGCCGGATAATATTCGGTCAGAACGCAATATTCACCGGGAAGCGCCTCGGGGTAGGTGAGGCGCTTTACGCGGAATCAGAATAATTCGATGTCGTCATCAGTACCGAAGGAGTCGTCCATCGGTTTGTTAAAATGGTGGTGGTAGATTTCGAGCGCTTCAGCGATTGAACGTCCCGCAAGGATGTGCTCGAACATAATACGTTCGGCTTCCATGGTGTAGTTCGCTTTAATCTCGCTCTGTAGCTGAACCCATTCTTTTTCAATATACCGGCCCTTGGGATCACTGATCAGGTGGCCCATCTTCTCGAGACTCTCACCTACGTGTTCCATGCGCTGGGACAAGCGATCGTAAAACTGAAAAGCGACAACGGCTTTGCCTACTTCTGCGTGGATGATTTCAGCGGCGTTTTTAATTTCTTGAGGAGCGTTCGGGTCTACCTTTGCAAAGTGGTCGAGTAGCAGACGCGACTTGCTGGCGATTGAGGTAAAGCTGTGCGTCAGAGTATCTACCGAATCATTACCTTCTTTCATTGAGGTATCGATCTGCGCGACGGCCAGTGCCAGCAAGGTCAGGGTTTCGCCTATCTGGCTCCAGTTCAGCTGATCGTCCGGGACGGAGCGGCTGAGAGAATGTCGTTCAAGTTGCGCCATGGAGTTCGCATCCGGAAAAGGTTTGAACTTAGCTTAGTACAAGTACGCACCGGAGCCAGTCATAACAGTGTAAGTCATGCAATAGTCAGGTTCTGTGTCCTTCTGGCTCTTGCTTTTATTCGCGCTTCTGTAGTCGTAAAAGCAGGGATGACGTGTCTTTATGGCCGTTGCCATCCGATTCGAGTTGTTGGTAATAGCTATCCACAATCTCGGTGATGGGCAGAGAAACGCCTTCAGCTCTGGCTTCGTGGAGGCAGATTT
Source organism: Thalassolituus sp. UBA675 (assembly GCF_002297765.1). Classification (NCBI taxonomy): domain Bacteria; kingdom Pseudomonadati; phylum Pseudomonadota; class Gammaproteobacteria; order Oceanospirillales; family Oceanospirillaceae; genus Thalassolituus; species Thalassolituus sp. UBA675. The sequence goes on from NZ_DBNJ01000009.1 coordinate 284,274, forward strand.
GCAGGTCCTTGTGCATTAGCGAGACAGCAAATCCGTGGTCGTAGTCGCCGTCTATCATGGTTTGGTGGCGGTTGATCAGTTGCCAGCTACTGGCGGCGCCTTGCCCGACAAGCTCCATGACCTTCTTTGGATCAAGGCCGCTTTCCTGAGCGAAGTGGATCCCTTCGGCCAGAGACTGAATCAGTCCGGCGACACAGATCTGATTGACCATCTTGGTCTTCTGGCCACAGCCCGGATCGCCCATGTGCGCAATGGCTTTGGTGTATGGTGCTGTGAGATCTACCAGTCGCTCGTAGGCGTTGGAATCACATCCCGCCATAAGTGATAACTGACCATTCTGAGCACCTTGCTGACCGCCTGATACGGGAACATCACAGAAATATACGCCATTCTCTGAGGCTTCGGCGGCCATCCGTTCGGCCAGGCCTGCACTCGTGGTGCTGTGATCGACGATCAGTGCACCCGGCTTGAGTTGATTTATTATACCGTTATCTATCAGCCACTCTTCGACGTCTTCATCCCGGCTCACGCAGAGTATGACAGCGTCCGTCTGCACGGGGAGGGTAGAGGGCGTTGCTAATGCCTGCCCCTGGTTGCTGGCGAGCCACTGGGCAACCTTGGCAGGGCTGCGGTTTGCTACGGTCAGGGAGTGGCCTGCGCTGGCGAGGTGCGCAGCCATGGGGGCGCCCATATTGCCAAGGCCGATAAAGAGAATATTCACGGGGTATCCTTATGTGCAGTTTTTCGAGGCGAAAAAAAAAGCCGCTGGTCAGCGGCTTTTCTTATCCCTGGCGTTAGCCTGGGTAGTCACGCTTAGCGTAACCAGTGTACAGCTGACGCGGGCGACCGATACGGTAGTTGCCGCTGATCATTTCGTTCCAGTGTGCAATCCAGCCCGGAGTACGGCCAGTTGCAAAGATCACAGTGAACATCTCAGTCGGGATGCCGATGGCTTTCAGGATGATACCCGAGTAGAAGTCAACGTTAGGATACAGACCACGTTTAATGAAGTACTCGTCTTCAGTCGCAATCTTCTCCAGCTTCATCGCGATCTTCAGCAGTGGATCATCTTCCATACCGAGCTCAGCCAGAACTTCGTCACAGGTCTGCTTCATGACTTTAGCGCGTGGGTCGAAGTTCTTGTAAACGCGGTGACCGAAGCCCATCAGACGGAATGGATCTTCTTTGTCTTTCGCTTTTGCAACGAACTTGTCGATGTTTGACTCGTCGCCGATCTCATTCAGCATGTTCAGAACGGCTTCGTTTGCACCACCGTGGGCGGGGCCCCAGAGTGCAGCGATACCAGACGCAATACATGCGAACGGGTTGGCGCCAGTAGAGCCAGCCAGGCGTACGGTTGAGGTCGATGCATTCTGTTCGTGGTCAGCGTGCAACAGGAAGATACGGTCCATTGCTTTTGCCAGAACCGGACTTACTTTCTTCTCTTCACATGGCGTGTTGAACATCATGTGCAGGAAGTTTTCTGCGTAGCTCAGGTCGTTGCGCGGGTACATGAACGGCTGGCCGATACTGTACTTGTAAACCATTGCAGCGAGTGTCGGCATTTTCGCGATCAGACGGTGTGCAGATACCATGCGGGAATGCTCGTCATGGATATCCAGTGAGTCGTGATAGAACGCAGAGAGTGCACCAACAACACCACACATAACAGCCATCGGGTGAGCATCACGTCGGAAGCCGTTGAAGAAATGGCTCAGCTGCTCATGAACCATAGTGTGGTTCTTAATGGTGCTGACGAATGTTTCTTTTTGCTCTGCATCAGGCAGCTCGCCGTGCAGCAGCAGGTAGCAGGTTTCCAGGTAGTCTGACTTCTCAGCCAGTTGATCAATTGGGTAACCGCGGTGAAGCAGTACGCCAGCTGCGCCGTCGATGTATGTAATCGCAGATTCGGTTGCTGCGGTTGATACAAAGCCAGGGTCGTATGTAAACAGGCCTTTGCCAGTCAGACTGCGAACGTCGACGACATCAGGTCCTACGGTGCCTTCGTATACCGGCAGTTCTAATGTTTCTTCTACGCCATCGACTTTCAGTGTTGCTTTCTTGTCAGCCATGAAATGAGGCCTCCTGCTATCTGATTAATACCCCAGAGAACATTGTAAGTTCTCCAACTCTCCCGGTCGCTGTGCTTTTTACAGCTGCGAAATTCAGCCTGGTCAGCCAGAATTTCAGCACAGGAGAGAACACTTTTTAAGGTGTTACCCCCAAACAAAGGGGCACAACTATAGATTGTGGAGCTGGTTTGTCAATTGTCGCCAGGGCAATGATAAGTTTCTGGTTCGAGTCAAGTATAGATGGTTCAGATTGTTAACCCGGAGCCTGCGACTAATGTCTGACGTTGGAGCCGGGATTTGCTGGTGCTGCGGTTACTGCTCGCATCATCAGGGATACCTCAACCAGTCAACAGTGTAGATATACGGGGTGAAATTGCCGAATGCTCTGTCATAAGGCTGTCATGCCATTTGTAAAACACGGTTACGCTGCTTATAATTTGTCGCGGCGACAAACTTGTGCAAGACTTGTACAGGGGGATCGTCAACCTTCGTGAGCCTGTGCCCGGGGCCAGTCTGAGTGATTTCGGACAGGAGTTTCGGGCCCATATAAGAGTGTAATAGAGCCGTGAATAGCAATAGACCTAAAAATCTGGATCTGACTACTATTGAGCTCCCACTTCCTGCCAAGGCGTCCATCCTGCACCGTATCTCTGGCTTTGCTCTGTTTTTTGCAGTGGCCTTCATGCTCCGTGCACTTGGAGCTTCGCTGGAGTCTGAGCAATCTTTCAATGAGCTGAAAGAAGTAATGAATGGTGGCCTGGCCAAGTTCATCACCTGGGGCATTCTGTCTGCTTTGGGTTATCACTTTGTGGCGGGTGTAAAACACCTGTTGATGGACATGGGAATTGGTGAAACCAAAGAAAGCGGTCGTACCGGCGCAATCATTACTTTGATTGCCGGTGTCGTAGTGATCGTTCTGGCGGGAGTCTGGGTATGGTAAACAGTGTTACAAACTTTGGCCGTAGTGGCCTTTACGATTGGGTGATTCAGCGTCTGTCAGCTGTCATTCTTGCTATTTACACTCTGTTCCTGTTTGGATTCGTAGTCGCTACTCCGGACCTGACTTTTGCTGAGTGGCACGGTCTTTTTTCTCAGGTGTGGATGAAAGTATTCAGCCTGGCAGCACTGATCTCTATCTGTGCTCACGCCTGGGTTGGTATGTGGACAATTTCCACTGACTACATCACCGGGTCGACGTCTCTTCGTTTTATTTTCCAGCTGGTAATGGCAGGTTTCCTGTTCACGTACCTGGTCTGGGGCATCGATATTCTCTGGAGCGTGTAAGTCATGAGCAGCAAAATCAGAACTATGTCGTTTGACGCCATCGTAATCGGTGGTGGTGGTGCGGGCATGCGCGCTGCACTGCAGCTGACTGAGTCAGGCATCAAAACCGCGTGTGTTACTAAAGTATTCCCAACCCGTTCGCACACTGTATCTGCCCAGGGCGGTATTACTTGTGCGATCGCGTCTGCTGATCCAAACGATGATTGGCGTTGGCACATGTACGATACCGTTAAAGGTTCCGACTACATCGGTGACCAGGACGCTATCGAATACATGTGTTCCGTAGGCCCTCAGGCGGTATTCGAGCTTGAGCACATGGGTCTGCCTTTCTCCCGTACTGAAGAAGGCCGTATTTATCAGCGCCCATTCGGTGGTCAGTCGAAAGGTCCTAACGATCCTACTCAGGCAGCCCGTACCTGTGCAGCTGCTGACCGTACAGGTCACGCGCTTCTGCACGCCCTGTACCAAGGCAACCTGAAAGGCGGTACTACCTTCCTGAATGAATGGTATGCCGTTGATCTGGTTAAAAATGCTAACGGTCAGGTAGCGGGCGTTATCGCTATCGATATCGAATCTGGCGAAACTGTTTACATCAAAGCTAAGGCAACTGTACTGGCGACTGGTGGTGCGGGTCGTATCTATCAGTCCACGACTAACGCTCTGATCAACACTGGTGACGGTGTTGGTATGGCGGTTCGTGCTGGCGTTCCTATGCAAGACATGGAAATGTGGCAGTTCCACCCAACAGGTATTGCGGGTGCTGGTACTCTGGTGACTGAAGGTTGTCGTGGTGAAGGTGGTTACCTCATCAATAAAGACGGCGAGCGTTTCATGGAACGTTATGCACCTAACGCGAAAGACCTTGCAGGTCGTGACGTTGTTGCACGCTCCATGGTTATGGAAATTCTTGAAGGTCGCGGTTGTGGTGAAGATGGCGACCACGTGTTCCTGAAACTGGATCACCTGGGCGAAGAAACCCTGAACGCTAAGCTTCCGGGTATTCTTGAGCTGTCTCGCACATTTGCGCACGCTGACCCTGTTAAAGAACCAATCCCTGTTGTTCCAACCTGTCACTATATGATGGGTGGTGTTCCGACAAACATCGGTGGTCAGGCACTGACCGTTGATGCGGACGGTAACGACGTGGTAGTAGAAGGTCTCTACGCTGCTGGCGAGATCGCTTGTGTATCTGTACACGGTGCGAACCGCCTTGGTGGTAACTCACTTCTTGACCTGGTTGTATTTGGTCGTGCGGTGGGTCTGCAGGTTGAGCAGAACTTTAAAGATGGTTTCGACTTTGTTGATCCAACAGAAGAAGACATTGAGCGTGCAATGGCTCGCCTGAATCGTCTGAATACTCAGACTTCTGGTGACAGCGTTGCTGCTGTTCGTGCTGATCTTCAGAAAACCATGCAGCTGTACTTCGGGGTATTCCGCGAAGGTCCAAGCATGGAGAAAGGTCTGGAGATGCTCAAAGAAATCGGTGAGCGTGTTAAGAACACGGTTCTCGACGACAAGAGCAATGCATTCAATACCGCGCGTATTGAAGCTCTGGAACTGGATAACCTTTACGAAACTGCGTATGCAACCGCGGTTGCTGCGATTGAGCGTAAAGAGTCACGTGGTGCCCACGCCCGTAACGACTTCACCGAGCGTGATGACGAAAACTGGCTGTGTCACTCACTGTACTTCCCGGAAACCAAGACGATCGGCAAGCGTGCGGTGAACTTCGCGCCTAAGACCGTTGAGGCCTTCCCACCTAAAGTCCGTACCTATTAAGAGGGGAGTGTTGATATGTTAGTTAGTGTTTATCGTTACAACCCTGAGAAGGATGAAGCCCCATACATGCAGGATTACGAAATTACCATTCCTGGTGGTAAAGACGTAATGGTGCTGGATGTGCTGCACCTGGTTAAGGAACAGGACGTTTCTGTTGCTTACCGCCGCTCATGCCGTGAAGGTGTGTGTGGTTCTGATGGTATGAACATCAATGGTAAGAATGGTCTGGCGTGTATTACTCCGATTTCTGAAGCGACCAAAGGCAAAATGGACAAGTTGGTTCTGCGCCCGCTGCCAGGCATGCCTGTAATCCGCGACCTGGTTATCGACATGTCGCTGTTCTATCAGCAGTATGAGAAGATCAAGCCGTACCTGCATAACGATACTCCGGCGCCAGCTATCGAGCGTCTGCAGTCGCCAGAAGAGCGTGCGAAGCTCGATGGTCTGTATGAGTGTATCCTGTGTGCATGTTGTTCAACGTCTTGTCCCTCATTCTGGTGGAACCCAGACAAGTTCGTTGGCCCGGCAGGTCTTCTTCAGGCTTATCGTTTCCTGGCAGACAGCCGCGATACGTCAACTGAAGAGCGATTGGCAGGTTTGAGCGATCCGTTCTCTGTATTCCGTTGCCGCGGAATCATGAACTGTGTCAATGTGTGCCCGAAGGGTCTGAACCCAACACGCGCCATTGGACACATCCGTAACATGCTGCTGTCACAGCAGGTGTAACGGTACCACTTCCGACCGGTGGTATGAGACGTAAGTCGGGTTGGACATACAACCCGCTTACGTCGACAATTTTATTCGCAATGGAACCCAAAAAGTCCCATTGTTGACTAAGCTAGTTTACAGTTGAGGGAACCGGGCATCCCGGTGCTACCTCAGAGGCCTTGCGATCTATCCGATCGACCCTCTACTTCGCCTTGTGCTAGAGTCGGTGCATGCATCTCTGTGGTGGCATTCCCTTGTTCAGAAATTGACACAGGGTGGTCATACATGCACGAACTGACAATGGAGCAACTATGGAGCACTTCGCAGCTAGCGGGTGGTAATGTTGCTTACATCGAGGAGTTGTTCGAAACCTATCTCCGCGATCCAAACGAAGTGCCCGAAGAGTGGCGCAACTATTTCGACAAACTCCCTCGCGTTGACGAAAACAGCACCGTCGACACCCCGCATAAGCCCATCCGGGATCAATTTCTACTCATTTCAAAGAATCAGCGTCGCGCTAAGCCTATGATGTCCGCGCCAGTGAGCAGCGAACACGAGCGCAAGCAGATGAAAGTACTGCAGCTGATCAATGCGTATCGCGGCCGTGGTCACCAGCACGCTAAGCTTGATCCTCTGGCGTTGATGACTCGCGAGACTGTTCCTGATCTTGATCTGCATTTTCATGGCCTGACCCGCTCTGACCTCGATACAGTGTTCCAGACTGGAAACCTGTTTGTCGGTCAGGATCAGGCGACACTGAAAGAAATCATTGATGCGTTAGAAACCACTTATTGCGGAACGGTGGGTGCTGAATACATGCACATCGTCAATACCGCAGAGCAGCGCTGGTTCCAGCAACGTCTTGAAAGCGTCCGCTCTCACCCGAAATACGGTGAAGAAATCAAAATGCACCTGCTGGAGCGTCTGACGGCTGCAGAAGGCCTGGAAAAATACCTGGGCTCTCGTTATCCGGGTGTTAAGCGTTTCGGCCTGGAAGGTGGTGAGTCTCTTATCCCGTTAATGGATGAGCTGATTCAGCGCAGCGGTACGTACGGTGCAAAAGAGATCGTGATCGGTATGGCCCACCGTGGCCGACTGAATACCCTGATTAATACACTGGGTAAGAAAACCTCAGATCTTTTCGATGAGTTTGATGGTAAAGCAGAATACGAATCTCACGGCGACGTGAAGTATCACCAGGGCTTCTCCTCGAACGTGATGACACCGGGCGGTGAAGTTCACCTGGCGCTGGCATTCAACCCATCTCACCTTGAGATTGTTTCTCCAGTGGTTGAGGGTTCGGTGCGTGCGCGTCAGGATCGTCGTAGTGATCCTGTGGGTGAAAAGGTTGTTCCTGTCAGTATTCACGGTGACTCAGCATTCGCGGGGCAGGGTGTTGTTATGGAGACATTCCAGATGTCTCAGACACGCGCTTACAAAACCGGCGGTACTGTTCACATCGTCATTAACAACCAGGTCGGTTTTACGACTTCTAAGCGTGAAGATACCCGCTCAACGGAATACTGCACTGACGTTGCAAAAATGGTTGAGGCGCCGATTTTGCACGTGAATGGCGATGACCCTGAAGCGGTGCTTTTTGTTACTCAGCTGGCCGTTGATTATCGTAACGAGTTCCGTAAAGACGTGGTGATTGACCTTGTTTGCTATCGCCGTCGCGGACACAACGAAGCCGACGAGCCATCCGGTACTCAGCCGCTGATGTACTCGAAAATTAAGAGCCACCCGACAACCCGTACACTTTACGCGAAGCGTCTGGTTGAAGAGGGCGTCCTGACTGAAGACACCAGTAAGCAGCTCGAAGAAGAGTATCGACTGGCTCTGGATAATGGTCTTCACGTGGTTAAGTCCTTGGTTAAGGAGCCGAACAAAGAATTGTTCGTCGACTGGAGTCCGTACCTCGGCCATGAGTGGACGACCAAAGGCGATACTAAGTTTGATATGAAGCAGCTGCAGGAACTCGCGCATCAGCTTCAGGAACCGCCAGAAGGCTTTGCAGTTCAGCGTCAGGTCGGCAAGATTCTTGAGGACCGTCGTAAGATGGCTGCAGGCGCTCTGCCAATCAACTGGGGTTTCGCAGAAACCATGGCGTACGCCACTCTGATTAAACAGGGCTACGGAATCCGCCTTACGGGGCAGGACGTAGGTCGCGGTACGTTCTCTCACCGTCACGCCGTGCTGCATAACCAGAAAGATGCGAGCACTCATGTGCCGCTTCAGCATATCGAAGAAGGTCAGCCGAAGTTTGATATCTACGACTCGCTTCTCTCTGAAGAAGCCGTACTGGCATTTGAATACGGCTATGCAACCACGACACCAGGGACTCTGGTTATCTGGGAAGCGCAGTTTGGTGACTTTGCCAACGGTGCCCAGGTGGTATTCGACCAGTTTATTTCGTCAGGTGAACACAAGTGGGGCCGTCTGTGTGGTCTGACTATGCTGCTGCCACACGGCTACGAAGGCCAGGGGCCAGAGCACTCGTCTGCGCGTCTTGAACGTTATTTGCAGCTTTGTGCAGAACACAATGTTCAGATCTGTGTGCCTTCAACACCGGCGCAGGTTTACCATATGCTACGTCGTCAGATGATTCGCCCACTGCGTAAGCCAATGGTTGTGATGTCGCCCAAGTCGTTACTGCGCCATAAATTGGCGACCAGTACGCTTGAAGAGCTGGCTGAAGGCCGCTTCCGTACTTGTCTCGACGAAATTGATGATATTAATCCGAAAAAAGTCCGCAGAATTTTGCTCTGTTCCGGTAAGGTCTACTACGATTTACTTGAACGCCGCCGCGCGGAAGAGATCGACGATATTGCGATCATTCGGATTGAGCAGATTTATCCGTTTCCTCATAACTTCCTCGGTAAGATTCTGGAGCCATACAAAGGCGCCAAGGACATTTACTGGGTGCAGGAGGAACCGATGAACATGGGCGCCTGGTACAGCAGCCAGCACCATATGCGCAAAGTCGCGCATGACCTGAATCCAAAGTGGCATCTTGAGTACGCAGGGCGTGATCACTCTGCGTCTCCAGCTGCTGGTTACATGGCGCTCCATCTGGAGCAACAGGAAAAATTAATCCGTGACGCTCTGGATCTCCAGGGCTGACGTATCGCAGGAACTCTAAGGAAAATCGAATGAGCATCGAAATTAAGGCACCCACCTTTCCTGAATCTGTCGCTGATGGCACTGTGGCAACCTGGCACAAAAAACCGGGTGAACCCATCCAGCGCGACGAGCTTCTGGTGGATATTGAAACGGATAAAGTCGTACTCGAAGTTGTCGCTCCTGCGGACGGTTCATTAAAAACCGTTCATAAAGAAGAGGGCGATGTGGTTCTGAGTGACGAAGTGCTGGCAATCTTTGAAGAGGGCGCGGTGGATGCTGCGTCTTCTTCAGCGCCTGATGAAACCGAATCGGCGCCTGCTGAAACTGCAGAAGCATCTGATGATGGTGACATCATCATGAGCCCGGCTGCGCGTAAGCTGGTTGAAGAAAATGGTATTGCTCCGTCATCGATCAAGGCGACTGGCAAAGACGGTCGTGTTACCAAAGAAGATGTCGTTAATCATCTGAAGGGTGGTTCTGCGCCGGCGCCTGCCGCTGCTCCAGAACCAAAAGCAGAAGCGCCTAAGTCGGCACCTGCTGCACCTGCCGCCGCTGCACCTATGGCTGATGAAGGTGACCGCATTGAGAAACGTGTTCCTATGACTCGTCTCCGTGCAACCATCGCTCGTCGCTTAGTCGAGGCGCAACAGAACGCTGCCATGCTCACGACCTACAACGAAGTGAACATGGGCCCGGTTATGGAGCTGCGTAAAAAGTACAAAGATACTTTTGAAAAAGCGCACGGTGTGAAACTCGGTTTCATGTCTTTCTTCGTGAAAGCGGCTACTGAAGCCCTGAAGCGTTTCCCTGCGGTTAACGCATCTATCGATGGTAACGACATGGTTTACCACGGATATCAGGATATCGGTGTCGCCGTTTCTACTGAACGCGGTCTGGTTGTTCCAGTTCTGCGTGATACTGACAGCATGGGTCTGGCGGAAATTGAAAGCACTATTGGTGATTTCGGTAAGCGTGGCCGCGAAGGTAAGCTGGGTATCAATGATATGCAGGGTGGCACCTTTACCATCACAAATGGTGGTATTTTCGGGTCACTGATGTCGACGCCTATTCTGAATCCTCCTCAGACTGCTATTCTGGGAATGCACAAAATTCAGGAACGTCCGATGGCAGTGAATGGTGAAGTTGTTATTCAGCCAATGATGTATCTTGCTCTGTCATACGATCACAGAATGATCGATGGCAAAGAAGCAGTACAGTTCCTGGTAACCATTAAAGAGTTGCTCGAAGATCCAGCGCGTCTGTTGCTGGATATCTGATAGGGTTTCGGAAATTTAAGGATTTATTATGAGCAAACAATTTGATGTTGTAGTCATCGGTGGTGGTCCTGGTGGTTATGTAGCAGCTATTCGCTGTGCGCAGCTTGGTCTGAAGACTGCGTGTGTTGAAAAATGGGTCAGCAAAGAAGATAAGCCTGTGCTGGGCGGCACCTGCCTGAACGTAGGTTGTATCCCTTCAAAGGCACTTCTCGACAGCTCTCACAAATATGAAGAAGCGCACGAGAAGTTTGAGCTGCACGGTATTTCTACCGGTAAGGTCTCCATCGACATCGAAAAGATGATGGCCCGCAAAGAACAGATCGTGAAAAACCTGACCATGGGTGTTGCGACGCTGTTTAAAGCAAACGGTGTAACGTCGTTTGAAGGGACAGGTAAACTGCTTGCAAACAAGCAGGTAGAGTTCACTGACCACAGCGGTAACGTTGAGGTGCTTGAAGCAGAAAACGTAATTATCGCGACGGGTTCTGTGCCGGTTGAAATTCCTCCAGCGCCATTGGCCGACGACGTTATTGTTGATTCTACCGGTGCGCTGGAATTTACTAAGGTGCCTAAGCGCCTTGGTGTTATTGGTGCCGGTGTTATCGGTCTTGAGCTTGGTTCTGTATGGGGTCGTCTCGGTTCAGAAGTTACGGTTCTCGAAGCGCAGGATAATTTCCTTCACCTTGTCGACCAGACGGTGGCTAAAGAAGCTAAGAAACTGTTTGGCAAGCAAGGCATGGATATTCGCGTCGGTGCACGAGTCACTGGTACGGATGTTAAGCGTAAGAAAGTGACCGTGACCTATCAGGATTCTGAAGGTGAAAAGTCAGAAGAGTTCGACAAGCTGATCGTAGCGGTTGGTCGTCGTCCTTACACTGAAGGTCTGCTGTCAGGTGACTGCGGCGTTAACCTTGATGAGCGTGGTTTTATTCACGTCGACGAAACCTGTAAAACAGACGCTCCTGGAGTCTGGGCTGTAGGTGACGTAGTACGTGGTCCTATGTTGGCACATAAAGCGTCTGAAGAAGGCGTCATGGTTGCTGAGCGCATCGCCGGTCATAAAGCGCAGATTAATTACGACTGCATTCCTTCTGTTATTTACACGCACCCAGAAATTGCCTGGGTCGGTAAAACCGAAGATGAACTGAAAGCAAATGGCGAAAAATATAACGTTGGTATGTTCCCGTTCGCTGCTAATGGCCGGGCGATGGCCGCTGCAGATACGGATGGCTTCGTGAAGATTATCGCCGATGCTGAAACTGACCGTATTCTTGGTGCCAGTGTGATCGGTCCGAATGCTGGTGATCTTTGTCAGCAGATCGTTGTTGCTATGGAATTCGGTTCCAGCGCTGAAGACGTGGGTATGATGGTGTTCGCACACCCAACCATTTCTGAAGCTGTGCATGAAGCTGCGCTTGCGGTGAACAATCAGGCCATTCATAAGGCCAATCGTCGCCCTAAAGCCAAGTAAGCTGGTCTATGCACCACAGTGTGCAGGACATAATACTAAAGCCCGGTTTACCGGGCTTTTTTTTTGTGGCTTTATTACAACCTGTCTAAACTGTAACAGCGACGGTGGATTGGCCCCTTATTTCTCTAATCAGAAAATCAGGACTATCTTTTCCACACAAGTTTCTGAAATGGCGGAACCCATACAATGTGTCTCCGTCAGACAAGACCTGAACGTTAAATTGTAAGAACAGGACAAAGCGATGAACCTACACGAATATCAGGGTAAGCAGCTGTTCGCTCAGTACGGCCTGCTAGTCTCAAAAGGAGTGGCGGCAAAAACAGCGGAAGAGGCAGCTGCAGCAGCCGACACAATCGGTGGCGACCGTTGGGTCGTAAAAGCACAGGTACATGCGGGTGGTCGCGGTAAGGCCGGTGGTGTGAAACTGGTCAGCTCAAAAGAAGAGATCAGCGATTTTGCTAATCAGTGGCTGGGTAAAAACCTGGTGACCTATCAGACAGATGAAAACGGCCAGCCGGTTTCTCGCATTCTGGTTGAATCCTGCACAGATATTGATCAGGAACTCTACCTCGGTGCCGTTGTTGATCGTTCTTCCCGTCGTGTTGTGTTCATGGCATCGACCGAAGGTGGTGTGGAGATTGAGAAAGTCGCACACGAAACACCTGAAAAAATCCTGAAAGCCGAGATTGATCCCTTAGTAGGCGCGCAGCCGTACCAAGGCCGGGATCTGGCCTTTAAATTGGGTCTTGAAGGAAAACAAGTAGGGCAATTTGTAAAAATCTTCCTTGGTCTGTCTAAATTATTCCACGAAAAAGATCTGGCATTGCTGGAAATTAACCCTCTGGTAGTTACCAATGAGGGCGATCTCCACTGCCTCGACGCGAAAATTAACATCGATAGCAATGCTGTGTATCGCCACAAAGATCTGCAGGAAATGCACGATCCTTCTCAGGAAGATGAGCGTGAAGCACACGCAGCGAAATTCGAACTTAACTATGTCGCCCTTGATGGCAACATTGGTTGTATGGTGAATGGTGCAGGTCTGGCGATGGGTACCATGGACATCGTTAAGTTGCACGGTGGCCAGCCTGCGAACTTCCTGGATGTGGGCGGCGGCGCGACGAAAGAGCGTGTTGTTGAAGCATTCAAAATTATTCTCTCCGACGAAAATGTCAGCGCCGTTCTGATTAATATTTTCGGCGGTATTGTACGCTGCGACATGATCGCTGAAGGCGTAATCGGGGCGGTAAAAGAAGTCGGTGTGAAAGTGCCGGTGGTTGTACGTCTCGAAGGTAACAATGCGGAACTTGGTTCTAAAGTTCTGGCTGAAAGTGGTTTAAATATTATTGCAGCAACCAGCCTTGCGGATGCTGCGGAGCAAGCGGTTAAAGCTGCGGGGGGCAAATAATGAGTATTTTAATTAATAAAGATACCAAGGTTATTTGTCAGGGCTTCACTGGCTCTCAAGGTACCTTCCATTCTGAGCAGGCCATTGAGTACGGCACAAAGATGGTTGGCGGTGTTACACCGGGTAAAGGTGGCACTGAGCACCTTGGCCTTCCAGTGTTTAATACTGTCGCTGAAGCCGTTGACGCTACAGGGGCTGAGGCATCTGTGATTTATGTACCTGCGCCGTTCTGTAAGGACTCAATCCTTGAGGCGGCAAATGCCGGTATCAAACTGATCGTTTGTATTACTGAAGGCATTCCTACTCTGGATATGCTGGATGCAAAAGTTAAGTGCGATGAGCTTGGTGTGCAGCTGATCGGTCCGAACTGCCCAGGGGTTATTACTCCGGGAGAATGTAAGATCGGTATTATGCCTGGTCATATTCACCTGCCAGGCAAAGTGGGTATTGTATCCCGCTCGGGTACCCTGACTTACGAAGCGGTTAAGCAAACCACTGACGAAGGTTTCGGCCAGTCGACTTGTGTTGGTATCGGTGGTGACCCGATTCCGGGCTCTAACTTCATTGATATCCTGAAAATGTTCCAGGAAGACCCTGCCACTGAAGCCATCGTAATGATTGGTGAAATTGGTGGTACTGCCGAAGAAGAAGCAGCAGCCTTCATCAAAGAGAACGTGACTAAACCTGTGGTTTCTTACATTGCAGGTGTGACTGCACCTCCAGGTAAGCGTATGGGCCATGCCGGCGCGATTATCTCGGGCGGCAAAGGCACAGCAGACGAGAAATTCGCGGCGCTCAATGATGCTGGTGTAGCAACCTGTAAGAGCCTTGCTGATATCGGTAAGACACTGAAGGAACTGACTGGCTGGTAAGTCTTAGCTGAAGTCAGACAATATAAAAGCCCGCCACTGTTTCAGTCGCGGGCTTTTTTATTTTAAGAGCAACCGCGATTCTATCCCTAAGTCGAATAGGCGCTGTTAGTCGACTTTCGTATTCTGAATGAATACCTGGAGGTGGCTAATGATGTATGAAACCGATTACCGCGAGGCTCGCGACAATCCAAAGGCGTTCTGGTCTGCACAGGCAGAGAAAGTGCACTGGTTTAAAAAACCAACCAAGGTACTCAGTCAGGATGAAAATGGAATAGACCGTTGGTTTGCCGATGGTGAATTGAACACTTCTTTTCTGGCACTCGATTATCACGTTCTGAATGGCCGTGGCGATCAGGCTGCACTTATTTACGACTCGCCTGTTACTGGAAGCAAACGCTCTTATACCTATCGTGAATTAACCCAAGAAGTGGCGCTTTTCGCAGGCGTGCTGGCTGCCCGGGGCGTAGAAAAGGGGGATCGGGTTGTTATCTATATGCCGATGGTGCCTGAAGCCGCGATTGCTATGCTGGCTTGCGCTCGTCTCGGGGCGGTTCATTCGGTGGTGTTTGGTGGATTTGCGCCCAACGAATTAGCCGTCCGTATTGATGATGCAACGCCTAAAGTGCTTGTCACGGCCTCCTGCGGAATAGAAGTCGACCGGATTATCCCCTACAAACCGATTGTGAATGATGCGCTATCCATGGCGAGTCACCGACCTGATTCCTGTTTGGTACTGCAACGAGAGCAGCATCCTTGTGATCTGACTGCTGGTTTTGATCTGGATTGGCAAGAGGCGCTGGGGTCAGCATCACCAGCAGACTGTGTGCCTGTGTTGTCGACGGACCCCCTGTATGTTCTTTATACGTCAGGGACTACCGGTAAGCCCAAAGGGGTTGTCCGCGATAATGGCGGCCATGCCGTGGCGATGCGTTATTCCATGGATTCCGTCTATAACATAGGTCCGGGGGATGTCTTCTGGGCGGCATCGGATGTGGGCTGGGTCGTTGGGCATTCGTATATTGTTTATGCGCCTTTGATTACCGGCTGTACTACGGTCTTTTATGAAGGCAAGCCGGTTAAAACACCAGACGCTGGAGCCTTCTGGCGGGTGTGTGCTGAATATAAGGTGAAGGCCTTATTTGCTGCACCAACGGCGTTTCGTGCTGTACGGAAGGAAGACCCGGAGTGTGCTCTTGCCGGACAGTACGACCTCAGCGCATTAACAACCATTTTTATGGCCGGTGAACGCCTTGATCCACCCACTTACGACTGGGTGGTCGGGCACCTGAAACGGCCCGTCGTTGATCATTGGTGGCAGACGGAAACTGGCTGGGCTATTGCGGGAAATCACGTGGGCTATGGTCTTGCGGAAACGAAGCCTGGCTCGGTAACGCGTCCGTCTCCTGGTTTTAATGTTGAAATTCTGGATGGTCACGGCAAGCCTGTGCCTGCCGGTGAGCAGGGCAGTATTGCCATCAAATTACCTATGCCCCCGGGCTGCCTGCCAACGATCTGGAACAATCACGACCGCTTTGTGGATGGTTACCTGAGTACCTTCGACGGCTACTACGTTTCGGGTGATGGTGGTTACATCGATAAGGATGGCTACCTGTTTGTTCAGGGGCGCACCGATGACATCATCAATGTCGCAGGCCACCGCCTGTCGACCGGTGAAATGGAGGAGGTTGTGGCTGGTCATGATGCAATTGCGGAGTGCGCTGTGATTGGCCAGGCCAGTGACCTCAAAGGCGAAGAACCCCTGGGTCTTCTTCTGTTAAAAGATGGTGTGACAATCGATGAAGCGACTCTGGAGTCCGAAGTCATTCAGCGAGTGCGTGACAACATCGGTGCCGTTGCCAGTTTCCGTCATGCTGTGGTTGTCCAGCGTCTACCGAAAACCCGCTCAGGGAAGATTCTGCGTAAGGTGTTGCGCAACATCGCTAACAGTGAGGAGTACCAAACTCCGTCAACTATCGATGATCCGGCGTGTCTTGTCGAAATCGAAGAAGTTTTATTAAAAAAAGGCTTAAGAAAATGAAACTTTGAGGAACTGATACGTGAATGTCGTATCTGAGCTTACGGTTGTTGCAAAACAACCGTTATGATTGCTCCCCCTCTACGCCGGCCTTCGGGTCGGCGTTTTTTTATCCTGCTAAATAATACCTTCTGACAGAGCGGTTGCGATGGCCTCACCAATCTCACCGACTTCGTCCAGCCATGCTTCCTGCCACGCACCTCTGAGCACCACTGGTTCCTGAACCCAGCGCCAGCGTAATCCGGTTGTGATGGTTTGCAGGGCGCGGACAGTGCCTGTGCCATCGTGGCCTGCACGTACGATGGCTATACAGGGGAGTCCCTGTTTGTTGTCCAGCACCGGGTAATAAACGCGGTCAAACCAGTCCTTCATTGCACCTGACATATAGCTCAGGTTTTCAGGGGTTAATAAGATAACTCCTTCGGCTTGCATGAGTTCATCGACGCCTGCATCTAACGGTGCTTTGGCGGTGAATGTGAGATTAGCGCCAGCTTTTTCTATGCCAGAAATAAGCCCGTCACGGAGACGGGCCAGATTTTCAGAGGGGCAGTGCGCAATAATCAGGAGGTTCTTTGTCTGCTTATCAGCGGATTTCATATTCTCTCGACTTACGGGGTTACGCGATATGTGGGCTATTCAATATCAGGATTAACGCCGTCTTTGGGTTTAATGATTAATACATCGCAACTGAGTTTATCGACGAGCGCTTCTGCTGTGTTGCCAATCAGGACACCGCTCAGACCTTCGCGACCGACAGTGCCAACGACGACGAGATCGGCTTCAATCTCTGCGGCCACATCCGGCACGACTTGTTCAGCATCACCTTCAAGTACGTGGACATGATCTTCAGCGACGTTGAACTTTTCGGCCCAGCGAGCTGTTGCCTCTTTATGCTGGTCAGTAATGTAATTCTGAATGTCTTCTGGTGGAGAAACCTCAGGCACCATGGCGAGGGCGACAGCGACCATAGGGTAAGCGTTTGCAATATGCAGGTCCGTATCAAAGTGATCAGCCAGATGCTCTGCATAAGACAAAATGTTGTCATTGATAAGAGTGTGCCCTTTGTCTGAGCTGGTGGCATCAATACTGGCGAGTATACGGTTGTGCTTCCAGGCATCGGATGATTTAACCATCATGACAGGCGCCGGGCAGTGGCGCATCAGGTTCCAGTCAGAGTGCGAGAACAGCCGATCGATCAGGCCGTGTTTCTGAGTCGACTTAATAACCAGGTCAAACTCCGTATCGCGAGCCGATTCAATGGCGGCATCGTGCAGGTGCTTCTGCCAATGAACTTCTGTATTTACGCGCAGGCCTTTGCAGCTATCCAGCTCAGTAAGCGAATCCAGCCAGAGTTGCGCCTGACGCAGGAGGGCTTGCTTCACACTACTTGCGGTCGTGTCTGCCAATTGTGAGGCCTGGTCGCTAAAGCTGTCCCAGGCTGAGGTGATTAATGTCAGGTCGGCATCAAGCGCGTTCGCCAGCCAGCATGCGCGCTGCAGGCCAGGCTGCTCTTCGTCGTGTTTATCCAGCACTACCAGAATGTGATTGATATCGAGCATGATATTCTCCTCAGCGCCGCAATGGCGTAGTCCGTTCTCTTAGTGAGCATATCGCTTTCAGGTGTCAGCGTCTTGCTCTGCCTCAAGGTAAGTAGTCTTAAGGTAAATCGCCTTAAGGTACGACCCCTATTGGCCGGTCAGGTTCTTACTTTAGTCGTCGGCACTGGCGTGCAGGAGGTCCATCAGTGCGGTAGCTGCATTGCTTTGCGTTCGATGTTTCAGGAATACGGCGCCAAGCTGTCGGCGAAGACTCGTCCCCGGCCAGTTGATTACGGTTAAAGCGTCATCATTCACCATTGATGAGGGCAGCACCGACCAGCCCATCCCGACCGAGACAAGCATCTTAATGGTTTCGAGATAGTTGGTAGGCATGGGTGCCTTTAAGGTCAGTCCTTCGGCAGCAAAGACATTGTTTATGAGCTGATAGGTAATCGTATCTGGCTCAGGCAATATGGCGGGCTCGGACGACAGGTCCTGAAGTAAGACCTGGGGGATGTCAGCCAGCCGATGATTGGCTGCACAGACGCATACCATATCGTCCTGCCAGAGTGGGATGGCAGCAATGTCACTTTTAGGTGTTTGCTCCAGTGTTGTCAGTGCGAGGTCGACCTGACGTAGTCTCACCGCCTGGTATGCACGCTCAGAACCCATAAACTGCAGGTCGAGATCCACATTTGGGTGAGCATGTACAAATTTCCTGAGAACAGGCGGTAGTCGGTGTAGCCCGATATGGTGGCTGGTCGCTAAGGTCAGGCTGCCGCTGATGTCGCCGGATATATTCTCCAGTTCAAGTTCTGTGTCTGATACAAGATCCAGAATATGTTGCGCTCGGGGGAGCAGGGCTTCGCCAGCCTCGGTCAGGCTGATGGTTCTGTTGTGACGATCAAATAGAGTGGTGCCTAGCTGCTCTTCCAGTTGCTTGATACGTTTACTGACCGCCGATTGCGTCAGATACAAAGACTCTGCTGCTGCTGAAAATGACTTTTGCTCAGCGACTGCTATAAACGCCTTTAACGATTGTGTATCCATGTCACACCCCGGAAGAGCTGATACTAAATAGTAGCTGGTATTCCCAGTAGGAATTCAAACTAGAAAAAATATGAATTTCTGTTGTTTATCAGCTCAGGTATCATTCAGCAAGTGATTAATGATGAGAACCTAACTAAAGAGATGGGAGTACCGAGCATGGCCGGCAAGACTCTTTACGACAAACTCTGGGATCAGCACGTGGTGAAAACCCGTGAAGATGGCACAGCGTTGATATACATCGATCGTCAGCTTCTGCACGAAGTGACCTCTCCACAGGCGTTTGAAGGTCTGCGTATTGCAGGTCGCAAGCCATGGCGCTTAGACGCTAACCTGGCGACACCTGACCACAATGTTCCGACCACCGTACTTGAGCGTAAATCAGGTATCGAAGGTATTCAGGATCCGGTATCCCGTATTCAGGTTAAGACTCTGGACGACAACTGCGATCATTTTGGCATTAACGAATTCAAAATGGCCGACAAGCGTCAGGGCATCGTGCACGTCGTTGGCCCAGAGCAGGGCGCGACGCTGCCGGGTATGACGGTTGTGTGCGGTGACTCCCATACGGCAACCCACGGCGCGTTCGCTGCACTGGCGCATGGTATTGGCACCTCCGAAGTTGAGCACGTGCTGGCGACTCAGTGCCTGATTCAGCGCAAAATGAAAAACCTGCTGATCAAGGTCGACGGTGAGCTGGGCAAAGGTATTACCGGTAAAGACGTGGTTCTGCACGTGATTGGTGTCATCGGTACCGCCGGTGGTAACGGTTGCGCCATGGAGTTCGGTGGTTCTGCTATCCGCTCTATGAGTATGGAAGGCCGTATGACCATGTGTAACATGGCGATCGAAGCCGGTGCCCGTGTGGGTATGGTAGCGTTCGATGAGATCACTGCTGAATACGTGAAAGGTCGCCCGTTTGCGCCTAAAGCAGATCAGTGGGAACAAGCCGTCGCTGCATGGTCTGACCTCAAGTCGGATGACGATGCTGAGTTCGATAAAGTCGTTGAGATTCGCGCCGAAGACATCAAACCACAGGTGACCTGGGGTACCTCTCCAGAGATGGTGACGACCGTTGATGGCACGGTTCCAACGCTTGAAGACGCTGAAGACGATGTGGAGCGTTCAGGCTTTACCCGTGCTTATGAGTACATGGGCTTAAAGCCGGGTCAGAAAATCACGGACATTAAGCTGGATCGTGTATTCATCGGTTCTTGCACGAACTCCCGTATTGAAGACCTGCGTGCCGCTGCTGAAGTTGCGAAAGGTCGTAAAGTGGCGGACAGCCTGATTCAGGCCTTAGTCGTACCGGGCTCTGGTCTGGTGAAAGCTCAGGCAGAAGAAGAAGGCCTGGATAAGGTTTTCGAAGAAGCTGGTTTTGAATGGCGTGAGCCAGGCTGCTCTATGTGTCTGGCGATGAACGCCGACAAGCTGGGCAGCGGTGAGCATTGTGCTTCCACCTCTAACCGTAACTTCGAAGGTCGTCAGGGCTACGGCGGTCGTACGCATCTGGTGAGCCCCGCGATGGCTGCAGCTGCTGCGATTGCTGGTCACTTTGTCGACGTGCGTGAATTTTAATAGGAGAACCTGAGATGAAAGCATTTACTGTACATCAGGGTGTTGTCGCTCCTATGGACCGCGCCAACATCGATACCGATATGATCATTCCTAAGCAGTTTCTGAAGTCGATCAAACGTTCTGGCTTCGGTCCGAACCTGTTCGATGAACTGCGTTATCTGGATGAGGGGCAGCCGGATGCGGATAATAGTGGTCGTCCGCTGAATCCTGACTTCGTGCTGAACCAGCCTCGCTACGCAGGTGCATCCGTGCTGCTGGCGCGTGAAAACTTTGGTTGTGGCTCAAGCCGTGAGCACGCACCTTGGGCGCTGGAAGACTTTGGCTTCCGTGCGATCATTGCGCCAAGCTATGCCGATATTTTCTACAACAACAGCTTTAAGAATGGCCTGCTGCCGATCGTTCTGGATGAAGAGACGGTGGATCGTCTGTTTAAAGAGACTGAAGCAAATGAAGGCTATCAGCTGACTGTCGATCTTGAGAACCAGAAAGTGGTTACGCCATCGGGCGAAGAGATCGCCTTTGAAGTGGACGATTTTCGTCGTCACTGCCTGCTGAATGGTCTGGACGATATTGGTCTGACGTTGCAGGACGCTGACGAAATTAAAGCGTACGAGGAGAAGCGTCGCGCAAGCTCTCCTTGGTTGTTTGCGTAGGGGAGCTGCCGCTAAAAGAGTGATTCGATTTCCACTCTGGGACTCGCCGTGAATACGTCCCTGTAGGCTCGGGTGCCGTGTTTGACCTACAGGGATGGAGGAAATGCCGAAATCTGTCGGGAACAGATTCGGCCTTACGGCACACAGTCCCCGAGCGGATATGCGACTCACTCTAACTGTAGAAGCCGACGAGTATGTGTATCGAAACAACAGCTCTTGCGGCTAGGAATATTTAAGGGGTGTTGCTGGGGCTTTTAAGCCAGCCCTTTGTGCCATGGCCAGATCTGTTCCATACAGATCCCGGCACTTCCACCATCCATGGTGGTCGGAGAGCACAAGGGAGCCCCCATGGATGGGTTTACGGCGAGCTGGATTAAAAGCCCCAGTGACAACCCGGGTTAACAAAATTATCACGTCAGACCAGAAGGTCGGCGTGCATACAGGAAATAGAAATGAGCAAAAACGTACTGATTCTGCCAGGCGATGGTATTGGCCCGGAAATCGTTGCAGAAGCCGTTAAGGTTCTGAACGTAGCGAACGAAAAATTCAATCTCGGTCTGGAGCTGGTGGACGGCCTGGTCGGTGGTTCTGCCTACGACGTACATGGTACGCCACTGCCAGAAGAAACCATGGACAAAGCCCGCGCCGCAGACGCAATCCTGCTGGGCGCAGTGGGTGGTCCTAAGTGGGATAACCTGGAAGATCGCGAACTGCGTCCTGAAAAAGGTCTGCTGGGCCTGCGCTCTGGTCTGGAATTGTTCGGTAATCTGCGTCCTGCAATTCTTTACCCACAGCTGGCGGACGCGTCTTCACTGAAGCCTGAAGTGGTGTCTGGTCTGGATATTCTGATCGTACGCGAACTGACCGGTGGTATTTACTTCGGTAAGCCACGTGGCATCCGCACTCTGGAAAACGGCGAGCGCGAAGGCTACAACACCTACGTTTACAGCGAGTCTGAAATTAAGCGTATTGCTCACGTAGCTTTCCAGTCGGCAATGAAGCGTAACAAAAAGCTGTGCTCAGTCGACAAAGCGAACGTTCTGGAAGTGACCGTGCTTTGGCGCGAAATTCTGGAAGAAGTGGGCAAAGAATACCCAGAAGTTGAACTGTCACACATGTATGTTGATAACGCGGCGATGCAGCTGGTACGTGCACCTAAGCAGTTCGATGTTATGGTTACCGGGAACATGTTCGGTGACATTCTGTCTGATGCTGCAGCAATGCTGACAGGTTCTATCGGCATGCTGCCTTCCGCCTCTCTGGATAAAGACAACAAAGGTATGTACGAGCCATGTCATGGTTCGGCGCCTGATATTGCAGGTCAGGGCATTGCTAACCCATTGGCAACTATCCTGTCAGCTGCGATGATGTTGCGTTACTCACTGGGTGAAGGCGCGGCTGCTGATGCGATTGAGCAGGCAGTAAGCAACGTGCTCGATAAAGGTCTGCGTACTGGCGACATCTTCTCTGAAAGTATGCAGAAAGTTTCCACCGTTGAAATGGGCGAAGCGGTTGTAGCCGCCCTGCAGGAGGTTTAATTACATGTCACAGTTGAATGTTGGCCTGGTCGGCTGGCGCGGAATGGTCGGCTCTGTCCTGATGCAGCGCATGCAGGAAGAGAAAGACTTCGATCAGATTAACCCGGTATTTTTTACCACATCCCAAAAAGGTAAGCCTGCTCCGGACTTTGCAGGTAAAGATTGCGGCACGCTCGAAGATGCATTCGATATCGACGCGCTGAAAGCACAGGACGTGATCCTGACCTGTCAGGGCGGTGATTACACCAAAGAAGTGTACGGTAAGCTGCGTGAATCAGGTTGGAACGGTTACTGGATTGATGCTGCGTCCTCGCTGCGTATGGATGATAGCGCCATCATCGTGCTCGACCCAGTGAACAAAGATGTGATCGAAAAAGGCATTGAGTCAGGTGTTAAAACCTACGTTGGCGGTAACTGTACTGTCAGCCTGATGCTGCTCGCATTGGGCGGTCTGTTCGAGAAAGATCTGGTGGAGTGGGTTGCTCCTCAGACTTATCAGGCAGCGTCTGGTTCAGGTGCACGCCACATGCGTGAACTGATTTCCCAGATGGGTGCGATTCGCGACGAAGTTAAAGATAAGCTTGATGACCCTGCCAGCGCGATTCTTGAAATCGACCGTCAGGTTGCTGACTTCATCCGTAGCGATGCATTGCCAACAGAGCAGTTTGGTGTGCCCCTGGCGGGCAGCCTGATCCCTTATATCGACTCTCAGCTGGAATCTGGCCAGAGCCGCGAAGAATGGAAAGCCCAGGTCGAAGCAAATAAGATCATGGGCCGCAGCGATGATCAGGTTCCTGTCGATGGTCTGTGTGTTCGTGTGGGTGCGATGCGCTGTCACAGCCAGGCGATGACACTGAAGCTGAAGAAAGACATTCCGGTCAGTGAAATCGAAGAGATTCTTGCCGGTCATAATGACTGGGTGAAAGTGATTCCGAATGATCGTGATGCCAGCATGACGGAACTTACTCCGGCAAAAGTGACTGGCACATTGAGTATCCCGGTAGGCCGTATTCGTAAGCTGAATATGGGGCCGGAATACATTTCTGCGTTTACCGTCGGCGATCAGCTCCTTTGGGGCGCAGCTGAGCCACTTCGCAGAATGTTGCGCATTTTGTTGAATCAGTGATGAGAAAGCGGGGCATTTGCCCCGCTTTTTTCATGGTGGCTGATAGAAAAATGCTCTAAGTGTTTCATACGTCACGCTTTTATCCCCCGCAAACCGGGCAAAATATTGCGTTAGCTCTCTTTATATTTGATACTACGAATCGCTTATGAACGGAATCTATAAGTAAGCTGGGTCAGGATCATCTAAAAAGAAAGCGGTTTTTCGAAAACCTGCGATACATCGTCGCGAACGACAACAAGGAAGCAATAATGAAGCGCCTACTTGCTAAAAGCATTCTGTTGGCTGGGGGAATGTCCTTATCATCTCATATTCTGGCGTTGGGCCTGGGCGAGATGGAACTGGACTCTGCACTGAATCAACCCCTGAGCGCAGAGATCAAGCTTATTGATAAGCAAGGTCTGACCAGCTCGGAGATTAAACCGAAGCTTGCCAGTGCTGCTGACTTCGAACGCGCAGGTATTGATCGCTACCAGTTCCTTACGCAGATGAAGTTTTCGGTCAATGGCGACCGCATTCTGATCACGACCCGTGATCCCGTTAATGAACCTTTTCTGAATTTCCTCGTAGAGCTCAACTGGCCGGCAGGTCGTGTGCTCCGCGAATACACCGTTCTTCTTGATCCACCGGTATTCGAAGAAGGACGGGTTCAACCATTAGTTGCAGTGCCTGCGGGCTCTGTTCAGTCACAGACGACGGTAACAGCACCTCAGTCGCGTCCAGAACCGAAGCCTACACCTAAGCGCTCAAATAGCTGGCAGACTCCAGCTGCGCCGGGCACCTACAAGGTTCAGCCGAACGACACCCTCTGGGAAATCGCTCTGGCAACCCGGCCAGATGCGTCTGTGACTCCACAACAAATGATGATCGCTCTGCAGGACGTTAACCCTGGAGCTTTCATCAATGGCAATATCAATCGCCTCAAAACCCACACTGTTCTTGATATCCCTGATGCTTCCATCATTGAAACGGTAAATAACCGCGAAGCTGTTGCTGAAGTAGTACGTCAGAACCGTGAACTGAAAGCCGGTGTTGCTCAGATTGATGCAACTGGCCGTAATACTGATACTTCTGGCCCACGCAAATCAACCGGAAATGGCGAAGTTCGCCTTCTCGCATCTGAAGCAAGCGGCGACTCGAACCAGTCGGGTGGGGCTGTTTCGGGTAAAGCCGGCACCGCTGGTGCGGCTGAAACAGATCTGGCGATTGCGCTTGAGAATCTCGATAAGAGCCAGCGTGAGAATCAGGAGCTGGTAGAGCGCCTTAATGCGCTTGAAGAGCAGCTCGCTAAAATGGAGCGTTTGATTTCGCTTCAGAATGACCAGCTAGCCAATATGCAGGCTGGGACCGAGCCAGCTGCAAAAGCGGACGCGACGGTTCAAGAGCCAGCGGCGGAAACGGCGGGCGTAGCTACCACTGAAGCCGCAACCGAACAGACAAGTGAATCAGTAACTGAATCTGCCACAACGCCTGCTGAAGACGCTGCTCCAGTAGAGCAGCAAACAGAGACTGAGGCAGTAGCCGAAGCGGCACCTCAAGAAGCTCCGGCAACTGAAGACGCTGAATCTGAGTCTGAGGCAGGTACTGATTACAACTACAGCGAAGGTGCTGCAGCCGAGACTGAGCAGGCCGCTCCAGTTCAGACTGCAGAACAGAAAGCTATGGCTGAGCGAGCGGCAGCGGAAGCTCGTCGCTCTGCGGCAGAATCGGATAAAAGTGTCGTCGATAAAATTATGGCGATTCCGTATCCATACTTTGCTATTGCGGCAGGCCTGTTGCTAACCCTTGTCTACGCGATCATGAAGCTGAAAGCGCGTAAAGAAGAAGATGCCGTTGCAGAAGCCGAAGCGGAACTGAATGCAGCCGAAGCAGCAGCGATGGCTCCAGATAATACTGAGCTTGATCTGCCTGATAACAATGATCTTCCGGGATTCGATGACAATCTGTCATCTGATGCTGGCGATGATAGCTTCGGTAACTTTGACCTGGGCGATGAAGAGATCGATAGTAATATCGAATCAGACCTTTCTGATATCGACCTGGATGCATACGACGATGCTGATGGCGAGTATGAAACCGTTGGCCAGACCGAAGACGCGATCAGCGAGTCGGACATTTACATTGCCTACGGGAAATTTGATCAGGCGATCGAGCTTCTCAAGGGCGCAATTGCAGCTGAACCAGAGCGCACCGACCTTCGCCTGAAGCAGCTCGAGGTTCTCTCTTCGCTTGATGATGCAGAGGCCTTTGCCGAGGCTGAGGCGAACCTGATTGCAATTGGTGATTCGGCCGCGAACGCAGAAGCAGCAGAATTCAGACGGCAACTGTCTCAACCAATTGAGCCAGAAATCCGTGCTGATGAATCAGGTGCATTGAGCCTTGATGGTGAACTGCCTTCGATTGATGAATCCGCAGAGGATGAGTTTGAAGGCGGTATGGACTTTGGCGCCGCGCTGGATTTCGGTGGTGATGCAGCACCGGAAGACGATGGCATTGGTGCTCAGCTGGAAGAAGTGCCGGATCTTAAGTTGGATGAGTCTTCAGACTTTGACGCAGAGAAAGAGGGTGTCGATATGTCCCTCGAAGACGATGCGCCAGAGCTTGATGATGACCTTCTTAACTTTGACCTGGGTGACGATGACGAACTCTCCACAGAGACAGTTGCGTCTGATTCGTCTGAAGATGAGCTAACCGAAGAGACTGACAGTCTCGCGTCGCTTGATGATGCCGACGACGAGCTTCCTTCCCTGGATCTCGATACAGACGATTTAACGACTGACCTTGAAGATATTGCAGCGGAGCTTCCTGCTGAGTCTGAGACTGAGACTGAGACTGAGACTGAGACTGAGACTGAGACTGAGACTGAGACTGAGACTGAGACTGAGTCATCAATCGATTTCAGTGTCGATGATTTCGATCTGGATTCAGAATCTGACGATCTTGTTGATTCTACAGAGACACTGGAAGGGCCAGCAGAGTCTCCGGTTACTGGCGAATTGACCGATGCCGAAGACGACCTGTCGCTCGATTTCGAACTAGATGAAGCCACGGCATCTTCTAACGAAGAACTGGACGACCTTCTTGATATGGACGGTGATCTGGACGTTGCTGGTTCGTCTGAAGAAGAGCTTCCAGAGCTGACGTTCGATGTGGAAGATAGCTCTGATTCTGAACTTGCTGAGTCTGCAGACGACGTTTCTGTTGAAGAGGCGGGTGAGGAAGCTGGAGAAGAGGTCGCGCACGAAGCGCCTGAATCCGACACCTCTGCTGACTCTGTTGACGAAAGCTCTGCTGACGAAGACGAGTTGGTAGCAGCGTCAGACTCCGAGGACGAAAACGTATCGGACGATCTCGAAGCCCTGATGTCTGGTGATGATGACCTGGCGGATGGCAGTGACCTGATCGGCGGTATCGATCTCGATGAGCTCGCAGCAGCCGATGACGAGTTCGACTTCCTGGCGGGCACTGATGAGTGTGCTACCAAACTTGATCTGGCGCGTGCGTATGTCGATATGGAAGATGTAGACGGTGCGAAAGAACTTCTGCAGGAAGTTGTTCAGGAAGGTAATGATGCTCAGAAGCAGGAAGCTAAAGACCTGATGGATAAACTCGCCTGAACGCATGACTGATTTAGAAGATGGCTACCGCCGCTATGCGGCGGTGGTCGAGTATAACGGTGCTTGCTTTCATGGCTGGCAACGTCAGAAACACCACGACGAACCTACCGTACAGGCCGCTCTCGAAGCGGCCATTTCAGTTGTAGCCAACCACCCTGTGACCGTTGCCTGTGCTGGTCGCACGGATGCTGGTGTCCATGCCACAAGGCAGGTTATCCACTTCGATACAAAAGCTCAGCGTAAAGACTATGGCTGGATGATGGGTGTTAATACTCATCTCCCGGCGGGTGTTGCTTTACAGTGGGTTGGTGAGGTCGGAGGTGACTTTCATGCTCGTTATAAAGCACAGGCCCGCCGTTATCGGTATGTGATTTATGATAGCCCGTCTCGTATGGCGCTGATGCATGACCAGCTGACCTGGTGGAAATACCCTCTGGATGCTGAGCGCATGCATGAGGCGGCTCAGCACCTTATTGGCACTCATGACTTTACATCGTTCCGGGCGAAGGACTGTCAGGCTAAATCTCCAGTGAAAGAGATGCATGCCATATCAGTGCAACGTTTTGATCGTATTCTGGTCATAGAACTGGAATGTAGCGCGTTCCTGTATCACATGGTTCGTAACATCGTAGGCGTGCTCTTGCCAATCGGAGAAGGGCACAAATCTCCGGACTGGATGAAAGACGTTCTTGAATTCCGGGATCGCTCAAAAGCAGGCATCACGGCACCGGGTGGTGGGTTGTATTTTGTTGGAGTGAAATACCCTGAGCAGTTCACCGTTCCATGCGAGCCGTGGGGGCCTGCACTGTTGCAGCCTCTTTTAGAAAAATAGAATTCTGGAGTGAATCACGCATGCGAGCGGCGTTAAGACAATTTTTAACAGTGACGTTGTTTTCGGCAGGCCTTGTATCCTGTGGCGGAGATTGGGGGCCTGAGGATGACGGCGACGGCTTTGGTGACCGTGAAGAACCAGTACAGACTGACGTTGCAAGGCTTGCATTGCATCAGGGAACCAATAACGGAACCGGTGCTACCCACGAGCGTCAGGTGCGCTTTCTGCGTGACCAGGTGAGTTATGAGGACGCGCTGCTTAACTACTCGTCCGACGATAGTTCAGCGCAGGACGTCGACTTTGAAGAATTTCAGCTTCTGCTGATCGATATGGGTACCCGGAGCACAGGCGGTTATGCCATTGCCGTGAGTGATGTTTATGAAGAAGAGGATGTTGTCACTGTAGAGTTGCGATACACCTATCCCGAGGCGGATTGCTCAGTGATAGATGCTGAGACGACTCCCTATCTTTTCTTACGGCTCGAAACTCAGCTGCCGGTCGTACTGTCTGAAGAAGTGGCTTACACGGAATGTTAAGCGTTTTCTGCTGAGAGCAACATCGCTGTTCTGGTATTATCAGGTATTTTAACAGACTGAACGAATTGTTATGCGCCGCACCCGAATCAAGATTTGTGGAATTACACGCGCCGAAGATGCAGACGCCGCTGTCGAGGCTGGAGCTGACGCGCTGGGCCTGGTTTTCTATCCACCGAGCCCCCGGGCAGTGAATGTCGGCCAGGCGGTGGACGCGGTAGGCAATGTGCCTGCTTTTGTCAGTGTAACTGCTCTCTTTGTAAATCCGACGGTCGAAGAGGTGCAAAGAGTACTTGATAGCGTTAGAATTGATCTTATCCAATTCCATGGTGATGAAGATGACGACTTTTGTCGACAGTTCAAACGCCCCTACATCAAAGCCCTCCGTGTCCGGCAAGCGTCGGATGTGGTGGCGTCGTGCCTGCGCTTCCCTGGCGCACTGGCAATTCTCCTAGACAGTTATAAGCCCGGAGTTCCGGGTGGTACAGGAGAGACCTTCGACTGGTCACTGATACCCGAAACTCCACCAAAGCCCATTATTCTTGCCGGTGGCCTTGAGCCTGAGAATGTCGCATCTGCGATTATTCAGATTCGTCCTTTCGCTGTCGATATCAGCGGAGGCGTTGAAGCCTCGAAAGGCATCAAGGATCACTGCAAAATCGAAGAATTTGTGAACGAGGTGTATCGTGTCGATCAACACTACCGAGAAGCAAGCGACTGACTTTAATGTTGAAATGCCAGATGCCGATGGCCATTTCGGTATCTTTGGGGGGCGCTTTGTCTCCGAAACCCTGACAGCAGCATTGGACGAGCTTCAGGAAACCTACGAAAAACTGCGTAACGATCCAGACTTTCAGGCTGAATTTGATAAAGAGCTGGCGCACTACGTTGGCCGCCCATCACCGCTCTATTTTGCCGAGCGCCTGACGGAGGAATGCGGTGGCGCAAAAATCTATCTGAAGCGTGAAGATCTGAACCACACAGGCGCTCACAAGGTTAATAACACCATCGGTCAGGCCTTGCTCGCCAAGTTTATGGGCAAGAAAAAAGTGATTGCTGAAACTGGCGCTGGTCAGCACGGCGTCGCGTCTGCAACCGTTGCTGCGCGTTTTGGTCTTGAGTGTAAGGTATTCATGGGCTCCACTGACGTTGAACGTCAGAAACTGAATGTGTACCGCATGAAGCTGCTTGGCGCTGAAGTTGAATCGGTGACCTGTGGCACCAAAACACTGAAGGACGCCATGAATGAGGCTATGCGCCATTGGGTTACCAATGTCGATGACACCTTCTACATCATCGGTACGGCAGCTGGGCCGCACCCATATCCAATGCTGGTACGTGATTTTCAGAGCATTATTGGTCGTGAAACACAGCGTCAGTGTGATGAGCAGATTGGTCGTCAGCCTGATGCGGTTGTTGCCTGTGTTGGCGGCGGTTCAAATGCCATTGGTATGTTCCATCCGTACATTAAATACCCTGAGGTTGAGATGTACGGAGTTGAAGCCGGTGGTCTGGGCCTTGAGGGTGATGACCACGCTGCGCCTCTGAGTAAAGGTAAACCGGGAGTTCTGCACGGTAACCGCACCTACCTGATGGAAGATGAGAACGGCCAGATTATGGGCACGCATTCCGTTTCTGCGGGTCTCGATTATCCGGGAGTGGGGCCAGAACATAGCTGGTTGAAAGATGTAGGGCGTGCAAAGTACGTAGCTGCGACTGATGACGAAGCGATCGATGCCTTCCACAAGCTAACGCGACTTGAAGGCATTATGCCAGCACTTGAGAGTTCGCACGCGATCGCATATGCCATGAAATTGGCGGCAACGATGGATAAAGACAAAGTTATTGTTGTAAACCTGTCTGGTCGCGGCGATAAAGACATACACACCATCGCAGAATTGGACGGTGTTACTGCATAAGCTGGAGTTTGGCGAGTGGTGACTGTTTGTAGGCTTTGGCCGTTTTAGATCCATTTGCCAGTTCCATGTCATCCATTTGTGCCTGCTTTTTGCTATCTACCTATTGCGCGGCAATTTCTTGTTGAAGTTGTCAGGCCATCAGTGGCCCGCAAGGAGCGTAGAGCAGCAGGAGCAGACATGACCGAAGTGATGTTGTATTCGTCGCAACGGCCTGAATGGATGTTTCAGCTTATCCACGGATTGACGGTATCTGGAGACGGGTGCCGGCTAAAAGTAGAGTGAAAGACATGAGCCGAATTACAAAAACGTTTGAGCGTCTGGCCGAAGAGGGCAAGAAGGCGCTGATCCCTTATATAACTGCGGGTGACCCGGATAAAGCCACCACAGTACCAATGATGCACGCCTTGGTTGAAGCAGGTGCGGATGTTATTGAACTGGGTGTTCCTTTTTCTGACCCGATGGCGGATGGCCCAACCATCCAGCTGGCCTGTGAACGATCTCTTAAACACGGTACGTCCCTGCGCGATGTCTTGGGTATGGTTGCTGAATTCCGCAAGACCGATAAACGTACGGCGGTTGTGCTGATGGGGTACCTGAACCCGGTGGAAGCAATGGGGTATCCGGAGTTTGTTGAGCAAGCATCAGCGGCCGGTGTTGATGGTGTACTGGTGGTAGATATGCCGCCAGAGGAAGCGCGCAGCGTCGATTCCATGTTTGAAGAAGCAGGTCTCGATTTGATATATCTGCTTGCTCCGACGAGTACAGAGCGACGCATTAAAACTATTGGTGAAGTTGGTCGCGGTTACGTCTACTACGTGTCTTTGCGGGGTGTAACTGGATCAGCAGCCATTGATGTTGAAGATGTTGAGCGTAATCTGGATCATATTCGTCAACATGTGAAAGCGCCTCTTTGCGTTGGTTTCGGTATTCAGAATGCTGAGGCTGCTGCACGCGTATCTGAGGTCTGTGACGGTGTTATTGTTGGCAGTGCGTTGGTGAGTCGTATCGCTGATCAGGCAGATAACCCGGTCCAGGCAATCAAAGACGTTACTGGCCTTGCTGGCAGTATGCGCGAAGCGATGGATGCAAATGCTGCGGCGGAAGCCTGACCCCTCTGGAACTGTTTGATGCTCTATAGCTCCCCTGATGAATGGCTTCGCTATCTTGAAGCCATTCACCCTTCTGGTATAGATCTTGGTCTTGAACGTGTTGCTCGTGTTGCAGGAACGCTCGACTGTGTGAAACCCGCGCCGCTGGTTATTCTGGTCGGCGGTACCAACGGAAAAGGTACGACCTCGGCATTAATTGCTGCGCTGCTCCGAAAGCAGGGTATGAAGGTCGGGATGTATAATTCTCCTCATATCCACCGTTACAACGAACGAGTGTCAGTGGATGGTTCTGATATTTCAGATTCCGATTTATGCCTCTCTTTCGACGCGGTTGAACAGGCGCGCGGTGATATCACACTGACGTATTTCGAATTTGGTACGTTGGCAGCCCTCTGGCACTTCAAGCAACAGATGCTTGATGCCGTTGTTCTGGAGATCGGCCTGGGTGGGCGGCTTGATGCCGTAAATGTTGTTGATCCTGATATTTCAGTAGTGACGAGTATTGGTCTCGATCACCAGGACTGGCTTGGTGATACGCTCGATGATATCGCCTATGAGAAGTGCAGCATAGCGCGCAAAGGGAAATGGCTTGTTTGTGGTCAACCCGATGCCCCTGCACAAGCTTCGGAAACCGTGGAAAATATTGGCGGACTTTTTGCGGCGCGAGGTGAGATGTTTGATGTCATTGAGTCTGAGCAGCAGCTTATTGTGAGCTATAAGACGAACAGTGAGCCTCGCACAGTCACTCTGACCGGTTACCATATTCCTCATCACAACGTCGCGACGGCGATACAGTCGCTCGCGCTTATTGATCTGTTGCCCTCTCCCGAGATGGTTTCAGAGGTTGTGGCAGGCCTTCGGGTTCCGGGAAGGTGGCAGAGTTGGAAAAACGGTTCAGCGACCGTGGTACTTGATGTTGCACACAACCCTCAGGCGGCTGCCTATCTGCGTCATCATATAGAAGAGCTGGACTGTCTTGTTCTGGGGATGCTGAGTGATAAAGATGTTTCGGGTGTCCTTGAGGCGTTGCCTCCGTTTAAGCGCTTTTGCGTAGTGACTCTCACAGGTTGGCGAGGCCTGACGTGTGACGAGCTGGCGGCAAAAAGTAGCGCAGCAGGATTTACAGTGGATCAAAGCTTTGAAACTATGGGCGCTGCTCTGGAGTCTATTCCAGCAACGGGGACCACGCTGGTCGCTGGATCATTTCACACAGTAGAGGCTGCAGCTGAATGGCTTCACGCCGGAGAGGGTAAATGGAGCTCCATTTAAAAAAACGAATTTTAGGTGCCTGGCTGACAGTAACAGCGATTCTGGTTGTAGCACCTATTGTATTGGATGGCTCGCGTACCCATATTCTTCTTGAATCAGACGCCCCGGCAATGCCCGATACCGAACGCTGGGCAACAGAAGAATACGAGCGCCAGGTAAGAAAAGACGTCGAGGCGCTAGCTTCGGGTGAAGCAACCGCTGATGTGGCCATGCCTGCGGTTGATGTCGTCGACCGCGATGAGCCCCCGGTGCCCGGTGTACCGGCCGATCAGACAAAGCTTGATCAGGACAAAATTCCATATGCATGGACTCTGCAGGTTGGCGCCTTCGGTCAGCGGGAAAATGCCTATCGTTTCCGGGACCTTCTGCGTCACGATGGCTACAAGGCCTATGTTCAGGAGTTTCAGCAGGAAAAAATTACCCGGGTTTATGTCGGACCCGAGCTGCGCCGGGCGGATGCAGAGAAAATACAGCGCCAGTTAAAGCAACGTGGTGATATCACTGAGGCCTATCTGCGTCGCTACAAAGCAGAGAGCTGACGCAGCGCTATTGTCAATTCTTTTATAGCGCGCAGGCTCTGGTATACTGCGCGCTTTCTTTTTCTGCCGGGGCAGCGAATGACCATTATCGACTGGGTGATCCTGGGTATC
Organism: Thalassolituus sp. UBA675; assembly: GCF_002297765.1. NCBI lineage: Bacteria > Pseudomonadati > Pseudomonadota > Gammaproteobacteria > Oceanospirillales > Oceanospirillaceae > Thalassolituus > Thalassolituus sp. UBA675. The sequence continues at coordinate 317,709 of NZ_DBNJ01000009.1, forward strand.
ATCGGCGTCTCTGGCCTGATCAGCCTGGTGCGTGGCTTTGTGAAAGAAGCCCTGTCTCTCATATCCTGGTTGGTTGCCTTTCTTGTCGCCCGTTATTTCAGCGGTAACCTCGCCACTCTCCTTGAAGACAGTATTTCGACAAACAGTGTTCGTTGGATGGTCGCTTTTGGTATCTTGTTTGTTGCGACTCTGGTTGTTTTAGCTATGGTGAATTTTCTGGTAGCTCAACTGGTTAAAGCCACTGGTTTAAGCGGTACTGACCGGGTATTCGGCATGGTTTTTGGCATCCTGCGGGGTGTTATCATCTTGGTTGCTCTGGTGTACGGAGCTCAGTTGACCGGGATTCCTCAGCAGGATCTTTGGTGGCAGGAATCGACAATTATTCCATACCTGGAAACGCTGGCGGATTGGGCGCGTAAAACGCTTCCCTCCGCCGTGAGCCAGGTGTTGGCAGCTTAATAAACTTCGCTTGTTTGAGGTAATACGCGCATGTGCGGAATAGTGGGTGTAGTTGGTAAGTCCCATGTTAACCAGGCAATCTATGACGCTCTGACGGTGCTGCAGCATCGTGGTCAGGATGCCGCAGGAATTGTGACCAGCTACGGTAACAAGCTTTGTCTGCGAAAGGATAATGGCCTTGTTCGTGACGTATTCAGAACCCGCCACATGCAGCGACTGCTTGGCAATATTGGCATCGGTCATGTGCGCTACCCAACAGCTGGCAGCTCAAGTTCTGCTGAGGCTCAGCCGTTCTATGTGAACTCGCCGTACGGTATTACCTTGGCGCACAACGGTAACCTGACGAATACAGAGCAACTTGCGGAAGACATCTACCGCGAAGACCTGCGTCACATCAACACCACCTCTGACTCCGAAGTTCTACTGAATATTTTCGCGCACGAGCTTCAGGAGCAGCGTCAGCTCAAGCCATCTCCAGAGGTTATCTTCAAGGCGGTGCGGAGAGTGCATGAGCGTATCCGTGGTGGGTATGCTGTGGTCGCTATGATCACTGGCTACGGTATCGTTGCTTTCCGCGATCCCCACGGCATCCGCCCCGCTGTATTTGGTCACCGTGATACTGCGAACGGCCCTGAGTACATGGTTGCCTCTGAGTCAGTTGCCCTGGATGCACAGGATTTCAAACTCGACCGTGACATCGCGCCGGGTGAGTGCGTTATCTTTACCGAAGATGGTCAGCTCTTCACAGAGCAGTGTGCTGAGCAGACGGAACTGACACCGTGCATTTTTGAGCATGTTTATTTTGCCCGTCCTGATTCCATCATTGATGGCATCGCTGTGTATAAAGCCCGCCTGCGTATGGGTGAAAAACTCGCCGATAAGATCATGCGTGAGCACCCGGACCATGATATCGATGTAGTTATACCGATTCCGGATACCAGCCGATCTTCAGCACTGGAATTGGCGAATCATCTGGGTGTGAAATACCGCGAAGGCTTTATGAAGAACCGCTATATTGGCCGGACCTTCATCATGCCGGGGCAGCAGCTACGCAAGAAGTCCGTAAAACAGAAGCTGAATGCACTCGACCTGGAATTCCGCGGTAAGAATGTTCTCCTTGTTGATGACTCTATCGTACGTGGAACAACGTGCGAACAGATCATTGAAATGGCACGCGAAGCGGGCGCGAAAAATGTGTATTTTGCCTCTGCGGCACCGGCCGTTCGATTCCCGAATGTGTACGGAATCGATATGCCAGCGAAAGAAGAATTTATCGCGCACGATCGCTCGACCGAAGAAATTGCAAAAGCCATCGGTGCTGACTGGCTTGTTTATCAGGATATTGAAGATCTGGTAGACGCTTGCCTTGAAGGTGCGACAACAGATGCTAAAGCATTCGATTGTTCAGTATTTAATGGCGAATATGTCACTAAAGATATTAACGACGAATATTTCCGTCGTTTGTATGAACTTCGGAATGACGCTAACAAAACCCTGCAGGTGATCGATAATGAAGCGATTGATCTGCATAACCAGAAAGAGGCCTGAGGAAAATGGCAGACTTACCTGATTGGCCAGAGCGCTACCAATCTGATCTGACGGATGCAGAGTTTGATACTCTCGCTGTTCGTGCCGGTCAGATGCGCACGCCGGAAGGTGAGCACGGGGAAGCTATTTTCCCGACCAGCAGTTATGTGTTCTCTTCAGCGGCAGAAGCTGCAGCGACTTTTGGTGGCGATCGGGATGGCAATGTCTATTCCCGTTACACCAACCCGACGGTCAGAACTTTTGAAGAGCGCCTTGCCGCTCTTGAGGGTGGCGAAGCCTGCGCAGCGACAGCCTCAGGTATGTCCGCTATCTATGCCTTGTGCATCGCACATCTGCAGGCGGGCGATCACATGATCTGCTCTCGAGCCGTGTTTGGTTCGACGACTGTTCTTCTGGAAAAATTTCTGCGTAAATTCAATGTGGAAATTACCTATGTTGACCTGTTGGATCTGGGTGCATGGCAAGGTGCCGTACAGGAAAATACGAAGCTATTGTTCCTTGAGTCGCCGTCTAATCCGCTGACTGAGGTGGCAGACCTGCGAGCTATTTCTGAAATTGCGCGGTCTGCAGGTGCTTTGTTTGCCGTAGATAACTGCTTCTGTACACCGGCGGCTCAATTGCCTCTGGCTTTAGGTGCAGACCTTGTTGTGCATTCTGCGACCAAATACATCGATGGTCAGGGCCGCTGCCTTGGCGGTGCGGTCATCGGTTCGCATGAGCTGATTGAGCCCGTTATTGGGGTTCTACGCTCCGCCGGTCCGACAATGAGTCCGTTTAACGCGTGGGTCTTCCTGAAAGGGCTGGAAACGCTCTCGCTGCGTATGAAAGCGCACAGTGAGAATGCTCTGGCATTGGCACAGTGGCTGGAAGAGCACCCGAAAGTCGCGAAAGTCAATTACTGTGGCTTACCTAACCATCCACAGTATGAGTTGGCTAAGAGTCAGCAGCGTTTGTTTGGAGGCGTGCTGTCGTTTGAGGTGGAAGGCGGACAGGAAGAAGCCTGGAAGGTTGTTGATGCGACCCGCATGATTTCAATTACCGCTAATCTTGGTGATACGAAAACGACGATTACTCATCCAGGCACTACGACTCATGGTCGCTTGTCAGATGAGCAGCGAGACGAAGCAGGAATATCTCAGGCGCTGTTACGTATTTCAGTTGGGCTCGAGAGTGTTGAAGATATTAAGCGTGACCTTGCGCGCGGACTTGATGCTCTGTAGCTGCCAGAATCGCTTACCATCTGATATCAAAGGCTGCTTTATGCAGCCTTTTTTTTGATTGAAGCTCCGATTATTCGATAGGGCTTCGCTTACTCGACGGGATTTTTACACTCACTCTCACCCGGAGAGAATCGACAGCGGATTTTGCGAGCCAGTCTCAGCATCACCGGATCGTAATAACCTTCGCCTCGTAGATCCAGGCGGACTTTCTGAGCACTTTTGTTCAGTGTTGTCAGGTCAGCAGGGGATGGGTTAATCCAGAAGCTTTCAGGGATGTTACTCAGCTCCTTATCCAGCATGCGTGCGTAGCTATTAAATTTGAATAAAAAGTCTTCACGTAAAATCTGAGCCAGGCCGGGCGGAAAACGATCGGCATGTCCAATTAATTGCAGTGTCGACTGACCCAGAGGCATAGCAAGTCCACGGGTCTGATCTCCAGTTCGGCCGCTGGCCATTGCCAGGTAGCCGATGTCAGGTGCGACCATCAGTTCGGTCAGTTCATTGGTAAATGTCTGCACAGTCGCGGGCATACTGCCTGTGCGTGTCCGGCCGCGGAGTGCGTCTACTAAGCGAATAAAGCCGGTATCGGTATCTGCAACGGATACGGATTTACCATCAAGAGAATTGAGGGACGCTTTGTCTGCAGAGTCGGCGTAAAGGCGGCTATAGCCAATACTGACCAGGCCGAGCGCCGTGTATTGACCGTTGGTCATGTGATCGGCGATCTCGGGTTTTGCCAGAACCTGTGCCAGTAGCTGTAAATGCTGACGGTCAGGCAATGCGCCAGGCGCTTCTGTCGTCGCCAGAAAACGATTAAAACGTTGTGCGGTTGCACCGCGAACAAGAATGGCGTCGCACGTTTTCTTGTTGACGAAAGTGTCGACCATCTCCTGTTCATTCTGGAAAACTTCAATCGTCAGCTGCATGCCATAATGCAGTGAGCGAAGTACCTGATCTTTGGCGGCGCTCGCAATTGGACCGGCCTTGCTGATTGGGTCCCAGATACAGAAAGTGCGGTGCAGTCTGCCATCGGTCATTTCATCACTGAGAAGTGTTTTCAGTGCCCTGATCCTTTTCTCCAGAGGGAGGTTCGGATTCAGAACGGCGGCCTCAAGAGTCTGATGGCTTCTGACCTTAGTGGTCGTTTCTGCTATGCCTGGTAAGGCGGTCAATAACATCAGGAGGCAGAACGCCGGAAGTAGTAGAGGGTTCTTCATTAAAGATCCTTTTTGTTTAACCCTGGTGGCTCAGAATCGGGTCCAATTATACCGACTCAGACACCTGTCTGTATTCGTCCTTTATGTGTCTGGCGCGAGATGGCCCATAGCCTGCCTGAACAAAGGTGTAGCTGGCAAGAGTGATCCTTCAGCGAATGATTTCTTAGTAGGATTTTATGTGCGCGATGTCTGTTTTTCGGATTATTTCCGCACATTGTCGTTAGCTGAGCACTTAAAAACTGTCATCGGGTCAGATACTCTTATGTGTCAAATTTTCTGAGGTTTCTGCATGTCTGCCATTGAAAGGGCGTTATCCAGTCTTTCGACCGTCATACTCGGTAAAAATCAACAGTTAAAACTCTCCATGTGCTGCCTGCTGGCAGACGGGCACCTGTTGATCGAAGACTTACCGGGGATGGGGAAAACGACACTGTCGCATGCTCTGGCACAGGTTTTTGGTTTGAAATACAGCCGGATCCAATTTACCAGCGACCTTTTGCCTGCTGACATTATTGGTGTCAGTATTTTTGAGAAAGATCCGGATTCTGGCGAAGGCGCCTTCCGTTTTCATCAAGGCCCTGTCTTTGCTCAGGTGGTTCTGGCCGACGAAATTAATCGAGCCACGGCGAAGTCGCAGAGTGCGCTTCTTGAAGCCATGGAGGAACGGCAGGTCACCGTTGAGGGCCAAACCCGACCTCTGCCACAGCCATTTTTTGTGATTGCTACTCAGAACCCGTCTTCTCAGGGTGGCACATTTCCACTGCCTGAATCTCAACTCGACCGGTTTCTCATGTGCCTCAGTCTTGGATATCCAGATGAGCGTGCCGAGCGGGAACTGCTTGAAGGAGTAAGTCGCCGCCATCTGGTCGAGGACTTGCAGACGGTGATCAGTCCGGAAACACTCGTGCGGCTACGTCAGGCCGTTGCGGGCGTTAAGGCGTCTTCTGCGGTTCTGGATTACCTGCAGCGTATCCTGGCCTTCAGTCGTAATGACATGCGCTTTACTCATGGTCTCTCGCCGCGAGCCGGGCTTGCTTTACTGCGTGCAGCTAAAGCATGGGCCGTTATCGAGGGGCGCACATTTCTGATTCCCGAGGATGTACAGGCGGTGTTAGAACCTGTCGTCGATCACCGTCTCAAGTCTGGTGCTGCGCGGCATATACTAGAAAATGTTGCTGCCTTAGCCTGATATGGTCAAACGAGCGCAGTCAGATAAGAGAGGATGGGGCAGGCGACTGTTTCAGTCGTGGTTGAATCGCAGGATTCCCCCCGTGTCGCGGCTGGCTCTCTCTCACAGGAATGTTTTCATTCTCCCGTCGCGAACGGGGTGGGCCTTTGCGGGTCTGCTTGTGGCCATGTTGCTGACCGCTATTAATTATCAGAATTCACTTATCTACGGCTTAACCTTCTGGTTGGTCAGTCTGGGGCATGGCACCATCTGGTTAACTTTTCGTAATCTCTCAGGGCTTGAGATGTCCGCAGGTAAGGTAGAGCCGTGTTATGCCGGCGAAAGTCTTCAGTTGCCGGTCAGAATTTCTTCTGCCCGGAATTGGGCCGTCGCAGTTGCTGTGGGGTACCCAGGGGAAACCCAACAGGACTTTACTCTGGCTCCGGGCGAGTCGCTCGAGGCCTCCCTTACGCGGCGTACTCTTAAACGGGGGCGTCTGCCATTGAAGCGGATCCGGGTAGAAACTGAGTACCCATTTGGTTTGTTTCGTGCCTGGAGCTGGGTCGCGCTCGACTTTGATGTGGTTGTTTACCCTAAGCCAGAGTTTACACCCGTGCATCTGTCAGCCGGTGACGGTGATGAGGTTGAGGGCGTAGCCGTGGCGTTGATTGGGCGAGATGACGTGTCGGGTATCCGTGAGTACGGGCGCGGCGACAGTATGAATCAGATCTCCTGGAAGCATACCGCACGGACCGGGTCTCCTAAGTCGTTCGAGCGTGAGCAGGAGCAGGGCGTTATGTGTTTGCTCGACTGGGAGAGCCTCAAAGGCCTGGAGCCGGAAGTTCGTTTATCGAGGTTGGCCTCATGGGTTGATCAGGCTGAGGCGCTGGGGTGGCAGTATGGTCTTTCGGTACCTGGTGTAGAGATACCTGCCGATACCGGAATCGAGCATCGCCATCGTTGCCTTAAGGCTCTGGCATTATGGGGAGCAGGCGAATGACCGGTGTTGCTCTCCCAAGAAAAGCATTGTTGCTTCAGGTGTTGGCGGTACTGAGTTCACTCGTGCCGCATCTGGGGTACCTGCCGGTATGGCTCTATCTGATGGTGGCATTTGTTCTCGGCTGGCGATGGCTCGTATATACCGGTCATCTGTCCTTCCCGGGACGTTTCGCAAAGTTGGTTGCGGTTGTTCTGGCTTGTGTGGGGGTGTATGCGCTCAGCGGTGGCCGGATTTCGCTTGAGGGAAGCAGCGCCTTCCTTATATCGGCAGGGGTTCTTAAGCTTCTGGAGCTGGCCACCAGAAGAGATGGCGTAGTCGTTGTCTTTATTGCTTTATTTATTCAGGCCTCAGGTTTTCTTTTTAATCAAAGCATTCTGTATAGCCTTCAGGGGATTGGGACGCTGATTCTGGCCTGTGCGGCGATGGTCGCCACGCAGGCTGCCACCCGAACGGGACTATCTTCGCAGGTTCCTGTATTTGGTGTGACTGCAAAGCTATTACTGACGGCTTTGCCGTTTATGCTCATCGTCTATTTCTTATTTCCTCGTCTTGGTCCGCTCTGGAGCGTAGCGCTGCAATCCGACTCAGCCTTGACCGGTTTGTCTGAGCGCCTGCAGCCGGGGGATATTTCGGAGCTTAGTCAGTCATCTGAAGTTGCATTCAGGGTGACCTTTAATGGCGTCAAACCTTCTCGCAGTGACCTCTACTGGAGAGCCATGACGCTGGATAAACATGACGGGGACGGTTGGGATAAGTCAGTATTGGATGCGGCTCAGCTACCCATGCCTGCAATTATTGAAGAGGCCACTTACGACTACGAAGTAATACAGGAAGCAACGGGGCAGGCGTATCTTTTTGCGTTGGCGGGCTCGGTAAGCCGAGACAGGGATATCGAACTGACAGCAACCCGTTTATTGAGATACGGCCGTCCTGTTTATCAGCGCATCAGATATGACGTCAGTGCGCCAATAGAGCCGGTTATTGGTCCTGCCTTTGACTCTGGATTGAGAACCGCTCCTGATTTGTATCTCGCACTTCCTTCTGGCGCTAACCCCATGATCCGGGAATGGGCGAGGGAGCTGCCCTCTGAGGCCGGGCAATTTGCTAAAGCGTTCCTACAATTCGTACGTGAGCAGCCATTTTATTACACGCTTAAACCACCTCGTTACGGCGAAGATGATATTGATCAGTTTTTGTTCTCTGGTCGCAGAGGTTTTTGCGAACATTATGCCTCGGCAATGGCCTTCGCTGCCCGGGCGGCTGGCATTCCATCCAGAGTGGTTGCTGGATACCAGGGGGGGGAGTGGCATCCGGATGGCTATCTGACCGTAAGACAATATGATGCACATGCATGGGTTGAACTCTGGGATGGCCAGCAATGGTTCCGGGTTGATCCTACCTCAGCAGTGGCGCCAGATCGGATTGAATATGGCCTGCAAGGAGCCCTTCTAGAGGAAGATTCCTTTCTTGAGAAGAGTCCTCTGTCTCCGCACCGTTATACCGATATTGGATGGGTAAACAGTCTGCGCTTGCAGCTGGATACTATCAATTACCAGTGGAGCCGGTGGGTGCTGGCATATGACGGTGAAAGGCAGAAAGGCCTGTTGTCCCGCTGGTTTGGCATCGATGCGTTGGTTGACGGTTTGTATATTATCGCCGGCTCAATCGCGGGTTTGTTTGTAATTGGTGCTCTGTGGCAATGGTGGCAGCAGCGCCCGGAGAAAAGAAAGCGGCTGATTCTTATCTGGTCAGAGTTGCGTCGTACTGCGCTAAAAAAAGAAATTACGGTCGGGGAGGGGACGGCACCCTTATCGTTGCTGGCGGAAATCGAAATTATATATCCGTCTCTTGCAGCCCAGTGTCACACTGCACGTTGCGCTCTTATACAGGTATACAAATCAGAGGCAGAGGAAATGTTGGAGCGTGCTGAGAAAAACCTTGCTCGACAACTGCAGCTACTCAACCGGCAGCTGCGTCGGGTCCGGCCAGGCGCAGAAGCAACCACTTCCGGCAATATTCAGAAAAGGCCCGTATGATTCGCCCGCGAGCAGACGCTCAATCATGTTGGTGAATAACGCTTCGTCCGAGAGACTGCAGAGGGCACCAAAGCCATACGCGCCAAAATAAGCCAGGCTGGCATTCTGGTTGAGTACCGCCAGCCCCGGACTGGCGGTCAGGGGTAGCCTGTCATTGGCAGACGCCTTCATGACCAGAGCATTAGGATTGAGTTCACGTGCTTCCGCCAGTCGATTTTCTGGAAGTGTTTCTGGCGCTAAGATAATAAATCTAACCTCATCGCCTTCTGGCCATTGCTCAATAATGGCTCGGGTGTGACGAGCACTGACGTTGTTGCACAGACAGTCTGGTTTCCAGAGATGTACCACAGTCACCAGTGCATCGGAACTTTCAGGATATTCAGCCGACACTCTCTTCAGTAGCGCTGCCAGGCCTTGCTCAACAATGTCGGGGCTGCGCGATTCAGCAGGGGCGCCTGCTTCGACAAATGGACGCAGTGACTGCTGCTGAAACCACCACAAGCCAAACAGTGAACCTGTTAGCCAGACGAAGATCAGTACGGAAACAAGGAGTGTTTTTTTACGACCTGGGGCATCGGACGCGTTAGATACTGACATGGTCTGAATGGCTCTGAATATGGGTTACTTTCTCAGCTACCGCTTCCCGGGTGGCTGGCGTTATCATACATAGCTTTCTAATTGTAAACGAATCTGGAGTGTACCCGTGTCTTTCAGGGTGTTGACCGCAGAACAACTGACGGCCGAGTCACTTGCATGCGACCAATGGTTTCTCGTGGAGGTAGTTGGTGAGCACTGTGCACCCTGTCGTGCAGTTGAGCAGTTGCTAGCGCTACTGGCACCGACGCTTGACCCTCGCTGCCCGATCGTTCAGCTTCGTGCCGAGGAGTCGCCCGAGTGGGTGGCTGAACTTCAGATCCGAACTGTTCCTCTACTGCTGATTTACCATCGGGGAGAAGTAGCTGCGCGCGAACAGAACAATCTCTCAATGGTCGGAATCCGGCATTTTCTCAACAAACATTTACCGTTTGCGGTCGACCCTGCTCATCAGGTCGGAAGTTTACTGAGCGAGGGTAAGCTCGATCAGTTGCGCTCAGTCCTTGGGCTGCTGACGGACGAAGAGTCCCGTACGCCAGAAGTGCAGCGCGCACGTTCGTGGCTATCCATGCGTGACCTTAAGCTTCCACCGCCGGAGTCTGATGTCAGGGACAGCTTTTTTGAGCAGGCGGAAAGCGGCGATTGGCGAGCAGTGTTACGATCATTGGAAATCTCAGCCTCAACTGACCACCTGCGAGAGCTAGCCATCGCCTTAGCGGACCTGATTCCTGATCGGAAACTGGTCGCAGAGTGGCGTCGTAAAGTACTTTAGTTATACCGTTATCTATGCGTGCTCTGTTTACTTGTTTTTACCGGCGTTCCCGCCCTTCAGGTAATTAGGCCCGCGGGGATAATTAATCTGGAAGCTCGCGGTTACCCTCCTATAGTCAAAGCTGATGACATAACGATCAATAGTGGTGTAACTATGGAGTTTGAGCGCCTGAGTATTCGTCAGCGTTTATGGATAATGCTATCGGCAGTATTTCTCATGGGTGTTATTTCCATGGCTGTCGATTTTCATCAGTATCAGAATCAGCTGGTGGAAGAGAAAAAACAGCAGCTATCGGCGTTAGTCGAGTCGCAGGCAAGTCTGCTCAGTCAGTTACTGAGCAACGGTGGTGACCTACAGGAGGGGCTCTCCGCGATTAACGGTTCTCGCTACCACGGTGAGGAGTACTTCTTTGTAATTAACGAGCAGCTAATTATGAAAATGCACCCCTTCAAGCCCGTACTGAATGAGACGTCGGTGTCCAAAGTTCGCGACCCTGATGGTGTTTATCTGTTTCGTGAGATGAAGAAAGCGGTTGAGAAGGGCGGTACAGGATTTGTTAATTATAAATGGCCGCGTCCGGGTAGTGATGAACCGGTCAGTAAACTCAGTGCAATTACACCTGTTGCCGGATCAGATCTCTATATTGGCACCGGTGAATATATTGATGATATTCAGGCGGTCATCTGGAGCCGGGGAAGTTGGACTCTTTTATGTCTTCTCATCTGGGGCGGGTTTATGTTGATCTGCTCACGATACATTACCGCCGCAATATCAAAACCTATCCGCAGAATTGAAGAGACCATGGCTAACCTGGCAGAAGGTGATCTGTCATTTGAATGTGAACGGTCGGGTGTTCCTGAATTTGATCGTATTTCTGTAGCTATCAATAAAATGCGATCGCGGCTGGCCGAATTGTTAAGCCGTATTCGGGATGATAGCGACCGACTAAACCGCGAGGCCGACATCGTTGCCCGATCAACGTCAGAGGTGAGCGCAGGCTCTGATTCACAATACCGGGAGCTTGATCAGCTATCAGTCGCGATGACTGAAATGGTTCAGACGACGCAGGTGCTTGCCGGTAACGCACGCGACGCCGCACAGCGTATGACTGAAGTAACGGACGCTGCTTCCAGTGGTGCCAACTCTGTTTCTGCGGTAAGAAAGCGGGTGTACACCGTGTTAAATCAGTTGGAAGGGGCATCGGTTGCCATTACCCAAATGCATGCGTCTGCCGAGCAGATTTCGAATGTGGCAGAAGTGATTGCGAGTATTTCTGAACAGACCAATCTTCTCGCCTTGAACGCAGCTATTGAAGCAGCTCGAGCGGGGGAGTCAGGGCGCGGGTTCGCTGTCGTTGCTGATGAAGTCCGGACCCTGGCTCAGCGCACAGGTGTCGCCACCAGTGAAATTAAAGACGTAATTGAGACCATTACACAGGTGGCCAATGATTCTGTCAGAGCAATGCAGTTGAGTGCTGAAGAGACAAAAGCCTGTGCGGATGAGGTAAATACAACGGAAGAACAGTTGGCTGGTATCTCAAGCAACATGACACTGGTAAAAGATATTAATCATCAGGTGGCCGCGAGTGTCACCCAGCAGGAACAGGTTGCAGCAGAAATGGACAGTAACCTCTCACGCGTAGCGGAGTCGGCAGACGGTCATAAACATGTTTCAGACATGCTCCGAGGCACATCTGAAAATGTCGAACGTCTCGCTGAGGACCTGGCTGGGCAACTAAAGCATTTCCGCATGGAAGTAAGCTGACGTCTCTTAAATTCAGCAATAAAAAACCCCGCAGTGCGGCACTGCTGTCCCACAGTTT
>NZ_DBNJ01000027.1:0-6317 GCF_002297765.1 Thalassolituus sp. UBA675
AACAGATTCACCGCCCCATACTTCTGCGCATACGCGCGTCAGTGCAGCAGTCAGTGTAGTTTTACCGTGGTCAACGTGACCGATAGTACCCACGTTTACGTGGGGTTTTGAGCGTTCAAACGTTTCCTTTGCCACCGTCTTGGCCCTCAGGTTGTAAGGTTTATGCTAAAGCTTCGCCGGCGTGCCGACTATATATGAGAGCCGACATCATACGCGCGCGCGGAATCCTGTCAACAAAGGCCGTCACCTCAAGACCGGCTGGGCGTCAGAATGGCGTCAGGCGAAGGTTTTTTCGCTTTAATTGGACTTACAGTCAAAAGTGTGAGGAAATCGCCGCCGAAAACGTGTACATTATCGCGCGAAATTTCACTCTGCTAACCGAGTAACGTTATGACAGACCTCTCTAAATACAGAAACATAGGTATCTTTGCCCACGTTGACGCGGGTAAAACTACCACCACGGAACGTATCCTGAAGCTGACCGGTAAAATTCACAAAACCGGTGAAGTACACGACGGCGAATCCACTACTGACTTCATGGAACAGGAAGCTGAGCGTGGTATTACCATTCAGTCTGCTGCTGTTACCTGTGAATGGGCAGGCCACCGCCTGAACGTTATTGACACCCCTGGACACGTTGACTTCACCGTTGAAGTTTATCGTTCCCTGAAAGTACTTGATGGCGGCATCGGCGTATTCTGTGGTTCAGGCGGCGTTGAGCCACAGTCTGAAACCAACTGGCGTTACGCGAACGACTCAGAAGTTTCGCGTATCATCTTCGTGAACAAGCTGGACCGTCTGGGTGCAGACTTCTACCGCGTTGTTGAGCAGGTGAAGAAAGTACTGGGCGCCAAGCCACTGGTTATGGTTCTGCCAATCGGTACCGAAGACGAGTTCGTTGGTGTTGTCGACCTGCTGAGCAAAAAAGCTTACGTATGGGATGACTCTGGCCTGCCAGAAAACTACGAAATTCAGGACGTTCCAGCTGACATGGCTGACGACGTTGAGATGTACCGTGAACAGCTGATCGAAACCGCCCTGGAAGCAGACGAAGACCTGCTGATGGAATACCTGGAAGAAGGTACAGAACCATCCATCGAAGATCTGAAGCGTTGCATCCGTGAAGGTACCCGTACTCTGCAGTTCTTCCCAACCTACTGTGGTTCTGCCTTTAAGAATAAAGGTGTACAGCTGGTTCTGGACGCGGTTGTTGATTACCTGCCAGACCCAACGGAAGTTGATCCGCAGGATCTGACCGACGAAGAAGGTAACCCAACTGGCGAAAAAGCCATTGTATCTGCTGACGAGCCATTCCGTGCTCTGGCGTTCAAGATCATGGACGACCGCTTTGGCGCTCTGACCTTTATCCGTATCTACTCGGGTAAGATCAATAAAGGTGACACCGTACTGAACTCTGCAACCGGCAAGACTGAGCGTATCGGTCGTATGGTTGAGATGCAGGCAGACGATAAGAGCGAGCTGACCTCTGCACAGGCCGGTGACATCATCGCTGTAGTAGGTATGAAGAACGTTCAGACTGGTCACACTCTGTGTGATCCTAAGCACGAATGTACTCTGGAAGCCATGGTGTTCCCGGATCCGGTTATCTCTATCGCGGTTAAGCCGAAAGACAAAGGCGCTGTTGATAAAATGGGTATCGCGATCGGTAAACTGGTTGCTGAAGATCCATCATTCCAGGTTGAAACTGACGAAGATTCTGGTGAGACCATCCTGAAAGGTATGGGCGAACTGCACCTGGACATTAAAGTCGACATTCTGAAGCGTACTTACGGCGTTGAGCTGGAAGTAGGTGCTCCACAGGTATCTTACCGTGAGACCATCACTTCTTCGATCGAAGACAGCTACACGCACAAGAAGCAGTCTGGTGGTTCTGGTCAGTACGGTAAGATCGATTACCGCATGAAGCCAGGTGAACCAGGTACTGGTTTCGTCTTCAAGACCTCTGTCGTGGGTGGTAACGTTCCTAAGGAATTCTTCCCAGCCATCGAGAAAGGCTTCAAGGCAATGATGGACGAAGGTCCTCTGGCTGGCTTCCCGGTACTGGACGTTGAAATTGACGTGTACGACGGTGGCTACCACGCGGTTGACTCCTCTGCAGTTGCGTTCGAAATCGCTGCAAAAGGTGCATTCCGCCAGTCTATGCCTAAAGCCGGCGCTCAGCTGCTCGAGCCAATCATGAAGGTTGACGTCTTCTCTCCAGAAGACAACGTTGGTGACGTAATTGGTGACCTTAACCGTCGTCGTGGCATGATCAAAGATCAGGAGCCAGGCTCAAGCGGCGTGCGCATCAAAGCAGACGTTCCACTGTCTGAAATGTTTGGCTACATCGGCCACCTGCGCACCATCACTTCTGGTCGTGGTCAGTTCTCTATGGAGTTCAGCCACTACATGCCTTGCCCACAGCAGATTGCTGACAAGGTAATGGAAGAAGCGAAAGAGCGTAAAGCTAACAAGTAAGTTGCCTTAACGCTGAAACCCCGTCCGGTTCGCCGCGCGGGGTTTTTTATTGGCTGACATTTCACCCTGATGGGGGAAGACAGATAGCGCCAGATTGATTATTATTTCGCCAAATCACAGAGGAAGTTAATAATGATATCAAGACGTCTCCATGCCGCTGTACTGGCACTTAGCCTTTATGGTCTGTCGGCCCACGCGAACAACTGTGACGACATCGATTGCCCGCAGGAACCCATAGCCGACGGATGTTTCGATCAGAGCTGTGAACTTCCACCCGAAAATGAAGCGCCCGCCTGCGATGGACCAGACTGCCCTCCTATCGACGAATGCCAGGACCCGCAAAGCTGTGAAGACCCTGGAGATGGGTCGGGAGAAACACCGAATTACGCGGTCAGTGTCGCGTCCGACAGTACAGTGACCATCCTCAGTACCGACATCACCGCCGACGGTCAGATCTACGTCGAAGGTAGCCCAGTCAAAGGGATCGCCACCGACAATCAAGGCGCATCGGTGACCTTTGATACCAACGGTGAATTCAGCACGCTTGAAGAAGGCGTCACTGAAGAGGTGACATTCGAGGTATACACAACCGGTACCGATACCGCTTATGCGATCATCACTGTCACGGTCACAGGCGTGACACAGGAAGAGACCGAAGTTAGCCTCAATGCTGGTGTGACTACCCACGACACGTTATCTCGCAACGGAGTATTCAACGAAGGAGAGTTTGTAACTGTCTGGATGGACACCCAGCAACTGGCCGAAGGTGAAGCCATTGTCATCCGTGATATTCCAGAGCATATGGAATACGTTGAGACGCTCTCTGCAGATCTACCGGCAGACGCCAGCAGCAATATGGCGTTCCGTACTGAGATACTGGGCAGCTTCTACCGGGCAGAGGATCGCATTCTTCGCATAAGCCCACGTAGCGGAGACGAAACTTCCACACCGGCTGCACATGTGGTCTTCAAAGTAATTGCTTCAGAGAGTGACGAGCCCACAGTACTACTTATCGAACGCCTGGACAGTGAGGGTCTTGAAGCGACTAATGCAACGGTCGAAATTCCACCTGCTCAATCTGCTAAGTATTACCTCGAAGTGGCGCGCAGCGACTCAGGTGCAACCCTTGCTGCCTGGCCCCCAGCAACACAAGAAGAAGACTTCGTTACACTTGAAACAAGTGTCTCCGCGGAAACAGGAAGCCTCACCTGCTCAGATTCGGAGACCCTATCTGATAATGGCCTACTCAATGGTAACGGAACGGCAACCGCTAGTTGCTCAGATGGCGTCGTGACAGCCAGCAACACCGATGCAAGTGTATCGGCAGAAGCACCGCTGACCCTCCCTTTGATGTTCACCAGCGAAGAGTCAACAAGCCTTGTTGCCGGCGGAAGCATATCCTTCAGTGACGCCAGCAGCATTAGCCTGGAAGCAGCAGCACAGGCCCCCGTAGGTGCAGGTGTAGAGCCCATTCTTATTCTGGAATATCCGTCCAACCCATATGCTGCACTCCGACTCAAGCTTCCAGACGGTGTTGAAAAAGCCACCAATCTGACCGTGGACTTATTACTGGACCCAGATTCATCAGAAATCTACCCTGCCGAATTTGACTGCATACAAATATCCACGTCGTCGACTCTGAACGAAGAAAGCCTTATCGTCACCTGTACACCAGACCATGTACATATAGCGTTCCCAGTAGATATGGCAGTAGAAAATCAGGCGGATTTTGAAGATGGCCTCGCTCGGATCGATGTTGATTTCACCACGACAGATAGCGAAGGGACAGCTACCGCGTCTGTACTGACAATAAGTAAGTATGATGAGATCGACAGTGCTGTCGCCTATTACGCTGACTACACCATCGACTTTGAAGAAGACAAAGACTCCCTGGGAATCTTCGCCGCACTGTTAGCTCTTATCAGCTTTGGCCTTTATCGCAGACGTAATCAGGTAAGCTAGGCCAACCACCAGGCCAGTGATCATTCCTAGGATGTGGGCTGGCTTGGTTTTCTTTCCTGGCATCGCGTCAATTGAGTGGCCAGTGAGCATTTCCCAGCCACTCTCGCTACCGAAAAACCCAAGCTCATGGGCAGAAAACAGAGCGAAAATAACAGCGGTAACCATCATCATCCAGAAGTCACGGGTTCGATACCCCTCCGCAATAATCAACACCAGCAAGAGCACAAACGTACCTGAGGCCACACCACTAAAGCCAAGGGATATGTGGCCGGGTGCAGTCAATATCAGCTTATAAGCGGCCGTTATCGTAATCACAGCGATAAGATAAATAACAAACGCCCGCCGGTTTATCTGCTCACACACAAGGCTACTGGCCAGAAGCACAATGATGTTCCAGAGGTAATGATCCCAGGAACTGTGGACAAACACAGCCGTAAAGGTACGCCACCACTCTCCCTCTTCAATAATGGCAGCGCGATCAAACCTCAGATAGTTATCCGCCTCAGGAACGAACATCAGTGCCGTTACCGTAATCCCGAGCGTAATTGTCACCCATGAGTGCGACAGAAAATCAGAACGCACCCGTGCCCAGGTTAGCCCCAGCACATTGGCCAGCGCTCTGAAAAAGTTAAGCTGCATCGGGATCAGGCTCTTCACCGACAAAAAGAAGTGCGAGTTTCCAGGTAATCACGCCCACTAAAAACCCTGCCAACAGATCGACCACGTAATGCTGCTTAGCTAACAGCGTAGAGGCAATAATTGGCAAATACAAAAACAGGCTCCACACCCACCAGAAAGTTCGCACACCATGCATATGACTGGCGACAACCATGACCGTCGCCGCCAATAAAGTCTGAGACGCATGCAAACTCGGCAAGAGATTGACCCCGGCATCAAGACTACGCAGCATCATCAGTCCGCTGCAAGTCCAGTCAGTACAGATAAACGCCTCATGGGTGATCTTCAATGGTACAAATGCGAAACAAAGGCAGGCAATCACTACGGACAGCACCAGCGACAGCGCATAACGAAGATACAGAGTAAAAGGCATATCGAGCAGGGCGGGAATGATCAGGCCCGGAATATAAAGAAAGTAGATAAACGCAAATTCTGGAATCAATGGAATCGCATCATCAAGAGGCAAACCCACCTCCCATGAATCTATAGAGTCCATTCTCGCAGCGTTGTACTGCTGTAAAACCTGGTAGGCAACCAACTGAATAATAGCAACGAGAACACCAATGATGATGCGGCCCACGCGTATATCTGCAATTCGATAATCGTACTTTGTTCTTAACGGCATGGTACTTCGATACTGATCAAAACAGCATTGTAGCCCAGGACTTCTGAAAAAACCGGCCTCTGGAAACCACAAAGACCTACCTGAAGAGTAATTAAGAAAGTCAAATAGCAGACACAAAAAAGCCCGCATGAAGCGGGCTTTTTCTGATTCTGCATCTTTCTTCACCGCACACTTCGAGGAAGTGTTACCGAAGAAGGCTCTGCCAGGCCGTGTTATCGATTTGATGAGGAGCTTACTTATGTAAGTGACAAATCAAATCGATGACACAACACCGCAGAGGCGATGCAGGTAGCTTCATCACTCGATGATTTTAGCTACAACACCAGCACCTACTGTACGACCACCTTCACGGATCGCAAAACGCAGGCCTTCGTCCATCGCGATTGGAGCGATCAGAGTCACTTCCAGTGTCACGTTGTCACCTGGCATGACCATTTCTACGCCTTCTGGCAGTTCTACAGCGCCAGTTACGTCAGTGGTACGGAAGTAGAACTGTGGACGGTAACCTTTGAAGAATGGCGTGTGACGGCCACCTTCATCTTTACCCAGTACGTATACTTCTGAAGAGAACTTG
>NZ_DBNJ01000021.1:0-36351 GCF_002297765.1 Thalassolituus sp. UBA675
CCAAAACTGTGGGACAGCAGTGGCGCCTTGTGCCGGCTTTTTTTTGCGCCTTAGTCAGCCTTCTGCTTAAAACTACAGAATCGTTAATCCAGTCACGTACAGAACTTCGCCCGGTGCTCCGGTAACAGAACCGCCCGGCGCCTCAAGACTGACGGCGACCGCTTTAATGGCAATGTCGTGGGTATTCACCGCAAGGGCCCGCGTAATACGTCCGCTTTCTGGCATCAGACCCAGCGATACTGGCGCGCTGCCATCTTCGGGCACAATCCAGAGTTCATAATCATGCTGATCCGATGTTTCCACGGCAGCTGTTGCCTGTACGGTCAGTTCATTACCGGCGACTTCCATCAACCACAGAGGCTGGTCATCCTGCGTAAACACAGCAACCTGCTCGATCATAGTTTCTGGTACGACTCCAGGCACAACGGTTGGATCTGGGCGCATCAGGAACACGCCGATTAACAACACTGCGGCAGTCGCAAAGCCACCAGCCCAGGCCATCACGCCTTTGCCCGGAGGCTCGTCATTGGCGGCAGTCTGTGTTGTATCAATAAAGCCGATACGACGACTGATTTCCTGCCACACACGCTCAGGGGGCTGTTGGTCTTCGACTCTGGCATTCATGGGCGCCAGTAGCTGCTCCCAATGCCATACTCGCTCACGTACTTTCTGGTAGGCCTGCATCAGACGCACAAAGCGGCGACGAGCCTGGCCCTGCATGGTACCCATGACATAATCTGCAGCGAGTGCATCAATACGTTCGTCGTTTAAATAATTCATTCTTCAAGACACCTCTTCAGACGTTGAAGGCCGCGCCGTATCCAACTCTTCACGGTACCCAATGGCGTTCCCGTGTGGGCCTGAATTTCCGCGTGCGTCATGCCACGATAATAAGCCAGGTGAATATACTGCAGATCATGGGTTTCCAGCGTTTGCATACAACGCTCCAGAGCCTGATTGTCAGGATCCTCTGGTTGCTCCGGGGCAATCAGTTCCGGGGCACCCTCTTCATCGAGAGAATCCTGTCGGTCCTCCTTTGCGCTCTTTGACCTCAGCAGATCGATACATCGATAACGCACGATACTGCTCATCCAGGTCATGACACTGCCACGCCCCTGATGATAATCCGCGGCGTTATGCCAGATTTTGACAAATGCTTCCTGTAGGGCTTCTTCGGCCCGCTCAGGCGAGCGCATCAACTGCATGGCGACGCCATACAGTTTGGGCCCGGTCGCCTGGTACAGTTCTTCGAACGCTGGCCGCTCACCGCGAGCCACCGCTCTGATGAGCTGTAGCTGAAACTCTGGATCCATACAGAATAACTCCTTTGATGATAGTTATGACTATATACGGATAGCTCCGTCATTCAGATTAGATGGCATTTACGCACCGTGCCTGATGATGATTCATATCAAGGTTTCAGGTTACCCCGGGTGTATTCTGAGAGATAGGGACTTATAGGTTCTGACAGACCCAATATAGGGAGAAAGTATGAACATTGAGAAAATACGCATCGACCTTCTTGACCGCCTAGAGGCACTCGAAACGCGTTCAGATAAAGCCTCACGTCACGCCAGTCATCGAGACGGACCTCTGTCTGCTGACTTCAAAGAGCAAGCGACGGAGTCCGCCAATGACGAAGTCCTTAGCGTTATCGCTGACGAGGCGCTGCATGAAGCGGATCACATACGTGATGCCCTGAAGCGCATCGCCCTTGGTCAATACGGCATCTGTGACCAGTGTGGCGATCAGATTACCGAAGCTCGCCTGATCGCCGTTCCTTACAGCACACGCTGCATTGAGTGCGCGTGAGATGTCTCTGACCTTGGTCAGATCCGCGCTAACACCCAGTAACTTCCAAGCGCAGCCAGTGCCGCCGAAAGGTACCGCACCAGCACCTGACGATACCAGCTCAGGCGGCGCAGGCTAATCAAAATCGGCATAACCAACAGCGTAATTGCAACCTGCCCTGCCTCAACACCTAGGTTAAAGCCAAACAAGGCCCAGGCTATGTTGCCTGTCCCCGTCGTCAGTTCACCAAGCACACTGGCAAAGCCGAAACCGTGTACCAGACCAAACAGGAATACGACGACCGCACTGGCTGGTAAGTAAGGGCGAAGGTTATGCAACGCTGCAACCACCACAGACGCAGCGATGATCAGCTCAACCCAATAACCGGGTAGTGCTAACCACCCCAAGGCACTGGCACTCAGAGTCAGTGAATGGGCAATGGTAAAGGTAGTTACGTACAGCAGAGCGGTTTTAACACAGGTCCGCACATCTGCTGCTGGTTGCCAGTCTTTCTTCTGTTGCACCAGAACTGAGACCAACAGCAAGGTGAGCAGGAAAGCTACGTGGTCAGGGCCAAGCAGAATATGAATGATGCCCTGAACGAAAAACTCAGAAAACGTCTGCTGGTTCAGCTGTGCAGTCGTCATTTCCGGGTTAATAGAAAAACTACCTGAGGATTCCAGCACCCCCTGACGAGTCAGGTCACCAGACGAGAGATCCCACAATAAACGGTGTTCAGGAAGCAGTGAAAATAATCCGGTATATGACACTTCGACGCGTCCTTCAGAGGCACATACATACGTCACAGGAACAATCGCCGAGGCCATAACGCCGCGAGCATTATTAAACCTCAGAGGAACATTGAACTGTGGGGTGCACGCTTCGCCCCCCTGCTGAACCTTGAGATGTCGGCCGACATAAGCCCGGATCTCCGGTGTCATGGCCTTCACTTCTCCCCAGAGGAGTTCACCATCGCGATTCTGATCCAGCCGCAGGCTTTGCTCAAGGTCAATCAACTGCCATTGAACCGAGCCACGCAATCCATCCGTTGTTTCTTTGAGTGTCAGTAGTGCAGTGCTGCTTTGATGAGCAAAAGCCATCGTTGGTAACAGAGCCAGAACCAGGAGAATAAAACGTCTCATAGCAGGTCTCCCTGTGCAGCAACATAATGATTTTTCTGTGCGTTATTTACTTGCGACAACCAGCTCAGATTACGCTCTTCAGCGTTTTTTCCAACGGTTGAGAAATACAGAGAAATCAACTCTGAGTAATTCTGATCACGGCGTTTTATGCGTTGGCTGATACGCTCTTCGGCATAATCTCTCCAATACAACTCAGCGCTGCCGATCTGTTGCTCTGCGCGTGCAAGTTGAACAATTAATGCATCGTCCGGATAATTGGCAAAACCATAGTCCCGTAAGAGGGCCATGACTTTTTCAGGTTGTTTATTTCGCAGCAACGCTTCGCTGCGGTGTACCAGGTCAGCAACGCTAAGGAGCTCGTCGTCTGACCATTGCTCATAAAGTGCTTCAACTTCAGCGTACTTTCCTTCGTTAAGATAGCTTTTGCTTTTCTGGTAAAGCGCCCAGGCTGAGAGACTACGCCCTTGTGGTGAGTTGTCATGACTCAGTCGCTTGAGCAGTGAAGTCAGGATACCGTGGCCTGCTGACCCCGCCGTGCTTTGCAAGCCGATACTACAAACGGCGGCGAGATCTGATTGCTCCAACATAAGAGAAACGCAAGCTTCTCGTGCCGCTTTCTCTTGATTCTGCTCACCATATACCTGTGCCATCATCAGGCGTGCACTGCTGTAATACGCGGAGTCGGAATCGATTTTCTGAAGCAAACTTGCAGCCCGGGAAAATTCATGGCGATGTTGTAAAAGCCGGGCTCGATAATAAGTCAGCTCATCCGCAGGCACGTCAGACACTGCGCCACTTTCAGACTCAAGGCCATCCATCAGAACGTAAATACGATCATACCGCCATGATTCACCAGGCTTGTCGGCATGCTCAAAATGCTTTTTTATTTCATCCATGCGTTGTGCATGTGTTTGAGGCAGTGGCTTCAGTTCTTCTTTACTCCAACGAGCGACGACCATGTTGTCGTCAGGTTCAGACCAGGAAACATCAGCCAATGCCGGAGTGGCGAGAACAGGCAGTAGAATAACCGTCTTAGAAATACCGAAACAAAGATTCTTTAGTAAGCCACTGAACATAATATTTTACCCGATTAATTATCTATCCTTCTGGTGAGAAAAAACGGGGCTGCAGAACAGCCCCGAAAGGTTACTCACCCCCAGTGAGATACGAGAAAGAGAACTCGTCTGCGTCATCAACAATTTCAAGGTCGTTAATTTTTACTGGCTCTGAATTTTCAGACGCCATAAAAATATCATCGACCAGTTCTGTCAGCAGAACTTCAGTCTGCTCAGCAACACCGTCATCAAGATCAGGAAGATCGACGGTCGAATTGTTGTTGCTGCTGTCAGAGCATGCACTTAACAGTACGATGCTCCCAATCATTAATAAGTGATGCGTTTTCATATAACACTCCTTACTTCACAGTTGCTGGCCTTAAGGGTTTACTGAACCTGCAAGCGGCGTCAGCAAGTATGGGAAGGTGTCGCTGACATAAGTCGAATCGATCGGAGCCAGGTCAGAGAAAGGCTGGTCACCCGTTGGCGCATCAGCTGGCTCACATAGACCCAGATCATCTGTCGCATTGCCGTCACCATCGAGGTCGACTGGATGACACAGAGCGCCCATCACGACACGTAGTGCAATATCCACAACATCATCACCCGGGCGACGACCATTCGGGAAGCCCGCCAGGTCTCCGGCAACGACACCAAACGCGCTCTGATCAGCTGATGCTGTCGCGGCGATACCAGTGTTCAGACGTACCATCTCAGAAGCGGTAACCGTCGACTGCTGGTTCACACCAGGGAAGCCGGTCAGGAACGCAGTAACGAGGTCGGTACGCGGAATATTCGATGGAGCAATGTTGTCTGATGCACCCAGCGCGTCACGGAACAGAATGTCCAGCAAAGCAGGCAGGGTTGGATGAGTCACGTAATCTGCGAACTGACCATCGTCTTTAGGCTCAGAGGCGTTAAAGGTGTCTTTATCGCTCAGACCAATGACAACTTCGTTCACCAGCGGCATACCCAGGCGTGATACCTGAGTCCAGGCACCGCCATTGACTTCTGGCTTAGCGAAAGATGCTTCTGGATTAAGAATACGAGCCTGCTGCTGGCTGGCGCTGGTCCAGGCACCAATCACACCGTTACCAGACCCAGTGACACACGAGATCGGTACTTCCAGAGCAATAGAGGTGACGTTTTTATCTGCCAGATCGTCGTTTGCATCGTCCTGTGCACTGCCATCACCATCGAGAGGGACGTAATTCACGAGGTCGAATGTTTTACCCAGATTCACGACGAACGGGTCTTTACGCTGGCCAACAAATACCTTACCGCCCGCGTCACATCCAGGAATAGTCAGGTCGTGTACAAAACCGCCTGCGTAAGCCTCATAGTCGGTAAATGACTTCTCACCAATATTGTCGAGTGGCTTAGTAAAAGTCGCTTCACCAGAGCCATCGGTCAGGCTGATTGCAGAACCAGTACGACGATCGCCGCTGACTTTTTTGATGCTGTAGGTTTCGTAGAAGTTGGCGCTGCCATCGGTATCAACGTTGCCGAAGTTTTTCAGAGGAATGGCGACGCTTTTCTGATTCTCGCCTTCGCCAATCGGCAGAGCGACACCGCTTCCCATAGCACCCAGCATCTGCTGAAAACGGAACTGGAAAGTAATGTCTTCAACGGCATCCCCATCATTATCGATGTGAATCTCGTACAGAGCATTCGGGTCCATCGCGAAGTAATTAGGGCCGCCATAGGCGTCCTGCAGCGGGATATAGTTCGCAACCAGAGTCACGTAGTTTTCACGCCCGGTTTCATAACTGCGGAACGCATAGAAGTCCGTAGAATCAATGGCCGGCAGGCGGGTGACGTTTGGTGCTTCTCGGTGACTCGAAGCGCTTGCATTCATAGCTGTCAGCGCGGTAATCGCACCGAGCAGAAGTGTGGCGTGCGTTTTCATAACTGCTCCCGATTTCAGGTTAAACACTTAATGTGTATTTACCTGTACGGGGCAGCTCAGAAACTGGATGTGATTTTTTTCAAAAAAGTTCGTTTTTACCTCAGACCTACTCCTGTACCTACTACACGAACTTTTAATAAACAGGCTCGAGAACAACCTCTGAGAGCACCGAATTAGCGACGAAACAATGCTCATGCGCCTTACCATGCATGGCATCGATGGCTGCCTGATCCGGCACCTTATCACCACCAAACTGCACGCATGGCCGGAGGATCAGGGTGGCAATGTAGAATTTGCCATCTTCCCTTTGTGCCAGCACAGCTTCGGCATCATCGTGATATGACTCAACAATTAAGCGCTTTTTAGCCGCCAACGCGAGGAAGGTTTGCATATGGCAGCTCGACATAGCCGCCGCCAGCATCTGCTCCGGGTCAGCACCGAAATCATTACCAGCGCCGCCGGCAGGCAGGTGAACTTGCGACTTGAAAGCGATATCGTGTCGTCGTTCAAAGCCCTCGTGACTGAATTCGCCGTCTTTCTTCCAGGTGACAGATACTTTGTGTTCCATCTCTCTAAGCTCCTGTTACTGACTATCAGAACTCCGGACGAGTTACTGCTTTTCAAAGGTGTAAGTCAGAGTGAACGCCCCACGCAGGTCGCCAGGCTGATAACCCCGCGCATTGTCCTCTGGATAAAGCTCGCTGAGACGGGTAGCTACCGGCTCAGCCAGCTGCTCACCATGACAGACCACGCAGGGCCCTCCGACAGGAATGGCCTTCATATAACGAAAGGTACCGCCCTCACGCGAAGAGGCCTCCATGGTCGCCAGCGGTTCACCGGCGGCTGCACGTTGCGCGAAGGAGTTAAGCACGGCGGACTCCCATGCATCCGGCGCGTTATTCGGGTTACGGAGTTTCTCCGATGTCCGGCCAACCTCCCAACCATCTTTGCTGTGTGCTGCAGCAATATCTGGTGCCTCGGTATTGCAGAGCTGGATTGCCGCCAGAGGTCCTTCGGACTTCATGCCTTGCATCAGGGTTTCTTTCAGGCCCTGTGCAAAGGCTTTTGTCTGAGCCCGCGCTTCGACCACCATATAATCTTCTGAGACATCACCAGCGGGACCATCAGACTGCACACTGACACTGCTTAACAGGCCGATAGCCGACAGCAGCAAAGGTAGTAGAATTTCATTTTTCGATGCTTTTTTAAATGCGCTTTTCGATCTGCTAGCCATAATGACACCCACTGATTCAGAAAGAGAAAATACTATTTTTGCTGACTGCTTTTTTACTTATAAACACTAGGATCAGTTTCTACCTTATGCCCTTCCCAGCCATCGTAGCCGCCCACCAGCATTTTCACGTTAGAAAACCCCATGCGTTTCAGCGTGTGGGCCGCCAGGGTACTGCGCCCCCCATTTTTGCAATAGAGGAGTATTTCAGCGTCTTTATCAGCCAACAAAGGATGATCGGCCACTTTGAATTCGAGCACACCACGGGGAACATTCTCTGCCCCCGGCAGGTGTCCCATCATGTATTCAGCGGGTTCACGAACATCAAGCACTTTAGTGCCAGCGTCTAACATCGCCTGTGCAGCATCGGCTTCGACGGGGTTTACGTATGCACGTGCTTCTGCAAGCAGATCATCGCGGGTCATTACACTCATAAATACCACTCCAGTTAACGAGCTTTGTCTTCTTCAATATAACCACACAGGAATACTCAAAAACAAGCCTCTCCTGTTGAATCACCATTTGCCGGAATCACCAGGCCCAGATGACCTCAGACCACCACCAGGCACACCAAAGCATCAGAGGCCATGCCACATAAGGACTGAAAAGCCAGCGCCAGACAGCCATCAAAGGTACGTAGCCCACACCATGAATAAAGCCTGCACTGATCCCCAGAAGGCCGAGTGAAAGAGGCCCATGCTCCAGCTCACGCGTATCGGTTGCCACTAGCTGAGGCATAGCCAGTAACGCAACCGACAGTCCGACCGCCAACAGAAACGACAGAGCTCTCGCCCAGCCCGCATACAGCGGGCCATAGCGACGATAGTCGACCGGAGCCGTCATGGCGCATCATCTGGATCAGGCTCGCGATCCAGGTTTTCGTTAACTTCCAGCCACAGGGCATTAATCAGGCCGAATGAACAGGCGAGCAGTACGCCCAGAATCCATGCGAAATACCACATTTTCAAGGCTCCTCAGTAGGTTGAATATTGGTTATCTTCAATAAAGTCAGTGGTCAGGCGACCCCACATTTTGTAATAGCCCCAGGCGGTGTAGCTGAGAATAATCGGCACGAAGATCATCGCTACCCAAAACATAATGTGCAGAGTCAGCTGACTGGAGGTCACGTCCCACATTGTCAGTGAATGGGATGGGTCTGTGCTTGAGGGCATCAGGAATGGAAACAGACTGAAGCCGGCCGTGCAGATGATCCCGGTAACCGCAAACGAGCTACTGATAAACGCCAGTGCACCGCGATTCGCCATGCTCAGCAACGCGGTAAGCGCCAGACCGATGAACGCCACCACGGGTGCAACCAGCATCCACGGGTATCGACCATAATTATCCAGCCAGCCAGCGGCCTGAAGCTCAACGCTTTTTTGCAACGGTGTGGTCACGCCTCCGAGATTCGACGCCGCTTTAATCACGTACCCATCCAGTTGGCTGACCCAGAACCCTCCAATAGCAAAGGCCACAGCAACCACCACGGCCAACAGAACTGAAATGCGGCGGGCACGTTCGTGTACCGGCCCAGCTGTGCGCATTTGCAGGTACGTCCCGCCATGCATCGCCAGCATCAGCAGACTGACCACACCGCACAACAACGCAAATGGATTGAGCAGCGCCCAGAACGAACCGGTGTAGGTCGACCGCATAAATTCATCTAACGTAAAAGGAACGCCCAACAACAAGTTACCGAAGGCAACACCAAACACTAATGCCGGTACTGCGCCCCCGACAGTAAGCCCCCAGTCCCAGGCATTGCGCCAGCGCGGGTCCTGTACTTTCGAACGATATTCAAATCCGACGGGGCGGAAAAACATGGCAAATAAAACCAGCAACAATGCCCAGTAAAAACCTGAAAACGCGACCGCGTAAACCACAGGCCACGCGGCAAAAATTGCGCCGCCTGCTGTGATAAACCAGACCTGATTACCATCCCAGTGCGGGCCAACCGTGTTCATCATTACCCGGCGCTCGCTGTCGGTTTTACCAATGACTTTCAACAGAGCGCCAACGCCCATATCAAAACCATCCGTCACAGCAAAACCAATCAGCAGAACACCAATAAGTACCCACCAGATAATTTTAAGCAGTTCGTATTCCATGGTGATCTCCTTACGCCTGAGCCGATGAGGTCGAAACAGAATCAGTGTTGCTGTCCTGCTCCCAGTGATAACGCCCTGTATGCAGGCTGGATGGGCCCAGACGCGCAAACCGGATCATCAGATACATTTCTGCGACCAGAAGCAGCGTATAAAAACCGATAAAGCCAGCAAGACTCATATAGATGTCTTCAACCGAACGGGTCGATACAGAGAGATGCGTCGGCAAAATGCCACCAATCGACCACGGCTGACGACCGAACTCGGCCACAAACCATCCCATTTCACAGGCAATCCAGGGCGCAGGCAGAGCAATAATTAATGCGCGCAGGAGGTACTTCTGTCGCTCAGCCGTCCCCTTCGCGCTGTAGTAGAACGAAAGGCCGATCAGCACCAGCATAATAAAGCCCAGGCCGACCATAATCCGGAAGGTCCAGAACATTGGCGCCACCCTTGGAATCGAATTCTGAGCCGCCAGTTTGATCTGCTCTTCCGTCGCATTGACCGGATTTTCTACGTATTTTTTCAGGAGCAGCCCGTACCCCAGATCATCCACCCGGGACCGGAACTCAGCAATCGTAGCCTCTGAACGGTCGCCTGCTTTAATCTGGGTTAGCAGATCATACGCCACCATACCGTTACGAATACGCACTTCGTGTTCAGCGATGAGATCTTTAATGCCTTTTACTTCCTCGGTGACGGAGCGGGTAGCAATCAGCCCAAGTGCGTACGGAATTTTAATCGCGTAGTCGGTTTCCATATTTTCCTGATCGGGAATTCCAAACAGGGTAAATGCCGCCGGGGGTTCGTGGGTTTCCCATTCCGCCTCAATGGCCGCCAGCTTCACTTTCTGAACTTCGCCGATCTCATAACCTGATTCGTCACCCAGTACGATGACAGAAAGAATGGACGCCAGACCGAAACTTGAAGCAATCGCAAATGAGCGACGGGCAAAAGGCAGATCACGTTTTTTCAGCATGTAGTACGCCGAGATTGCCAACACAAACATGGCGCCCGTCACGTATCCGGCAGACACTGTGTGTACAAACTTCACCTGAGCGACCGGATTAAAAATCACCTCGGAAAAGCTCATCATCTCCATACGCATGGTATCGAAGTTGAATTCGGCGCCAACAGGGTTCTGCATCCAACCATTGGCAATCAGAATCCAGAGTGCAGACATATTCGAACCGATCGCAACGAGCCAGGTCACTATCAGATGCTGCACTTTCGTCAGACGATCCCAGCCAAAAAAGAACAGACCAATAAATGTCGACTCAAGAAAGAATGCCATCAAGCCTTCAATGGCCAGCGGCGCTCCGAAAATGTCACCCACGTAATGTGAGTAGTAAGCCCAGTTGGTACCGAACTGAAACTCCATGGTGAGGCCGGTGGTCACGCCCAGAGCGAAGTTAATACCGAACAACTTACCCCAGAACTTCACCATATCCTGGTAAACCTGCTTACCCGTCATAACGTAAGCAGACTCCATAATGGCCAGGATAAAAGACAGCCCGAGAGTGAGTGGGACGAAGAGGAAATGGTAAAAGGCCGTAATCGCAAACTGTAACCGCGATAGGTCGACCACGCTTTCACTGATCATGATGGATCTCCTTGAGTGTCAGATACCGATGGTTTATCCAGGCCAAAGTGCTCCCGCAGGCCTTGTCCTTCGTCACCGACAATGACAGGGTCAGAAAAAAAGAAATGAGCAATAAGAAATACCAATACCAGCTTAATGATCAGAACGGCTGTCAGCTCCCTGACCAGTGGAATGGAGAATATCGGGCGACGTTGCTTCACACAGCCTCCGTAAGCCGGGCATTTAGAGCCCGTATTATTTCATCTGAACCATTGGACCGCCTGCGTCATAATGCCGCAGATGGAATATAGCCCAACTGGAATATATGATTCCCGGCCAATCATTCTGCCAGAGCGGCCGAAACGGATATTGATCCAGGTCGCGGGCCAACAGAGAATCAACCTATTACCTTTCAGGCCATATCTCGCTAGACTGTGAAGCAGTTGCACAGCTGGATTTAAAAGATCAGGGAACAGTATGACCAGTGAATTAAGGAAGCATCCGCGTTTTTCAAGCCAGGTAAATGCACGGCTGGTTCTGAACGACGGAAGTGGCTATGAGTGCCTGATACAGGACTACTCTCACGCTGGCATGCGTATCCACTGGCCCCACCAGCCTATACCCGAGCAGCATGAACCCATGCTGCTGGAGTTGCAACTGAGCACCCCCGTCAAAGCCGAAGTCGATCTGGTTCATCAGGAGCCCGGCGCTCTGGGTGTGCGCGTTCACCAAGCGGGTGGCCAGTTGTTCCTTGATATGCAGGAATACAATCAGACCCGTGCAGGCGAGGGGTTGCCCAGCGAACAGCGAAACCGCTATCGCGATATTTTTGGCCACGAAGCCAACATCCTCATTGAACGCTTACCGCGCCAATGGCTGCCTGAGTTCATTGAGGCGACGTACGGCAAAGCAGACTTTGCCCGCAACACGGCGGAGCAACAGTTGTGGATGAAACTGGAGTCAAAGATCCGCTCGAAGGCCGAAGAGTTTTATGAGCGTTTCAGCCAGATTCTTGAGCATCAATTGCAGCGCTGGCTGGCAGGCGAACCAAAGCTGACTGACGAAAGCGACGAGTACGAGGGCGCGGTCGCCTTGTCACTGGTGCGGCAGAGTGATTTCGAAGACTGGCTGATGGCGAAAGTAACGGCCTCACACTTGCAGTCATTCCTGAGTCAGGAGAGCTTTGAACTCAGACAACTTCTGGATACTTTGTCATCCGCGAATGTATCAGACTGCTTTAATCCGATTGGTCCGAACACCGTTACAGAAGGCTTCCGCGACTGCATCGATGTACTGGAATTACCTCACGAAGCACGCGAACTCGCGTTTGAAAGTTTTGAGAAAGCCACTGTTGGTCTGTTAAAGGCTACCTATCAGGCCTGTATCCGTCAGATTAATATCCCTATTACCTTCCGCTACCGCAAAGCAAAAACGGTCGTTATTGAGGAGTCGGTAGCGAGCGCGGCAGAGAATAATGCAGCATCGACAACAGCCGCTGCGCAGGAAGGTGATGTTCAGCACAACCGTCGCTCTGATCCCGGTCGCCGGGGCGACTCTATGTTCGACTTCGAGCGCCACCAGGGTGAAGCGCAACAGGCCTACGCCAACATCCAGCAGCTGCTGACACTGAGACTGAAAAAAGAAGCGGAAGCTAACGGTCAGACGAACAGCCTTCCCGCCGCCAAACCGGAAGCTGTTTCCGAAGTTGTGGACTCACTCGATACCAGTACGCCGCTGAGTGACCAGAACATTCTTGAGCAACTGGAACAGCAACTCGCCGAACAGGACAAAAGCCTCCCGGAAGATACGCGTCATGCCATCGATACCGTTGAACAGGTAACACGCAACCTGCTCAATAACCCAAGTATGGCGGAGTTCGTTAAGCCAAGCGTCGAACAACTTGGTTGGCCGTTGCTGCGCCTGATGTTGGAAGACCCATCGCTGCTGTTTAACCCGCAGCACCCCGGCCGGTTGATTTTTAACCTCCTTGGGCGACTCGGGAAAATAACCAGCTCTGGCCAGAAACGTGTCAAAGCGGCCCTCGAAGAAATGATCACGCCGATTCTGGAGAATCCGGGCGGCGAGCCACGCCAGATGGAAGAGCTGGTCGAGAATCTTCAGGTGTTGGTAGGCACGGCCGAGCGCAAGGTACGCCAGAACACCGACCGGGTTGCCGAGGCTGCCGAGGGTGAATATCGGCTCTATATGGCGCACAAACGCGTCAATGCATTAATTGGCCACGACACTTCAGGGCGAACTCTGCCTGAATGCGTAATCCGTTGGTTGCAGGAAGGCTGGCAACAAATGCTATGCCTGTTACTGCTCAGAGAAGGCCCCGACAGTGCGCGTTTTAAAGGTGCCGTAAAACTCTATCGTCAGGTCATCATTCTGTTCGGTCAGAAAAATGCTGGCCGCTCAGACCTGATGGAAAAATTCACGCCCCTGCTCAATCTCGCACGCTCTGAACTCGACCAGCTGAACGGTCCGCTTCCTCAGCATGAGCAGTGGTACAAAGAAATCATGGAAGCCGCGCGACTGCACCTGGAAGAAGGCGATCTCGGACAGGGCATCGACCTGCCAGAATACAATGAACCGGAAGAAGAAGAAACCGTGACCGGCAAAGGGGCCCGTCGCGTGCTGACTCTGCAGGTAGGTGATCTCCTCCTTCTCACTTCATCGGGTCAGTCTGTCTCTGTTGCCTGGATCGCCGCAGATCAGACCCGCTATGCATGCGTAAACCATACCGGGATGCGCGTACACGACTATCGGTTTAACGAGCTTGCCCGCGCCATGGAAGACGGCACAATCAAGCGGATTTATGAGCAGGAAGAAACGCCGGTCGATCAGAGTATCGATAAACTGGTGCAACAGATTTATTCCGACCTCTCTGCACAGGCGAACACCGACCCACTGACAGGTCTGATTAACCGACAGCACTTCCTCAGCTTGCTGGCCAACTCCGTTGCCGATGCACAGAAAAGTGCGTCTGGGCATACGCTGGCAATGATTAACATTGATCAGTTCAAGCTGATCAATAAGAACTATGGCGTAGAACTGGGCGATACCTGCTTGCAGACATTGGCGACGATTCTACAGGAAGCCTATCCGGAAGCGCTCTGCTCACGCGTTGGCAGTAATGAGTTTGCAGTGTTACTGGAAAAGCATGATCTCGAGCAGGCAGAGGCAAGCGCTCGCCTGGTATCTGCTCAGGTCGAGAAGGTGAAAATTGATGGTACCGATGATGCACTCCATATGACAGTGAGTATCGGGCTCGCGACCTTATCCGCGGACATCGCCGATGCCGCCGACTTACTCGAACGCGCAGAAATCGCAAGCCAGCTGGCAAAAGAAAAAGGCTCCAGCAGGATTGTCCGTTACCAGTACGACGATGCATCACGAGAGCGCCACGAGCTCTTTATGAGCTGGGGCAACCGTCTGAGCAAAGCGCTGGAAGCCGATGCGCTGCATATACTCTGCGTACCTGTTGACCCTATTCAGGCGCGGTTTAAAGGTATCCTTCAATATGAAGTGACAATTGCAGTCGATGGAGATGACGGGCTCGACGTACCACCACAGGAATTTCTGCAAGCTGCTCAGAATTACAACCGCATGTACGACATTGATCGTTGGGTCATCGATCAGGTGCTTGCCTGGATTAACGATAATGCAGAGACAGCCAGAACCATTGAACGCTTCATCATCCGCTTATCCGGACGCGCATTCAGCGATGACAACTTACTCGAGTTCCTGACCGAGCAGTCTCGCGAACATGATGTTCCTGTTGAGAAACTGTGTTTCGAGCTTAATGAAACCGCCACTATTCACGACCTGACCGATGCTGCTGACTTTATGCACGAGGTCCGGAAGCTCGGTTGTAAGTTCGTACTCTCTGACTTCGGTACGGGACAGTCGTCATACAATTTCCTGAAAGCACTTCCGGTCGACTTTGTGAAAATTGACCGAAACTTCATCGACGGCCTGCACTCAAGCTCCGCCGACTATGCCCTGATCAAATCGATTCAGGAAATCGCCCAGTTTATGGCGAAAAAGACCATCGCCGAGCACAGTGAGAATGACGTCGTCTGGGAAATTCTGCGCGGCATTGGAATCGATTTCGGTTTGCGTTCAGTGCAACAGGCAACGCCGCTTCGCTACATGGCCGAAGTCTGAACGCCAGCGGGTGAAACCACCCACTGGCCAGTGTACAATCGCCACACACTTTTTTGGCGACGGCACCATGAAATCAATTACCGTTCTCGCACTTTCTCTTCTGCTGGGTGCATGCTCTGTGACCCAGCTGCCTGACAATCTGTCTCGTGCGATGCTTAATCAGGACGACCCGGAAGTCGTTGCAGACGGCGCCCCAGCGTACCTGCTGATGCTGGATGCACTGATCCTTACTTACCCTGAAAACGAACGATTCCTGCTGGCCGGCGCGCAACTCTACGGTGCTTACGCTGGCGTCTTCGCTCAGGACGAAGTTCAGGCACAATCGATGGCAGACAAGGCGCTGGAATACGCCAGGCGCGCATTGTGTGAGTACGACAGCGATGCCTGTGATCTCGTTGATGGCCCAGCCGACGAACTGAAAAAAGGCCTGGCTCTGAATTACGACGAAGACGATGTCGATATTTTCTACGCCTACGGCGCCGCCTGGGCAGGCTGGATACAGGCTAATAACAGCGACTGGAACGCGATTGCCCAGGTGAGCAAAGTAAAGAATCTGATGGAGTGGGTTGAAAGCTACGATGAGGGCTATGACAACGCCACGGTTCAGGTATACCTGGGCGTACTGACGACTCAATTACCTCCGTCGGTTGGCGGTAAGCCGGAGATCGGTAAAGCGCATTTCGAGAAAGCCATCGCCCTGAGCGACGGTAAGCACCTGATGGCGAAAGTACTTTATGCCAAACAGTATGCCCGCCTTATGTTCGAGCAGGAACTTCACGATGATCTGCTTCAGCAGGTCATTGACGCAGACCCTTATGCCGAAGGGCTGACACTTATTAACCGTCTGGCCCAGCGTCAGGCTGACCGTTTACTAGCAGAATCCGCCGATTACTTTGAGTGAGATGACTATGAGAATTTTTGCATTCCTCCTGCTGCTGGGCAGCTTGCTTGCCCCAGCTGCACACGCCGCCACACTGAAAATAGCCACGCTGGCGCCCGACGGCACCAGCTGGATGAAAGTAATGCGTCAGGCCGCTGCTGACATCAAAACGGAAACTGAAGGCCGGGTAAAAATTAAGTACTTCCCGGGTGGCGTTCAGGGCAGCGATAAAAGTGTTCTGCGTAAAATGCGCATTGGCCAGCTTCAGGGCGGCGCCGTTGCGACCGGCTCACTGATTAATATTTCACCGGCCTCTCAGCTTTATAACCTGCCCTTTACTTTCCGTACACTGGAAGAAGTACGTGCTATCCGCGAAGAGTTTGATCCCTACATTGTCAGCGAGCTGGCGAAAAAAGGTTACGTTGTTCTGGGGATTTCTGAAGCGGGCTTTGCTTACATGATGTCTGATGAACCTATCCGTACGTCTGACGATGCCCGCAAACAGAAAGTATGGGTACCTGAAGGCGATCTGATCGGTGAAACTACGTTCGAGAACGGTGGTGTTGAACCGATTTCCTTGCCTCTCTCTGATGTTTATACCAGCCTGCAAACAGGCCTGATCGATACCATCGTAGTAAATGCCTCCTCAGCCATCGCCCTGCAGTGGCACACCAAAGTGAACTACGTGACCGACTTCCCGCTGCTGTTCCTGACCGGCACCATCATCGTTGATCAGAAAGCATTCCGTAAAATCAGCACCGAAGATCAAGCAGTCGTTAAACGCATTATGGCCGAAGCCTTTGCCTCCATGGATGCTCAGAACGAAAAAGACGAAGCCGGCGCCCGCGATGCACTGGCTCAGAATGGTATCGAGTTTGTTGAACTGTCAGAAGAAGACAAGCAAGCCTGGGAAGAACTGGCGACTGGCGTTGTCGACGAACTGGCAAGCAAAGAGATTTATCCTGTTGAAGTCTTTAAGCGTTTACAGCAACGTCTTGAAGAGATGCGTCAGGAGCCTTAATGAAACGACTGGTTCAGTGGCTGCACCGTCTTGAAGACAGCGTGCTGGTCTTGCTTCTGCTCGCGATGATTATTCTCGCGGGCTACGACATTCTGGCCCGCTCAATTTTTGGCGGTGGTGTCTCATGGATTCCGCCCCTGTTGCGCGTCATGGTGCTCTGGATTGGCCTGCTTGGTGCGTTACTCGCCACCCGCTCGCGTGAACATATCAGCATCGACCTGATATCTAAGCTGGGCGGCCCGACACTGAACCGTATCGCTTCAACCGTCACTCTGTTGTTCGCCGCTATCGTCTGCGGCCTGGTTGGCTGGTACTCAGGACAGTATGTACAACTTGCTTTTGAATTTCAGGATATTGCCTTCGCCGATATCCCAGCCTGGCCGCTGCAACTCATCATTCCGTTTACATTTGGTTTAATGGGCCTGCGTTTTTTCATTCAGGGCATCGCCGCTGCGACCGGTAAGGAACTGACTGCATGAGTATTCTCGTTACGGCACTCCTGCTGTTACTTGCACTGGCGGGTGCCCCTCTGTTTGCTGTGATTGCCGCATCAGCCATGTGGGGGTTCTTTCAGACCGAGGTCGATCTCCAGGTGATGGCGGTTGAGATTTACCGGGTTGCCGAAATGCCGGTTCTGATTGCTATTCCGCTATTTACCTTTGCTGGTTACCTGATGGGTGAAAGCAAGGCGCCTCAACGACTGGTGCGCATTACAGATGCCTTTCTTGGCTGGATGCCCGGCGGGCTGGCCATTGTCGCTCTGGCAGCCTGTGCGCTCTTTACGGCGTTTACCGGCGCATCGGGCGTTACCATCGTCGCTCTGGGTGCATTACTCGTTCCAGCGCTCAAGAAAGCCGGTTATCGGGAGAACTTCAACCTCGGCCTGGTAACTACGTCAGGCTCTCTCGGTCTGCTGTTTGCGCCGTCACTGCCATTGATTCTGTACGGTGTGATTGCCCAACAGATGTCGCTGGAGACGCCTGTCAGCATCGATGACCTCTTCCTTGCTGGTATTCTGCCGGGCTTATTGATGCTCACCGCACTGTCGATGTACAGCGCATGGCAATCGCGTCACCTGCCAAAGTCGAATCACACCTTCGATCGCGCTGAAGCCTGGGCAGCTATCAAAGACAGCGCATGGGAAATTCCCCTGCCGTTTGTCGTTCTGGGTGGCATCTACGGCGGCTTCTTCGCCGTTTCTGAAGCAGCAGCCATCACTGCCTTCTATGTACTGATAGTTACCGTGATTATCCGCCGGGAAATTACCTTTACTCAGCTACCTGTAGTGATGCGAGACTCAATGAAGCTGGTTGGTGCTATCCTCCTGATCCTGGCAGTATCACTGGCATCAACCAACTACATGATTGATGCAGGCGTCCCTGAAAAAGTCTTTGATACGATTCAGGCACACGTCACAGACGGTTTCACTTTCCTGTTGTTGCTGACCATCTTCCTGCTGATTCTCGGCATGATGCTGGATATTTTTTCTGCCATCGTGATCATGATTCCGATTATTCTGCCAATTGCGGTACAGTACGGAATCCACC
The DNA here is from genome assembly GCF_002297765.1 of Thalassolituus sp. UBA675. Classification (NCBI taxonomy): domain Bacteria; kingdom Pseudomonadati; phylum Pseudomonadota; class Gammaproteobacteria; order Oceanospirillales; family Oceanospirillaceae; genus Thalassolituus; species Thalassolituus sp. UBA675. The sequence goes on from NZ_DBNJ01000021.1 coordinate 18,434, forward strand.
CGATTCACCTGGGCATACTGTTCCTGGCAAATATGCAGCTTGGATACTTTACTCCTCCGGTCGGGATGAACCTGTTTATTGCGAGTTTCCGTTTTAATAAACCAGTAATGACGTTATATCGAGCGACCTTGCCGTTCTTCTTTATTCTGCTGGCAACCGTTCTGATCATTACTTACTGGCCGGGATTAAGTCTGCTTCTTGTGGAGTGACGACATTTCATGATGAATGCCTGACCCTTCTTTACCGCGCCTTGCCCCTGTTTACCGAGGCCAGGCGTAGAGTAAAAGTCATTGGCATCTGCCATGTTCATGATCGCCACTTCATAGCGGCACCCAATTTAAGCGGGCCCCTGTTTCAGGGTTGCCCGCTCTTTTTTTGAGGTACATAACATGTCGATCATGCAGTCTGTTATGCGTCGGCTGGTCACTCTGACCGTCAAATCGCAGCTGAACCCCAGGGTTCCGGTCACCACTCAGCGTAAACGGCTCGACCTGCTGCGCTTTACGCCGATGCCAGGGGGAATAAAAGAATCCCATACCGAGCTTGCCGGTATCCCAACACGCCGTCTGACACCAACGCCCTGCCACGGTGCCATCCTGTATTTGCACGGGGGAGCTTATTGCACTGGCTCACCAGACAGCCACAGGGAAATGGTTGCCCGTATCGCGCGTAGCACTGAGCGTGAGGCCTTTATTCTTGATTACAGGCTTGCCCCTGAGGCTCCCTACCCCGCAGCGCTTGATGATGCCTTAGCAGCCTATACAGATCTCCTGTCGCGTCATCAGGATATCGTCATCATGGGTGACTCCGCTGGCGGTGGCCTGGCGATGGCATTAGCCGAAGCAATCAGCAAAACTGACTATGCCCAGCCCAATGCTATGGTGCTGATGTCCCCCTGGTGCGACCTGACCTGTAGCGGGCCGACCATCGACAGCAACAGGAAAATCGATCCTATGCTGCACCCTTTATGGCTGACTTCATCAGCTGAAATGTATGCCGCCAGTACAGCAAAAGACGAACCGGGGTTATCTCCCCTGTTTGGGGACATGAGCGGATATCCGCGTACGCTGATTCAGGTAGGATCTGATGAAATTCTGCTGTCCGACTCAACCCGTGCTGAGAGCGCAATGAAGGAGGCGGGGGTCGACGTCACACTTCAGGTTTCTGAAGGTATGTGGCATGTATTCCAGTTCCACGCCGCCTTCCTGAAGCCGTCAAAGAAAGCTGTGTATAGAATCGGCGAGTTTTTGCGCCAGTAAACCTGCATAAAAAATGCTGTACTGAGGCTAGCCCAGTACAGCATTCTTTATTGTTACATCGACTGAATCAGAACGAGTAATTGAAGGTCAGGTTCGCATTACGCGGGGCACCATAGATAGCACCTGACTGAATACCCGTCACGTACTTCTCATTCAGAATATTATCTACGTTAAGTTTCAGCTTCGCCTGATCATTGAACGTATAAGCTGCGAATGTATCCACCACCATGTAAGCGTCCTGCTTGTTTTCATTTTCTTTGTAGGCATCAGACTTCCAGGTAGCCTTCGCGCCCAGACGTACCGCCGGTGCAAACGGCAATACCGAATCGTAACGCGCCTTCCATACAGTGCGAGGAATCCAGGTAGACGTGTTATCGCCACTATCATCAGTAACACGAAGACGAGTAACACCAACGGCCAGATTAGACTCCTCTGTTACCTCACCGGCGATCTCTGCTTCAAAGCCTTTCGAATTTACGTCGGCTGGTACGTAGTAGGTTGTCGTATCCTCACGTTGGCCACCAACAATCGCGACCCCTTGCTGCTCTGCCTTGAATACCGCAAAGGTTGCGAGAACACGATCATTGAAGAACTCGGCTTTTGCTCCAGCCTCATAGTTCACACCCTTCATTGGATCAAGATAGTCACCGTTGATGTCGCCGTTATCCTGATTCTGATAAATATCAGAATAAGAAACATAAGTGGTAAGGTCGTCACTGACATCCCACGTCAGTCCTGCATAAGGGCTGGCTTCTTCAAGGTCCGGGTAATAAGTGCTCTCTGTGGTAGAACCATAGATAGAGCTGCCCTCTCGCTTCAGTTTAATAACGTTAACACCCGCGATTAGATTAAGCGTATCGGAAAGACCGAATCGTGATGAAGCATAAAAACGACTCAGTGATTTTTCACCGTCTCCGCGTTTCTCTTTTAAGCCGAATTCCGGCTCTGGGTAATCATCGCCGTCATAGTCGTCAAACGCTGGATATGGAAGAAAACCGCCAGACAGTACGGGACGGTTGTACGTCGTATTTTCATCTTCAATCTGGCTGACACCCACGAGAACACTGTGATAATTACCGAAGGCTTCAAACTCACCAGAGAGGTTCACATCAAATACGAGAGACGACTTTTCTGTATAGCCAGCGTAAGGCCAACCCACCAACCCTGTGTTGTCGTCATTCAAGCCGCCGCCGAGGGTGTAAGCGTACAGAAGGCGACTCTGACCATCGTAGCTGTTTGCATGAACGCTGGCTTTGGCTTCCCAACCAGATCCGAGGTCATGAAGGTACTCAACGAACATGTTCCGGCTTTTCGAATTCCAGTAGGTCCAGTCAGCAGAAGGCGAAGACGAAACATCAAAGTCAGCATAACCGCCATTAGCGTAATTAAGCGTAAGAGATCCCCACATCGGTGAATCCTGCTCGCTGTTCTGGAAACTTGAACCGAAGGTCAGAATGCCGTTACTACCAACCTGGCCATCAACTACCCAGTAGAGAGAAGTACGACGGGTTTCAAGATCCCGAATGTGGGAGTTCTTGTTTTCCTGAACCGCGACAACACGGCCAGCCCAGCGACCATCACTCGTAAGCACCTTGTTACCGTCTACGCCCAGACGCACCTGATTATAAGAACCTAGCGTAAACAGAATTTCCGCTTCGTCCTCATTAGTCGGACGCTTACGCACATAGTTAATCGTACCGGATGAATTACCAACACCGGTTAACAGTCCATTCGCACCCCTGACCAACTCAATACGTTCAAACAAGAAAGTGTCCTGCTGTCCCAGAACGGTACCGTAATCGTTACCGGTACCCAGACCGTCTACCTGCGTCAGCTGAATCTCAAAGCCTCGTGCATTATATGAGGTACGATTTGTTTCATATTCCTGAACATCAATACCGTTCATCATTTTTAACGCATCATTGGTTCCAGACGCGTCGTAAAGATCCATTGCTTCGTCATCGAGAATCGTAATCGACTGAGGTGTCTCTTTGAGAGAGAGTGGCAGGCCGATTGCGCCCTTAGAAACCCGATCGTCCCGAGCCGCAGTAATTGAAACAGCATCAAGTTCTACCGACTGATCCGAAGAACTTTCCTCGGCGTACACGAGCTGAGAGAGTGTGGTGGCCAGGATCGCGGCCGCAAGTGGAGTGCGAATACTAAACATATTTACTGCCTTCAGTGAGAAGTTAAAACTCAGGCGCAATCAGTCTGCACCATAAGAACGGCAGTGATTCTAACGATTGGAGACCTTATCGTAAAGGCGAATCATTCGTATTATGCTTTTGTTTTGATAGGGTATTCGCCTACAAAAAAACCCGCACTAGGCGGGTTTCTTTAAACTGAAGTACATCAGCTTAGTCTTCTGTGACTACGTCTTCTGCTTCAACAACAGGACGGTCAACCAGTTCAACGAACGCCATAGGCGCGTTGTCACCGGCACGGAAGCCACATTTCATAATACGAATGTAGCCGCCAGGGCGGTTCTGGTAACGAGGACCAAGATCAGTAAACAGTTTACCTACTGCTTCTTTGCTGCGAGTGCGAGCAAAGGCCAGACGACGGTTAGCAACTGAATCAACCTTAGCAAGGGTGATCAGTGGCTCAGCTACACGACGCAGCTCCTTCGCCTTAGGCACAGTAGTCTTGATGATTTCATGCTCGAACAGGCTCACAGCCATGTTTTTAAACATAGCCTGACGGTGTGAGCTTGTGCGATTGAAGTGGCGACCACTTTTACGATGACGCATGGTTTTATTCCTTCACTACTTACGCAAGAACTTTGTCGTCGTTGCGGAGACTGGCAGGTGGCCAGTTCTCAAGGTGCATACCCAACGACAGTCCGCGTGATGCGAGAACGTCTTTGATTTCGGTCAAAGACTTCTTACCCAAGTTAGGTGTCTTCAGCAGCTCAACTTCTGTGCGCTGGATCAGATCACCAATGTAGTAGATGTTTTCAGCCTTCAGACAGTTAGCAGAGCGAACGGTCAGCTCCAGATCGTCCACTGGACGCAGGAGAATCGGATCGATCTCTTCTTCTTCACGAACCTGTTCAACGACTTCGTCGTTCTCGAGGTTAACGAAGATAGCCAACTGCTGCTGCAGGATGGTCGCGGAACGACGGATTGCTTCTTCCGGATCGATAGTGCCATCAGACTCCAGATCGATGATCAGCTTATCCAGGTCAGTACGCTGTTCTACACGAGCGCTTTCGACGCTGTAAGAAACACGTTTAACCGGGCTGTAAGTTGCATCGAGCTGCAGTTTGCCAATCGCCTTGGTCTCTTCATCGTTCTGATTGCGAGCTTCAACAGTCTCGTAACCACGACCTGAATCGATCCGAAGGGTCATTTTCAGTTCAGCGCCTTCACCCAGGTGGGCAATGACGTGATCTGGGTTGGCAATTTCAACACCATGATCCAGTTGAATATCAGCAGCTGTCACTGTACCCGGACCAACTTTGGTCAGAGTCAGGTTCGCCTCGTCACGTTCATGTAATTTGACCGCTACACCTTTGAGGTTCAGCAGGATTTCAATTACATCTTCCTGAACGCCGTCGATAGCGCTGTACTCATGGAGTACACCTTCGATTTCACATTCGGTGATTGCTGCGCCTGGCATAGACGACAGCAGGATACGACGTAACGCGTTACCCAGAGTATGACCAAAACCACGCTCCAGCGGCTCAAGTGTTACCTTGGCATGGGTACCGGATACTTCGTCCACCTGGATGTTACGAGGTGTCAAAAATTCATTCACTGCACGCTGCATAGCTGCCCCTTAAGTTCCTCTATTACTTAGAGTAAAGTTCCACGATGAGGTTTTCGTTGATCTCTGCTGGGAGATCAGCGCGCTCAGGAACTGCTTTAAAAGTTCCTTCCATCTTGCCGGCATTCACATCAATCCAACCGCAGTCAGCACGCTGACCAGCCAGATCGAGTGCAGTCTTGATGCGATCCTGAGACTTTGACTTCTCACGGACAGCTACCACATCACCGCCTTTAACCTGGAAGGAAGGAATGTTAACGGACTGACCATTAACAGTGATTGCTTTGTGAGACACCAGCTGACGTGCTTCAGCACGGGTAGAACCAAAGCCCATACGATAAACAACGTTATCCAGACGTGATTCCAGCAGCTGCAGCAGGTTTTCACCGGTTGCACCTTTACGACGAGCAGCTTCTTTGTAGTAGCTACGGAACTGCTTCTCGAGGATGCCATAGAGACGACGGACTTTCTGCTTCTCACGAAGCTGCAGACCGTAGTCAGACAGACGACCACGACCAGCGCCATGAACGCCAGGCTTGGTTTCTAATTTACATTTTGTGTCCAGAGCACGGACGCCACTTTTCAGGAACAGGTCAGTTCCTTCACGACGCGCGAGCTTACACTTAGGACCAATATAACGTGCCATTATTGAGCCTCCTTATACGCGACGTTTCTTAGGTGGACGACAGCCGTTATGTGGGATCGGAGTAACATCAGTGATGTTAGTGATCTTGTATCCACATGCATTCAGGGCACGAACAGCTGATTCACGACCTGGACCAGGGCCTTTGACCTCTACATCCAGATTCTTCAGGCCGTACTCTTTAGCGGCTTCTCCTGCACGTTCTGCAGCAACCTGTGCGGCAAACGGCGTGCTCTTACGTGAACCACGGAAACCTGAACCACCTGCGGTTGCCCATGAGAGAGCGTTACCCTGGCGGTCAGTGATGGTCACGATAGTATTGTTAAAAGAGGCGTGGATGTGCGCGATGCCATCGACGACCGTCTTTTTAACTTTTTTCTTCGTTGATCTTTGTGGCTTAGCCATTTTTAAATCCTGCTTTTAATATCAACACTGCAACAAGTCGAATGCAGCTACACTAAAAGAGCAGATCCGGGTAATAAATTACTTACGGATCGGCTTGCGCGGACCCTTACGGGTACGTGCATTAGTTTTAGTACGCTGACCACGAAGTGGCAGACTGCGACGGTGGCGGATACCACGGAAACAACCCATGTCCATCAGACGCTTGATGTTCATCTGAGTCTCGCGACGCAGATCACCTTCAACTGTGAACTTACCTACTTCGTTACGAACAACATCGAGCTGATCTTCGCTCAGGTCACCAATTTTGGTGTCTTCAGCGATGCCAGTAGAGGCACAAATCTGCTTCGCAGTCGTCTTACCAATGCCATAGACATAGGTCAGAGAAATAACTGCATGCTTGTTGTCAGGAATGTTGACACCGGCAATACGGGCCATGTCTAACTCCGTTACACTTACTTAATGAAAGGGCGGCGAATACTACAGGTCGCCTGCTTAAAAAGCAAGCGACCTGATTTCAGCCACCCGGCCTTGTCAGGATTGACCTGACTCGTCAGAGGATTAGCCCTGACGCTGTTTGTGCTTAGGATCTGTACAGATCACTCGCACACTGCCGTTACGGCGAATGATTTTGCATTCACGGCAGATTTTCTTTACAGATGCACGTACTTTCATGACGTTCTCCTGTATACGGTGCACGCCTTATCGGCGAGTACCATATTGATGTAAATTAGACTTCTTCATCAGAGATTCATACTGATGAGACATCAGGTGCGATTGAACCTGAGCCATGAAATCCATCACGACGACGACCACAATCAGCAGCGAGGTGCCACCGAAGTAGAACGGCACGTCGGCACCAATAACCAGCAGCTGAGGCAGCAGACATACAGCGGTGATGTACAGAGAGCCGAACAGTGTCAGGCGACCCAGTACTGTGTCGATGTAGTTTGCAGTCTGCACACCTGGGCGGATACCCGGGATAAATGCACCAGACTTCTTCAGGTTTTCAGCCACTTCACGCGGATTAAACATCAACGCGGTGTAGAAGTAGCAGAAGAAGATGATGCCTGCAGAGAACAGCAACAGATAGAGCGGCTTATCAGGGGCCAGCAGCATGCTGAAGTCCTGAAGATATTCAGCCATCACACCTTCACCCTGACCGAACCACTGACCGAGAGAGGCCGGGAACAGCAGCAGTGATGAAGCAAAGATCGCTGGAATTACGCCTGCCATATTCAGCTTAAGCGGCAGGTGGCTGGTTTGAGCAGCAAACACCTGACGACCCTGCTGTCGCTTAGCATAGTTTATAGTAATCCGGCGCTGACCACGTTCTACGAACACGACAAACGCGATTACCGCAACTGCAAGCACAGCAATACCGAGCAACAGAGCGATGTTCACCTCACCCGTACGGGCAGATTCGAACGCTTGTGCCAATGCTGATGGCAGACCGGCCACAATACCGGCAAAAATAAGAATAGAAATACCGTTACCGATGCCGCGCTCAGTTACCTGCTCGCCCAGCCACATCATGAATACCGCACCAGCCACGAATGACGGGATAGCTGCGATATAAAAATCTGGACCGGTTGAAAAGGTTACACCCTGGCTCGCCAGACCTGCGGATACACCGAAGGCCTGAAGAGTTGCCAGGAGTACAGTTCCGTAACGGGTGTATTGGGTAATCTTACGACGCCCCGCCTCACCTTCTTTCTTAAGCTGCTCAAGCTGTGGGCTCACCGCGGTAAGCAACTGCATGATAATCGACGCAGAGATGTAGGGCATGATACCCAGCGCGAGAATACTCATACGCTCCAAAGCACCACCAGAGAACATATTGAACATCTCCAGGATCGTGCCCTGGTTCTGATCAAACAATCTCTCGAGTGCCTCTGGATTCATCCCTGGTACCGGAATATGGGTACCAATGCGATATACAATAATTGCCAGAATCACAAAACGGATGCGAGCCCAAAGCTCGCCCATTCCGTTCTGCATCCCTGCCGGGAGTGAGCCTTGCTTAGCCATTAGTCTTCGACCTTACCACCCGCTGCTTCAATAGCAGCTTTAGCGCCTTTAGTAACTTTAAGACCTTTAACGGTCACAGCTTTGCTGATTTCGCCAGACAGAATTACGCGAGCCTGTTTAATTTTCTCGCCAATTACGTCAGCAGCTTTCAGCGCTGCCAGATCGACAGTTTCACCTTCAACCAGAGTCAGTTCGTTGAGACGAATCTCAGCAACGTACTGTGCCTGACGTGAAGTGAAGCCGAACTTAGGCAGACGACGGTGGATTGGCATCTGACCGCCTTCGAAGCCTGGAGCTACTTTACCGCCAGAACGTGATTTCTGACCTTTGTGACCACGGCCGCCGGTCTTACCCAGACCAGAACCGATACCACGACCAACACGCTTAGCAGTAGGCTTAGAACCAGGAGCCGGGCTCAATTCGTTGAGACGCATATTACTCCCCTTCTACCTTAACCATGTATTGAACTTGATTGATCATGCCGCGCACAGAAGGAGTATCTTCCAGCTCAACAGTGTGACCAATACGACGCAGGCCCAGACCTTTCATGGTCTCGCGGTGCTTTGGCAATTTGCCAATAGTACTGCGGGTCTGGGTAACTTTTACGGTTTTCTTAGCCATGTCAGATTACCCCAGAATGTCTTCAACTGACTTGCCACGCTTCGCTGCAACCTGCTCTGGTGATTTCATCTGCGCCAGACCATTAAAGGTCGCGCGAACTACGTTCACCGGATTAGTTGAGCCATAGCACTTGGCCAGTACGTTTTTAACACCAACCATTTCCAGAACGGCACGCATCGCACCACCGGCAATAATACCGGTACCTTCAGATGCAGGCTGCATGAAGATGCGCGAACCTGAGTGCACGGCCTTAACCGGGTACTGCAGAGTCGAACCGTCCAGCTGGACGTCGATCATGTTGCGCTTAGCCTGTTCCATTGCTTTCTGGATTGCAGTTGGTACTTCGCGGGATTTACCACGTCCAAAGCCAACGCGACCGTTGCCATCGCCTACCACAGTCAGAGCTGTGAATGCGAAGATACGACCACCTTTAACTACTTTGGCTACGCGGTTCACCTGAACCAGCTTTTCCTGCAGTTCGCTTTCGTTACGTTCGTTGTTACGTTCGTTATTCGCCATGATCTACCCCTTAGAATTCCAGGCCGCTTTCACGAGCCGCGTCAGCCAGAGCTTTAACACGACCATGGTATTTGAAACCGGAACGATCGAACGCTACTTTGGTCACGCCAGCCGCTTTCGCGCGCTCTGCGATCAGTTGACCAACTTTGGTAGCTGCAGAAACATTACCAGTGATTTCGCTACGCAGATCAGCTTCTACAGTAGAAGCAGTTGCCAGTACGGTTGCGCCGTTAGCAGCAATGACCTGAGCGTAGATGTGTCTTGGTGTGCGGTGTACGCACAGACGTACCGCGCCTTTGTCACGGATGTTAGTCCGTGTTTTCGCGGCACGGCGCAGACGAGCTTTTTTCTTCTCATTCATGGCCTAGCCCTTACTTTTTCTTGGCTTCTTTACGACGCACATTTTCATCAGCATAACGAACACCCTTACCTTTATAAGGCTCTGGTGGACGATAGCCACGGATCTCAGCAGCAACCTGACCAACCTGCTGTTTGTCGATACCTTTGATAACGACTTCAGTCTGGCTTGGGGTTTCGGCAGTTACACCTTCAGGCAGTGCATAATCAACAGGGTGAGAGAAACCCAGTGACAGATTCAGAGTCTTACCAGATGCTTTCGCACGGTAACCAACACCCTGAAGAATCAGTTTCTTCTCAAAACCAACGCTGACACCGGTAACCATGTTGTTAACCAGTGACCGGAAAGTACCGGCGAGGGCGTTAGCCTGTTTGTCGGCAGACTTAGGCGCGAACTTCAGTTCGTTCTCTTCCTGGCTGATTGCCACAGAAGCGTGAACGTCGAGTTCAAGCTGACCTTGCTTACCTTTAATTGTGATCTTGTCGTCAGCCAGCTTGACTTCAACGCCAGCTGGAATTGCGACAGGAGCTTTTGCTACGCGAGACATCGATAGACTCCTTAGAATACGGTCGCGATGACTTCGCCGCCAACACCCGCAGCACGGGCAGCGCGGTCAGTCATTACGCCTTTCGAAGTTGAAACGATGGCAACGCCCAGACCAGCCTCTACTTTAGGCAGCTCGGTAGTACCACGGTACTGACGCAGACCAGGACGGCTAACACGCTGAATGCGCTCAATAACCGGCTTGCCTTCGTAGTATTTCAGGTCGATAGTCATAGTAGGCTTAACCTCACTATCGACAGAGAAGCCAGCGATGTAGCCTTCAGATTCGAGAACCTGAGCCACAGACTTCTTAATTTTTGATGACGGCATGCTTACATTCGTGTGACCAGCTTGCTGGGCATTACGAATGCGGGTGAACATATCCGCCAACGTATCTTGCATACTCATTTGTATATTCCTCGGTTGTACAGCGCCCCTCTCCCCATGCCCATCCGGAAAAAATCCTGAGACGACAATACTCCGCCGATCCAAGCTGCATTGCAGAACAAGGATTTGGCAGAGTAAAGAGAAGCGCACCTGAAATCAGGCGCGCATTCTACACGAGTTGGGAATTGCTTACCAACTAGCTTTTTTCAGACCTGGCACGTTACCTTTCATGCCTTCTTCACGCAGTTTAATACGTGACAGCTTGAACTTACGGTAAACGCCGTGCGGACGGCCTGTCATCTGACAACGACGCTGCAGACGGCTTGGTGACGAATCACGTGGCAGCTGCTGCAGAGCCTGTTGTGCGTTCCAGCGATCTTCATCAGAAGACGCTGGGTTTTTGATGATGGCTTTCAGTTCTTCGCGCTTGGCAGCGAACTTGGCAACCAGTTTTTCACGCTTCAGCTCACGCTGCTTCATGCTAATTTTGGCCATGATTCACTCCTCAGTTGCGGAACGGGAACTGCAGCGCTTTCAGCAAAGCGCGGCCTTCATCGTTTGTTTTAGCCGTAGTGGTGATGGTGACATCCATACCGCGAACCTTGTCTACTTTATCGTATTCAATTTCCGGGAAGATGATCTGTTCCTTCACACCCATGCTGTAGTTACCACGACCGTCGAATGACTTAGGGTTAATACCACGGAAGTCGCGCACACGTGGCAGAGAGATGTCTACCAAGCGATCCATGAATTCCCACATACGGTCACGACGCAGGGTTACTTTACAGCCAATCGGCCAGCCTTCACGGACTTTAAAGCCCGCGACTGATTTACGTGCCTTGGTAACGATCGCTTTCTGACCGGCAATTGCTTCCATATCAGCAACTGCGCTGTCCATCAGCTTCTTGTCACCCAGCGCTTCACCAACACCCATGTTCAGGGTAATTTTAGAAACGCGCGGCACTTCCATTGGGTTTTTGTAACCAAACTCTTCAGTCAGCTTGGCTACTACTTCATTCTTGTACAGGTCTTTTAAACGTGACATAGCAGTATCCAGTCCTATCAGGCGTCAACTTGATCGCCAGTAGATTTGAAGATACGTACCTTGCTCTCGCCTTCAACTTTGAAGCCAACACGGTCAGCTTTCTCAGTCTTAGGGTTCCAGATCGCAACGTTAGAAACCTGAATGCTGGCTTCTTTTTCAACGATGCCGCCTGGCTGCTGCAGGTACGGGTTTGGTTTCTGGTGTTTTTTCACCATGTTAATGCCAGAGACAATCAGACGACCGTCAGCCAGTACCTTCTGTACCTTGCCGCGCTTGCCTTTGTCTTTACCGGCGATAACAACTACTTCGTCATTTCTGCGAATTTTCAACATTTCACTGCTCCTTAAAGCACTTCAGGCGCAAGGGAAATGATCTTCATGAACTGCTCAGAACGCAGTTCACGAGTCACAGGGCCGAAGATACGTGTGCCAACTGGTGCGTTCGACGCATTCAGCAGTACCGCAGAGTTGGTGTCGAAACGGATGATTGAACCATCCGGACGACGTACGCCTTTACGGGTACGAACAACAACTGCGTTCATCACCTGGCCTTTCTTAACTTTACCGCGTGGAATTGCTTCCTTTACGGATACCTTGATCAGGTCACCGATGCCGGCATAACGACGATGAGAGCCGCCCAGTACTTTAATGCACTGAACACGCTTCGCGCCGCTGTTGTCGGCAACGTCAAGCATGGATTGTGTCTGGATCATGCCTATCGCTCCTAACTACGTGCGCCCGGTATTAAACCTTGGCGGCGCGCTCGTCGATTGATACCAGCGCCCAAGTCTTGTTTTTAGACATAGGACGCGACTCTTTTACAGTAACGGTGTCGCCAATCTGACACTCGTTGTTGGCATCGTGTGCCATTACTTTCGTGGAGCGCTTCACGAACTTTTTATAGATCGGGTGCTTCACGAAGCGTTCAACCAGCACAGTCACGGACTTGTCCATCTTGTTGCTGACAACGCGACCGCTCAATGTGCGGGCAGTTTTTGTGTTCTCAGTCATGGTCATTCACCTGCCTTACTGGCCAACACGGTTTTTACACGGGCAATATCACGACGAGTTTCGCGCAGCAGGTGGGTTTGACCCAGCTGGTTAGTCGCTTTGCTCATACGCAATTTGAATTGCTCGCCCAACAGTTCTTCAAGCTGAGATTGCAGCTCAGCTACTGACTTTTCTTTCAGTTCACTTGCTTTCATCACAGCACCGTCCGTTTAACAAACTGTGTTTCAAATGGCAGTTTGGCGGCAGCCAGAGCGAAGGCTTCACGTGCGAGTTCTTCCGACACACCTTCCATCTCATACAGGACTTTGCCTGGCTGGATCTGGCAAACCCAGTATTCAACGTTACCCTTACCTTTACCCTGACGAACCTCAAGAGGCTTCGCAGTGATCGGCTTGTCCGGGAAAACGCGGATCCAGATTTTACCACCACGTTTAATTTTACGAGTCATCGCACGACGCGCTGCCTCGATCTGACGTGAAGTCATACGACCACGGCCAGTAGCTTTCAGTGCGTACTCACCAAAGCTAACCTTGGAGCCACGAATGGCAAGACCACGGTTACGGCCGGTCTGGACTTTACGGAACTTGGTACGTTTTGGTAACAACATTACTCAATCCCCTTATGAACGGCCTTTTTTCTTACCCTGGTTCTTAGCGCGCTCACGAACTTCTTCGATACCGCCCAGAATCTCACCTTTGAAGATCCAGACTTTCACGCCAATAACACCGTAAGTAGTGTGTGCTTCGTAAGTCGCGTAATCGATATCTGCACGCAGAGTGTGCAGAGGAACACGACCTTCGCGGTACCACTCTGAACGAGCGATTTCAGCACCACCTAAACGACCGCCCACCTGGATCTTGATACCTTGCGCACCGCCACGCATTGCGTTCTGCACCGCGCGCTTCATAGCACGACGGAACATCACACGACGCTCAAGCTGGTTTGCAACGCTCTGTGCTACCAGTTTGGCATCCAGATCCGGTTTACGAACTTCTTCAATGTTGATGTGTACCGGAATACCCATCAATTCACTGACATCTTTACGCAGAACTTCTACGTCTTCACCTTTCTTACCAATCACGATACCTGGACGGGCTGTGTGAATGGTAACTTTGGCGTTTTGCGCTGGACGCTCAATAACGACCTTGCTCACTGAAGCTTTTTCAAGACGCTTTTCGATCAGAGAACGAACAGCGATGTCAGCCAGCAGGTTGTCGGCGTACTTATCCTTACCGGCATACCAGACCGAGTTATGGTCTTTGGTAATACCTAAACGGATACCGGTTGGATGAACTTTTTGACCCATCTGACCAACTCCTTATTCTGAAACTTTCACAGTGATGTGACAGGTACGTTTGAAGATACGGTCCGCACGGCCTTTAGCACGTGGACGTATACGCTTCATAGTCATACCTTCATCAACGAATGCGGTGGAAACACGCAGCTCATCGACGTCAGCACCGTTATTGTGCTCAGCATTGGCGATGGCAGACTCCAGCACTTTCTTAACCAGGTCCGCACCCTTAGTGGTGCTGAAGCTCAGGATATCCAGTGCTTCGGCAACATTTTTACCGCGGATGCTGTCAACAACCAGGCGACCTTTCTGTGCAGACAAGCGAGCACCACGTAATACAGCGGCTACTTCAGACATATCTATTCACCCCTTAACGTTTGGCTTTCTTATCCGCAATGTGACCCTTGTAGGTACGGGTCAACGCGAATTCGCCGAGTTTATGACCAACCATGTCTTCAGTTACGAAAACAGGCACGTGTTGTTTGCCGTTATGTACGGCGATCGTCAGTCCTACGAAATCCGGGAAGATCGTAGAACGGCGAGACCATGTCTTGATCGGACGCTTGTCGTTAGCCTCAAGAGCGGTCTCTACCTTTTTCATCAAGTGGTGGTCGATAAATGGACCTTTTTTCAATGAACGTGGCACAGTTCAATCCTCTCTATTTATTTCGCAGAACGACGGCGTACGATCAGCTTGTCGGTACGCTTATTCTTACGAGTCTTGTAACCCTTAGTCGGAACACCCCAAGGAGTAACCGGATGACGACCACCAGAGGTACGACCCTCACCACCACCGTGTGGGTGATCGACAGGGTTCATTACCACACCGCGGACGGTCGGACGGATACCACGCCAGCGGGAAGCACCAGCTTTACCCAGCTCACGCAGAGAGTGTTCAGAGTTACCAACTTCACCCAGTGTTGCGCGGCAATCTGACAGCACTTTACGCATTTCGCCTGAACGAAGACGCAGTGTGCAGTAGGTACCTTCACGGGCAACCAGCTGAGCAGATGCACCGGCAGAACGAGCCATCTGGCCGCCTTTACCTGGCTTCAACTCAACGTTGTGAACAGTACTACCCACTGGAATGTTACGCAGTGGCATAGCGCTACCTGGTTTAATAGGCGCGTGTTCACCTGAAACAACCTCGTCACCTGCAGTCAGACCTTTAGGTGCAAGGATGTAGCGACGCTCACCGTCTGAGTACTTCAGCAGGGCGATGTTTGCGCTACGGTTCGGATCGTATTCCAGACGCTCAACAACAGCAGGAACACCATCTTTGTTACGCTTGAAGTCAACGATACGGTAATGCTGCTTGTGACCACCACCGATGTGACGAGTAGTGATACGACCGTTGTTGTTACGGCCACCGCTCTTTGACTTCTTCTCCAGCAGACCCGCAAAAGGCTTACCTTTGTGCAGTTCGCTGTTTACGACTTTAACCAGATGACGACGGCCAGCTGAAGTCGGTTTAGTTTTCACCAATGCCATGACTTAAGCTCCTCTTATTCCGCGTCAGCGAAGTCGATGTCTTGACCAGGCACGAGACGCACATACGCTTTGCGGATGTCGTTACGCTTACCCATACCGCGAGCGGTACGCTTGGTCTTACCTTTAATGTTGACGGTCTGTACGGACTGAACTTTCACTTCGAACAGAGCTTCAACAGCCTTTTTGATCTCTGGCTTAGTTGCGTCAGGTGCTACACGGAACACGTACTGACCAGCTTTATCTGCCAGAATGGTCGCTTTCTCAGAAATATGAGGAGCTACCAGTACTTTGTAGATACGTTCACGGTTCATGCGTAAGCCTCCTCAAGTTTCTTAAGGGCCTGCACGGTTACCAGGATCTTGTCGAAAGCGATCAGGCTGACTGGATCAACACTGCTTGCTTCGGTCACACCAACGTGTGGAACGTTGCGTGAAGCCAGGTAGAGCTTTTCATCGACATCATCAGACACGATCAGAACGTTATTCAGCTCAAGCGCGTTCAGCTTTTTCACAAAATCTTTAGTTTTGTGAGTGTCAACTTTGAAGTCGTCCGCTACAACCAGACGTTCCTGACGAACCAGCTCAGACAGAATTGACTGCATCGCAGCGCGATACATCTTCTTGTTTACTTTCTGCTCGTAGTTACGTGGCTTAGCAGCAAAGGTCACACCACCTGAACGCCAGATAGGAGAGCTTGCAGTACCAGCACGTGCACGACCAGTACCCTTCTGACGCCAAGGCTTCTTACCACCACCGGCTACTTCAGAACGGGTTTTCTGAGCTTTAGTACCCTGGCGACCGCCTGCAAGGTATGCAGTAACAATCTGATGAACCAGAGATTCGTTGAATTCGCGAGCAAAGGTAGCGTCAGAGACTGCTACAGCTGCACCAGTATTCGTTTTCAGTTCCATTGCTTACCCCTTAGCCTTTACAGCTGGTTTAACAATTACTTCGGAACCAGTCGCACCTGGCACAGCACCTTTGATCAACAGCAGATTGTTCTCGGCATCAACCTGAACAATTTCCAGCATCTGGGTAGTCTGCTTTTCAGCACCCATGTGGCCTGCCATTTTCTTGCCTTTCCATACGCGACCCGGGGTCTGACACTGGCCAATAGAGCCAGGCGCACGGTGAGACAATGAGTTACCGTGAGTTGCATCCTGGGTAGAGAAGTTCCAGCGCTTAACGCCACCCTGGAAACCTTTACCTTTGGTCGTACCAGTCACATCGACTTTCTGACCGGCTTCAAACTGTTCAACGGTCAATTCCTGACCCAGCTCAAAACCCTCCTCAGTACGGAACTCAATAAGACCCTTACCAGCTTCAACGTTTGCTTTCGCAAACTGGCCAGCTTGAGGCTTAGATACGCGAGACGCTTTCTTCTCGCCAAATGCAATCTGAACAGCACTGTAGCCATCAGTTTCAGGTGTTTTCACCTGAGTAACGCGGTTAGGCGTCACCTGCAGTACAGTTACAGCGACAGATTGACCTGCTTCAGTAAATACACGAGTCATACCCGCTTTTTTACCGACAATACCAATTGCCATGTTGTTTTCCTCTCGTGTACGGGGCTGATACCCGCTATGGCCGCCCTTGTTTCAATAGAGATTACGGGCGTTACACAGAGCCTTAGGACAAATCCTTACGGATTAGCCGAGGCTGATCTGAACTTCCACACCGGCAGCCAGATCAAGTTTCATCAGCGCGTCTACAGTTTTTTCTGTAGGCTCAACAATGTCGAGCATGCGCTTGTGCGTACGGATTTCGTACTGGTCACGCGCGTCTTTGTTAACGTGCGGTGAAACCAGAACGGTATAACGCTCTTTACGAGTAGGCAGTGGAATAGGACCACGTACCTGAGCGCCCGTACGCTTAGCCGTATCGACGATTTCCTGAGTCGAAGTATCGATCAGGCGATGGTCGAACGCCTTCAGACGGATACGGATTCGTTGGTTTTGCATACCAAACTCCAGTTAATGTGCTTGAGCTTGCGGTTTCCCCAGATAATAGGGGACGCGAATTGTAGGGGGAGTCAGGCGACGTGTCAACACGCTTAGAGAAATAAGCCAGAAGGGCTTATTTGAAGTTCAAAAAAGCCCGCATGAAGCGGGCTTTTTCTGATTCTGCATCTTTCTTCACCGCACACTTCGAGGAAGCGTTACCGAAGAAGGCTCTGCCAGGCCGTGTTATCGATTTGATGAGGAGCTTACTTATGTAAGTGACAAATCAAATCGATGACACAACACCGCAGAGGCGATGCAGGTAGCTTCATCACTCGATGATTTTAGCTACAACACCAGCACCTACAGTACGACCGCCTTCACGGATCGCGAAACGCAGGCCTTCGTCCATCGCGATTGGAGCGATCAGAGTCACTTCCAGTGTCACGTTGTCACCTGGCATGACCATTTCTACGCCTTCTGGCAGCTCGACAGCACCAGTGACGTCAGTCGTACGGAAGTAGAACTGTGGACGGTAACCTTTGAAGAATGGCGTGTGACGGCCACCTTCGTCCTTACCCAGCACGTATACTTCTGAAGAGAACTTG
>NZ_DBNJ01000011.1:0-32538 GCF_002297765.1 Thalassolituus sp. UBA675
CTTCGCGTTGAGCTCCTACAGGTCCGCTGGTCAACTCGTAGGAGCGCTTCAGGCAGCTTGACTGGCTATGCGCGATTGTCGGGGAGAAGCTCCCCTCTTACAGAATCGCTCAAGCTTCGCGTTGAGCTCCTACAACAGGTCGAAGACCAATAAATCTCAGGCACAAAAAATGCAGCCCGTAGGCCGCTTCTTTAAGAACAACTAATCAGATCTTAAGAGAACTGGTTAGAAGTGTTGTTACACCTCGGCTCTCAGCGTTCTCACCAGCAACGCTTTTCTTAAATGGCTTTGTGGTCGTCGACCGCAAAGACATTCTTTGCATCTCAAAAAGAGACAGGCACAAAAAAAGCGGCCCGTAGGCCGCTTCTTCAAGAACAACTAATCAGATCTTAAGAGAACTGGTTAGAAGTGTTCTTAGCACCACCGGCTTTCAGAGCGTTCTCACCAGCAAAGTATTCTTTGTGGTCGTCGCCCATGTCAGAGCCAGCCATGTTCTGGTGCTTAACGCAAGCGATGCCTTGACGGATCTCTTTACGCTGTACGCCTTCAACATAACCCAGCATGCCCTGCTCACCGAAGTACTCTTTAGCCAGGTTGTCCACAGACAGTGCAGTCGTGTGGTAAGTAGGCAGAGTGATCAGGTGGTGGAATACGTTCGCTTCGCGAGAAGTATCCGCCTGGAAGGTCTTAACGCGAGCGTCAGCAGCAGCAGACAGCTCAGAATCGTCGTATTCAGCAGACATCAGATTGTTACGATCGTATGCAGAAACGTCTTTACCTTCAGCTTCCCATGCATCGTAGGTCTGCTGACGGAAGTTCAGAGTCCAGTTGAATGATGGAGAGTTGTTGTAAACCAGTTTCGCATCTGGGTGTACTTTACGTACTTCGTCCATCATGCCTTTGATTTCGTGTACTGTAGGTACTGCAGTTTCGATCCACAGCAGGTCAGCACCAGCGTTGATAGCTTCGATACAGTCGAATACGCAACGCTCGTGGCCAGTGCCCTGACGGAACTGGTACAGACCAGAAGGCAGACGCTTAGGACGAACCAGCTTGCCGTCACGGTTCAGCAGTACGTCGCCGTTCTTAACGTCTTCAACGTTAACTTCTTCAACGTCCAGGAATGAGTTGTAAACGTCACCCTGATCGCCTTTCTCACGAACAACAGCGATTTCTTTAGTCAGGCCAGCACCTTCAGAGTCAGTACGTGCAACGATAACACCGTCGTCAACGCCCAGCTCAAGGAATGCGTAACGCAGAGCGCGCAGCTTAGCGTGGAAGTCAGCGTGTGGAACGGTCACTTTACCGTCCTGGTGACCGCACTGCTTCTCGTCAGCAACCTGGTTTTCGATCTGCAGGCAGCAAGCACCCGCTTCGATCATCTGCTTAGCCATCAGGTAAGTCGCTTCAGCGTTACCGAAACCAGCGTCGATGTCAGCAATGATTGGTACGATGTGAGTCTCGTAGTTGTCAATCTGACCCTGGATTTCTGCTTCTTTAGCAGAATCACCAGCTTCGCGAGCTGCGTCCAGGGCACGGAACAGACCACCCAGTTCACGAGCGTCAGCCTGACGCAGGAAGGTGTACAGTTCGTTAACCAGTGACGCTACAGCAGTTTTCTCGTGCATAGACTGGTCAGGCAGAGGACCGAACTCAGAACGCAGAGCTGCAACCATCCAACCAGACAGGTAGAGGTAACGACGCTTAGTAGAACCGAAGTGCTTCTTGATAGAGATCAGCTTCTGCTGACCTACAAAACCGTGCCAGCAACCCAGAGACTGAGTGTACTTAGTCTTGTCTTTGTCGAACTCTGCCATGTCTTCGCGCATGATCTTGGCAGTGTAACGAGCGATGTCCAGACCAGTTTGGAATTTGTTCTGAGCGCGCATGCGTGCTGCTGATTCTGGGTCGATAGCATCCCATGGGCTACCAGCTGCTTCTTTCAGCGCTGCTACCGCTTTGATGTCTTCTTGATAAGTTGACATAAGTCAGTCCTTAAAAGAGTGGGTTGAAAAGTTTCACGGAGCAGCGAAATTGCTGATCCGCGACTTCTGACAGAGCGAATAGTAGTGCTTTAGATCCCATAATTAAAATCAATAGTATCTATATGTACTATTTCCTCAATGAATGGGCATAAAAGGGAGTTCAGTCGTCTGCGGGAGGCAGGAAAATCGTGAAAGTTGTGCCTTCTCCGATCTCACTTTCAACGGTAATGCGTCCGTTATGTTCCTCAATGAATCCGTGGGAAAGTGACAGCCCGAGCCCTGTACCCTCTCCGACAGGTTTCGTGGTGAAGAAAGGCGTAAAGAGCAGATTGAGATGCTCTTTACTGATGCCGTGGCCGTTGTCCTGGAAACGGATCTCAATGTAACCGTTGTTGTAGGTTGTGGATATGTGAATGTCGCCGTTCTCGTCAACAGCCTGATTCGCATTAGCGATCATGTTGGTGAACACCTGGTTTAACTTTCCGAAATAGCCCTTCACTTTGGGTAGCTCGCCGTAGTCGACGTGTACCTGCGCATGGTATTTGGTCTGGTTGCTGAGTATGTTTACAGCGCCGCGCACACACTCATTGATGTCGACCAGGTCCATCTCACCGCTGTCTTCCCGGGTGAAGGATTTAAGATCCGCGACGATCTGCTTGACGCGTTCAAGGCCTTCGATGGTTTCGGAGGTAAGACTCTCGAAGTCCATCAGCAGATACTCTACGTCGTACCGCGTCAGGCCTTCCCGCCACGCCTCGCGTATCTTTTCTCCATCGGCGTCGCTGTTAACCAGCTTGTCCATGGTGAATACAAACGTCTGAATATCTGACATTCCTTCCGACATGGTGCAGAAGTTACTGTAGATAAAGCCGATCGGGTTGTTGATTTCATGCGCAACGCCAGCAGAGAGAACACCCAGAGACGCCATTTTTTCATTATGCAGAAGTGCTTTCTGGTTCTCCTGCATACTGTCATGAGCTTGCTGTAACTTACGGAATGAGTCGTAGAGCTCCCGGGATTTATCCTCGAGCATCTGCTCTGCCTGCTTCCGCAACGTTTTCTCCCTCAGGTAAGCCGCACGATAGTCTTCAGTCATCTGGCCCCCCAACAGTTATCACAATATGGCAGGTTTCATCTCCGTGGTGCATACATTGTGGTTGCTGGACACTCACCTGCTCTTTGAAATGCTTAGCAGAACCACTGATCAGGCCTTCAGCAAGATGACATAACTTGCGTTGCGACTTATAGATCATCGTCAGCGTATGCCCCCCCTCCTCTTCGTAAGAAAAAGACGGCAGGTTTGCATCCGGATAAAACTTAAGTACTTCACCATGTACGATCTGGTCGACAGACTTCAGAAAATCGATCAGGCCGTCACTGTTCTCGAAAAAAACCGGGAAGCGACCATAGAATTCGGTAACCATGAATTCACCAAACGTCCGAAGCAAGGTGGGGATATCGTGGCCCGTCATTTCAGAAGCTGCACCCAACAAAGCAACCATTTCACTGTCGTCGTAGCTTTCCGACGACAGGTACATGCCGTGTGACCCCGCTTTCTCGAGGAGCTGGTTCCAGCCTTCAAGGCCGAATTTTTCTTCAATCATGTCTCTGAGGATGTCGAACACTACCCCTTTCATATCACCCTCCTATCTCTTTGGTTATATCGGTTTGCTTTTCAACCGCCACATCCAGTGTTCTTCCCGACCAGTTCTGCAAGTGACTCAAACGACTGATCAGCTCACTGGTGAGAGCGTGCCCTTTACGTAACAGAATCATGCCTTTCTCACTATAAAGGTCCTGAGCTAACACCATTCCCGCTTCCAGTTCATCTGTCCCCAGATAAGAGGCGTCCTCAGAAAGGTTTTCGGTGTCGAAGGCACCGCATTCCTCACAAAAGATATTCAGTATGGCCGGGTCGTATCTCATATTGCTCTGGCGAACCAACTCAGCTTTTGCTTGCTGTGGCTCTATTTCTTCGCCGGTGAAACGCCCACGGATAAGATCAGTGTAGTCTCTTACTATCGCTATAATGCGTGCACCCGCAGGTATGGAAGACCCGGAAAGATGATCGGGGTATCCGGAACCGTCAAACCGCTCAAACTGACTTCTCAACATAGCGGCGCTATGACGCATCCCCGGAATACCCATTAAAGCGGCTTCAGCGAGTACCGGCACCTGCGCGTACTGCTGCATATCGGCACCGTCGAACTCCACCAGCGGCTTATTCAACAACTCATCCGGCAAACCTATATTGCCAAGATCCGCAAGTAAGGATGCGTCACGGATTTCACGGATGTCTGAATCTGCAAAACCTAGTGCTTCTGCGAGTGACTCGGCCATGGAAGAGCGCAACTCTGCTGCTGCAGCGGCGCCGGGCTCACGCAAGGCACCGAGGCTGGAAGCAAGACGAAGCACATGGCCGTAGCTTTTCTGAAGATCGTCGAAAGCGTGCTCGAGTAGTCTGGCGTTGAGGCGAAGCTCCTCTGTTCGTTCCGTTACTCGCTTCTCGAGCGAACTGTTAAGTTCTTCCAGCTCCTGATTTTTGCTCACAAGTTCTGTCTGGAGACGCTGATTTCTTGCCTCAAGCAGGCGAGTGTGCAGGCTTTCTTCGATCAAAGCCCGAAGCTTGTTATCGTCCCAGGGTTTGGTCAGGTACTGATGAATCTGCCCTTCGTTGATTGCGCGTATCGTAGACTCCATGTCGGAATGACCAGTGAGCAGGAATCGCAGCGTATCCGGGGACCGATCAGCAACGGTTTTAAGCAACTCAGCGCCATCGGCACCGGGCATACGCATGTCGCTGATGACGAGATCGACATCGGTATTTTCGAGTATGTAGAGTGCATCACTGACAGATGACGCCGTAGTGATATCGACATCCAGCCGACCCAGAGAGCGTGTCAGGGATTTGAGAATATTTTCCTCGTCATCAACCAGAAGAATAACGGGTTTCACGGGCTTCTCATTGTCCTGGTCTGCTGCATCTGCAAACGCCATGAAATCACTCCGAGCAAGGGGAACTGATTTCAGTCTAGACAAAGCTGTGATGCATGCCTGAACCTTACGTAATATTCCCGTAAGGCCATATCCAGAATGTCACATTAGGCAGGTTGGCATTCTGGTCTACCCGGCAGCCAGAGCCTCCGCTGCGGCTGCAGCGCTGGCCCAGGCCCACTGAAAGTTAAAACCACCAAGGTGACCGGTTACGTCAACAACCTCACCGATAAAGAACAAGCCCGGCACCTTACGGGACTCCATCGTCTGCGACGAAAGCTCGGTCGTGTCGACGCCACCAATCGCAACTTCTGCGGTCCGGTAACCCTCAGTGCCCGCCGGTCTGACACGCCACTGATGCAGGGACTCAGCCAGCGCCTTGATGGTCTTCTTACCCGTTTCAGCGAGAAAGCGGTCTTCAAACTGGTGATGGGCAAGCCATTGTTCGGCAAACTTCTGTGTTGTCAGGCTCGCCAGCCAGGTCTTGAGATGGGTTTTACCTTTCTGTTGCTGAGCCTCTTTGAAGGCTTCAGTCAGGTCGATCCCCGGCAGAAGGTTGATTTCAACCGTGTCTCCCTGAGTCCAGTATGAAGAAATCTGCAGGATCGCCGGGCCACTCAAGCCCCGGTGTGTAAAGAGTAAGTCGTCATTAAACACCTGATCACCACAGGTTACAGACGCTGGTAAGGCGGTACCCGAGAGCGCTTTACACAAAGTGCTCAACTGATCTGTAATGGTAAATGGCACCAGTGCGGCGCGCGGCGCAAACACCTGATGTCCGAATTGACGGGCAAGATCATAACCAAAGCCCGTGGCCCCCAGAGTCGGTATCGACGGCCCCCCTGTTGCAACCACCAGCGAACGACACGAATAATCACCGGCCGAGGTTTTCAGGGTGAAGCCTGTATCACGCTTACTGACTTCCTCTACCGAGGTATTCAGCTGTACTTCAGCCCCTGCCCGACGGCACTCTTCAAGCAACATTTCAAGAATGTCCGAGGATTTGTTATCACAAAACAACTGCCCGTCTTTCTTCTCATGGAACGGAATACCGTACTGACTGACCAGATCGATAAAGTCCCACTGTGTATACCGGGAGAGTGCTGACTTACAGAAATGTGGATTCTGGCTGAGATAACAGGCGGGTTCGATGTAGTAGTTAGTGAAGTTGCAACGCCCCCCACCCGACATCAGAATTTTCTTACCCGCCTTGTTGGCGTGGTCCAGTACTGTGACCGTGCGCCCTTCGGCGGCGGTGCGTGCAGCACAGAATAAACCTGCTGCTCCGGCACCAATAATGATGACATCTGTGGTCGTCGACATTCTTATTCCTGCTATTGCCCTGCTGTTTGCGGCTGTTATTATGCCAGCGTTTCGTGACTGACTGGACTGCTGATATGCCCCTGATTGATCGGGAAGGATTGATAAAGGCGTCAGGCCTCGCTGAATGGCAGGCTGACATTGTACTCAGATTATTAAAAATTCCTCAGCTGACGAAAATCTATGACCGTGTTGATCGCCAGCATGGCATTGATCTTATTGAAGACGCACTGAAAGATCAGAACATCCAGTTAGATTACGATGTCGAACGATTAGCTCAGGTTATTCCCAAAAGCGGCCCTTTTATTACGGTGTCGAATCATCCCTTCGGATTCCTGGACGGCATCATTCTGCTTTTGATTATCGGCCGTATACGCCCCGAGTACCGGGTCATTGCGAACTTCCTGCTGGCCTACTTTGAGCCCTTCTCCGATCTGTTTATCACAGTGAATCCATTCGAGAACAGTGGCCCAAAGGCGATGGGGGGTACACAGAAGTCATTAGATCAGTTGAGCAAAGGGCTGGGCCTGGGGTTATTCCCGGCTGGAGAAGTATCCACCTGGTACAAAGGTCAGTCGGGTATCAAAGACAAAAGCTGGTCACTCTCCAGTATGCGGCTTATTAAGCGCGCGGATGTTCCGGTCATCCCCATCTATTTTGATAGCCAGAACAGCCTGAGCTTTCACCTGCTCGGCAAGGTACATCCGCTGATCCGTACGTTGCGGATTCCTGCTGAGTTTCTTAAGAAGCAGAATAAAACCATCCGGATGGTGATTGGTGACCCCATTCTGCCTGAACAGGTTACGCCATTATCAGATGAAGAACTCGCAGACTGGCTCAAAAACACAACTTACGGCCTTAAGGGCCTGTCCTGAGCGCCCTTCGTTGATCTCCCCTTGAGAGGAGATCAGAATAACTCGGCGTCACTACCGGCAAATGAACTGGCCAATTGAGAAAGAGTCGAGACCTCATTTTCCAGCCTCTGAATCGCTTCAGCGACTTCAGAGGTTGAGGAGAACGCCTTTTCTATGGCAGTACGAATAGAATCAAATCGCTCAGCCACTGTTTTATTCAGTGCATTCTGGCTCTCACTCGATTCCGATAACCCCGACAAATACGCATTAATCTCGTTGGAAGTGTTCAGTAACACACCGACTGCTTCATTGAATTTATTAGAGCTGTCTCGCCCGCGCGATGCCAGCTCGCTGACCTGTCGCATGGATTCCTGAGCCTGATGAGTAATGCTGAGAATGCCGCTAACTTTTTCACTTATCTCGCCACTGGAGCGATGCGTGCGCTCTGCTAACTGGCGTACTTCGTCAGCAACCACAGCGAATCCGCGACCATGCTCACCAGCCCGCGCAGCCTCAATAGCAGCATTTAACGCTAACAGGTTCGTTTGCTCTGCAACCGCCTGAATCACGGTGACAATCTCTGAAATCTCACTGCTCCGCCGGTTGAGCTCATCGATGCGAAGCCCGGTTCCGTCACCTGATCTGATACCGCAGCATTCAGATCTTCCCTCGGGAGTTGGTTGTTACTTCCAGACTAGTACCGGGGAAAGACTTTGCATGAAACTGGCAGGTGGTTTACATAACCCCTCAAAATCTGAAGGTCAGTCTTTCAGGAGACGTTTTACCGGAGCGTAAGTCCGACGATGGATAGGACACGGACCCAAAGCTTCGAGAGCCTCAAGATGCGCTTTGGTACCGTAGCCTTTGTGCTTCGCGAAGCCATAACCCGGGTACTGTTCTTCCATGTCGACCATATCACGGTCACGTTGAACTTTGGCCAACACAGAAGCTGCTGAGATTGCTGCAACTCTGGCATCCCCCTTGATCAGGGCGGTAGCAGGTATGTTTAAATCAGGCAGCTTATTACCATCGATCAGAGCGTGGTCGCACGGAACACGCAACCCTTCGACAGCGCGCGTCATAGCCAGCATCCGGGCATTGAGGATGTTGATGCTATCAATCTCTTCGACCGATGCGCTGGCAATACAGAAGTCGACGGCTTTTTCACGAATTTCGTCGAACAGTCGCTCGCGCTTTTTCTCGGTCAGTTTTTTCGAGTCTGTGAGTTCAGGAATCGGCTTATCGGGATCAAGGATCACAGCGGCAGCTACGACGTCACCGCAAAGCGGACCAGCACCCGCCTCATCAACGCCACAGTAGATCAGCCCCCCGCGAATAAGACCGGCTTCTTCTTCGGTTATTTCTGGCTCGGTTATTTCTGGCTCGATCATCTCTGAATCAGCCACTTCTGGCTTGCTGATGTCAGTCATCTGGCTTTCAACAGCTGGCTGATGGCTTCAGCAGCTTCTTCATCTGCGTTTCGCTGAAGCTGACGATGGATAAACTGGAAGGTTTCCTGCAGTTGATGCACGGTGTCGTTATCTTCAAGTCGCTCTGCAAGCGCCGCCGCCAGCTTTTCTGGCTGAGCATCATGCTGCAGCAATTCAGGGACAACCTCCCGGCCCGCAAGCAGGTTTGGGAGAGAGATAAACTCCTGTGTCACCATACGCTTGAGAATCCAGTAAGTCAGCGGTGCCAGACGGTAGCTGACTACCATAGGCCGCTTCATCAGCATGGCTTCTAAGGTCGCGGTTCCTGAGGCCAGAAGGATCACGTCGGCAGCCGCCATACAGGTTTGCGACTGACCAAGAATAATTTTTACCGGCAACACTTCCGGGTATTCATTCACCAGCTGCTCGACCTGATCACGACGCTCAACACCAGGGACAGGAATAATAAACCTGAGGTCCGGATCTTTTTTCAGCATCAGGCTTGCCGTATCCAGAAACAGCTTACCCAAACGCGAGACTTCACTGCCCCGACTACCTGGCATCAGGCAGACGGTTTTCTTATTCAGTTCCAGGCCGAGATTTTCTCTGGCGGGTGTTTTGGGCGTCTCGAATGGAATTTTGTCTGCCAGATGGTGGCCAACAAAACGTACCGGTACTTTGTGGTTCTCATAAAATCGCGCCTCGAAAGGAAAAAGTGTCAACATCAGGTCGACGGCTTTTTCAATCTTGAGAACACGCTTCTGGCGCCAGGCCCAGACGGAAGGACTGACGTAATGAACGGTTTTAATCCCTGCAGCGCGAAGCTGCTGTTCGAGCCCCAGATTAAAATCAGGCGCGTCGATACCGATAAACACATCGGGCGGGTTCGCAATCCAGTCACGGACGAGTTTCTTGCGTACGTTGATCAACTCAAACAGGCGGCCGAGCACTTCGACCAGGCCCATCACAGAGAGACGCTCCATCGGCACAAAGCTGACCATACCTTCGCTTTGCATCATTGGGCCACCGATGCCTTCAAACGTCGCTTCTGGGTATTTTTCCTTCAACGAGCGGATAAGACCGGCGCCCAGCATATCTCCGGAAGTCTCTCCGGCCACCAACGCGATTCGCATATCAGCGGATAATCCCTCGACTGGCAGCTTCGATACTTTCGAGCAGCATGGCTACGCCAGCATCCTCTGCTGCCACAGGCGCAAGCGCTTCTTTGGCTTCTGCCAGAGTCAGGTTCTGACGATAGATCGTCTTATAGGCTGCACGGATACGCATGATGCTATCTTTTTCGAAGCCGCGACGCTTCAGGCCTTCACTGTTAATGCCATGAGGTTGCGCCGGATACCCCTGCGCCATCACAAACGCTGGAATGTCCTTCAGAACGACAGTCCCTGCACCGCACATGGCATGGGCGCCAATCATGCAGAACTGGTGAACCTGAGTTGAGCCACCAAGAATCGCCCAGTCACCGACATGGACATGACCCGCTACGTTAGTGTCGTTGGCCAGAATGCAGTGATCACCAATCACCGCATCGTGAGCGACGTGAACATTCACCATAAAGAGGTTGTCGCTACCAACAATGGTGGTGCCTTTATCCTGAACCGTACCACGATGGAAAGTACAGGCCTCGCGGATAACGTTGTTGTCACCGATCACCAGAGTCGTCGGCTCGCCAGCGTACTTTTTATCCTGACACTCTTCACCGATAGTTGAGAACTGGAAAATACGGTTGTTCTTACCGATCGTCGTTGGGCCTTTGATAACTACGTGAGGACCAACAACGGTTCCTTCACCGATCTCGACGTCCGGACCAACAATAGAGAAAGGACCGATTTCAACACCCTCTGCAATTTTCGCAGCAGGATCGATCACAGCTCTTGGGTCAATCATGCCACCTCCAGAGTATGTTCAGCGCAAATAATGTGAGCACAGCAGACAACCTCACCATCCACTTCAGCCTTGCAGTCAAACTTCCAGATACCTCGACGGCGGCTGACGAATGCTGCTTTCAGAATCAGCTGATCACCGGGCATAACAGGACGCTTAAAACGCACATTGTCTGAGCCGGCAAAATAGAAAATGGTATTCGGATCACGGGCTTCACCGATCATCATCATGCCCAGATAGCCTGCCGCCTGAGCAAGAGCCTCAAGCGTCAGTACACCTGGCATCACCGGGTGGCCTGGAAAGTGACCGTTAAAGAAGTTCTCATTTATGGAGACGTTCTTCAGTGCCTCAATATTGGAGTTTTCTTCTGGGTCAGTTGCGCAGGACAAAATTCTGTCCAGCAGCAGGAAGGGATACCGGTGAGGCATCACCCGCTGAATCTGTTCAATGGTTGCACCGGACATGCATCAGTCCTTCAGTTGTTTTTCTAAGTCTTTAATACGCCTTGCCATACTGTCTAACTGACGGAAGCGGGTCGCCGCTTTACGCCAGTCATTAATCGGCATCTGCGCAGTCCCGGTGGCATAGCCACCCGGAGTGTTAATCGATTTACTGATGACGGTTTTCGGGGCAACAAAAACGCCGTCGCAAAGCTCGAGATGACCTGCAACACCAGCATTTCCCGCCAGCGTGCAATGCTTGCCAAGCTTAGTGCTGCCAGCAACACCGGCCTGAGCTGCCATCGCGGTCCCATCACCCAGTTCAACGTTATGAGCGATCTGTACGTGATTATCGAGGATGACGTTATCACCGATCACCGTGTCGCCCAGCGCACCGCGGTCGACACAACTGTTGGCTCCGATTTCGACATCGTTGCCAATGCGCACGCCACCCAGCTGCATGATTTTGACCCAACGCCCTTTGTCAGGCGCAAAACCGAAACCATCAGCGCCGATCACAGTTCCGGAGTGGATTCTCACCCGCTCTCCGAGAGTAACGTCGTGATAGAGCGTGACGTTGGCATTAAGGTGGCATCCACCACCCAACATACAATGATCACCAATCACCGTACCCGCACCGATTTCACAATCGTCGCCGATAATCGCGTCTTCGCCAATTACGACATTAGCCGCAATCCGACATCCCGCACCTACTTTTGCCGACTCTGAGATCACCGCGGTCGGATGAACGCCAGAGGCAGTACGTGGGCGGTTATCGAATAACTGAGTAGCTAGGGCAAACGCCAGGTAGGGATTGTCACAGACAAGAGCACTGCCTGGGACTAGTTCTGCATCGGCATCACGAACGATAACCGCACTCGCCGCAGAATCTGCAAGCTGCTTGCGGTAACTTTCGTTGGCCAGAAAAGCAATTTCACCGGAGGATGCTTCCTTTAAGGTCGCAACTCCGGTGATCTGCTGATTACCGTCACCACGAAGCTCTGCTCCGAGGTGATCGGCCAATTCAGATAGACTGATCTGCACGGGAGGATCGTCCGTTATTATTTCTCAGCGTTAAGACGTTCCAGCAGCAGTTTGGTGATATCTGCTTTTGGAGACTTGTAGATGGCTGCCTGAGCATTCAGAACAACGTCGTAGCCCTCTTTGTCGATCAGCTCTTTCAGGGTTTTTTCCAGGCTCGGAAGCTGCTTCTGGAAAAGTTCCTGACGCCACTTCTGTTCCAGCTTCTGCAGTTTATTGCCGTAGAACTGGTATTCCTGACCCTTGGTCTCAAATTCATTTTTGATTGCACGAGCTTCTTCGTCACTCATGAAATCTTTTTCTTTTTCGATTTTTTTCTGAAGTTCAGTCAGACTTTCCTGAAGACCTTTCAGTTTATCGATATCAGCTTTGTTAGCTTTCTCGAATTCTTTCAACGCTTCCTGTGTCGCATCAGAAAGGAACAACGCTCGCTCCATGTCGACGACAGCGACTTTGGTTGCCTCGGCTGCGACCGCTACGTTGATGGTTGCTGCTGCAATGAGTGCCATTATCCAGCGCATTCTGTTCTCCTTTTATAATGATTGTCGTCAGAATACCTGACCCAGTGTAAATTCAAAGCCTTCTGTTCTATCCCCACGCTGTTCGTTCAGTGGGAATGAGTAAGTAAATGTCAGAGGTCCGATTGCCGTTATCCACGTCAAGCCAACACCTGTGCTGTAACGAAGCTCTTCAAACTGCAGGCCTTCATCACAGAATGGGTGTGAATTAAAGCTTGGCAGGTCAATATCAGAGGGCACATAACATTCACTGCTGAAGGTATTACCCGCATCCAGGAAGACAACACTACGTACGGAGCTGCGGTCCTCGATGAACGGGGTTGGGAAAATCAGTTCCAGACTACCTTCCACCAGCATGTTACCGCCTAAGGCGCGCTCGGTTTCACGGAAGAAAGGTGCCGTTACAACGGCGCCAGAGCTGTCCGTCTCGTAAGATGGAACGTAGCCAGCACTGTTAGAAATTGCTGTTGCTCCACCATCGGCGTCTTTGATGTAAATAACCTGAGGCGCACTGTCGCTGGTCAGTGGTCGGCCTAACTCGTCCGTCTCATACACGACATTGCCAGCTGCATCGGTCTCAGCCAGGCTGACGGGTACGTACTCAGGCAAGCCTTTTGGTCCGAGGCTGTTGATCTGATAGCCACGCACAGCACCAATACCACCGGAACGGAAGTTTTTGAAGAACGGCAGACGCTCGAGGTCACCGAAGCCATCGCCATATCCCAGGTCAGTTCTCAGACGCAAGCTCCACTCGGTTGCCAGCGGGAAGTAGTAGTTCGACGTATAGCTGGTCTTGTAATACGTCAGGTCACTGCCCGGCACAGATATATCGGCTTTTACCTCATGCTCCATACCATCGGTCGGGAACAGACCGCGGTTGAGGGAGCTGTAACGCCAGCTGAGGCCAAGTGTGTATTCATCGAACACATCACCTTCTGAGTCGATAAAGTCAGTAATTTCAGCAGGAACCGTCACCCCTTCAAACATTTCGGTATTCGCATAACCGACCGAGAACGACAAACGCTGGCGGCGAGAAATCGGATACCCGAAGGTTACGTTACCGCCATAAGTGTTGGTCTGGTAATCGCTTACCGTACTCAGACTTTCGAAGTCGGTTTCACGATAGAAGAAGTTAAAGCCACGGCTGACGCCATCGACGGTGTAATACGGGTTCAGGTACGAGAAGTTATAAGACTCAACCGTATCCGTCTTCTGCACACCGAGAGACATACGGTTACCACTGCCCATAAAGTTATTCTGGCTGACGCTGGCACCGAGGATCATGCCTGAACCCGCGGCA
Source organism: Thalassolituus sp. UBA675 (assembly GCF_002297765.1). Taxonomy (NCBI): domain Bacteria; kingdom Pseudomonadati; phylum Pseudomonadota; class Gammaproteobacteria; order Oceanospirillales; family Oceanospirillaceae; genus Thalassolituus; species Thalassolituus sp. UBA675. Next base: position 13,785 of record NZ_DBNJ01000011.1, read on the forward strand.
TAACCGATGTTAAAGTTCAGACTGCCGCTCAATTGCTCTTCGACCGTATAGTTAACATCGATCAGGTCATCGGTTCCCGGAACCGCTGGAGTTTCCACGTTAACTGTTTTGAAGAAGCCCAGCTGATTCAGGCGATTTTTACCGGCTTCAATTTTCTCGGTAGATGCCCAGCCGCCTTCCATCTGAATCATCTCACGACGCAGCACTTCATCACGGGTTCCGTCGTTACCTGAGAACTGCACGCTACGCACGTAGGTACGCTTACCAGGCTCAACGTAGAAGGTCATGTCGACCAGGCGCTCTTCGTCATCGATTTTTGGAATACCGTTCACTTTAGCGAAGGTGTAGCCGTCGTTGCCGAGACGCTTAGTCATCAGGTCACTGGTGAACGTAACCCGTCGGCGTGAGAACACATCACCTTCTTTCACCATGTACAGGCGAGTCAGTTCGTCTTCATCAACGACCAGATCACCTGCGAGTTTTACATCGCGGATATTGTAGAGCTCACCTTCCGACACACTGACGGTGATGTAGACACCACGTTTATCGGGAGAGACCGACACCTGAGTTGATTCGATATTGAAGCGAATATAACCACGATCGAGATAGTAGGAGCGCAGTGTTTCGAGATCACCGGCCAGCTTCTCGCGGCTGTATTTATTGTCGCTGGAGTACCATGACCAGAAGTTCGTGCTCTGCAAAGCCAGCGGGCCCAGCAGTTCCTCATCCGGGAAAATTTCGTTACCGACAATATTGATGTGCTCAATAGTCGCAACGTTGCCTTCGTCGACATTAATTTTCAGTGCCACCCGGTTGCGCGGCAGAGGTTCTACGTCAGTAATAATACCGGCGTCGTAACGGCCCTGAGCAACGTACTGTCGCTCCAGCTCGAGTGAAATTCGTTCAAGGGTTGAGCGTTTGAAGACAAGGCCTTCGGCCAGCCCACTCTGCTTCAGACCATCCATCAGTGCTTCTGTCTGAATCGCTTTGTTGCCTTCAATTTCGATAGAGGTAATGGTCGGCAGCTCGACCATGCGTACAACAAGCACATTACCGTCGCGGTACAGCTCGATATCTTCAAAGAAACCTTCACGGAACAGTGCACGCGTCGCCTCAGCGATACGTGCGTCGTCCACAGTATCGCCCGTTGCAATCGGGAACGCCGAGAATACGGTACCTGCCGAGACCCGCTGAAGCCCTTCAAGGCGAATATCTTCAACGGTGAAGGAGGCAGCATGGAGTGAGGCAGACAAGAGCCAGAGGGATATAACCGACAGCAGAAAACGCATGTAAATAAAAACCCAGTCGCCACCTCCTCAGAGGCGGCTTATATCATTGTAGAAAGCGACAATCATCAGCATGAGCAACAACATCATGCCTACTTTTACCGCAGCGATCTGAACAGACTCTGGCAGTGGTTTACCACGAATCAGCTCAGCCGTATAAAACAAAATGTGACCACCGTCGAGCATGGGCACAGGTAACAGGTTAAGTACGCCCAGCGACACACTCAGCAGCGCCAGAAAGTTAACAAAAACAATAAGGCCGCCCGACGCAGAATCGCCGGCTACTTTAGCAATGGTGATGGGGCCGCTCAAGTTCTTTACGGAGACATCGCCCATCAGCATTTTCCACAAGGAGTCCAGCGTCAGTACGATCAGGCTCCAGGTTTTGTCGACACCCATCACAAATGCCTTCACAGGGCCCGGGTGAACTTCTCTCACCCAGTCATCCGGCGCAACCGGAGCAACCGGCATCACACCAATACGGCCAATGACTTCGCCGCTCTCCAGGGTGATACTCTGTGGCCAGGCTTCGACTTCAATAATCTCACCGGCGCGATCCACTTCAACACGTACCGACGTGCCCGCTGAATTACGAATCAGGGTCACCCAGTCCTGCCAGTTGGCGATCTCCTCACCATTCGCAGCAATCAAAGTATCACCGGCCTGAAGCCCCGCAGCCTCTGCTGCCGAGTCTTCCATTACCTGAGAAATTTCCAGCGGAATCTCTGGCATCCGCGGTGTAATACCCAATTTGCTCAGAGGGTCTGGCCCTTCTTCTTCACTTAACCAGCGGTTAAGCGGCAGGCTCAACTCAACCGGGCGTCCGTCACGAATGACTTCCAGGCTGACGGTGCGCGTCTCTCCCAGAAAGGACAACAGTTCCCAGCTGACGTCCTGCCACGACTGAGTACTCTCACCATCAATCGCACTCAGTTCGTCACCCGGCAGTACCCCTGCGATTGCAGCGGGCGAACCCTCAGCAATGACAGACGCTACCGGGATAAACTGCTTTGAGCCAGCCCAGAAAAGTAAGGTATAGACAAGTATTGCGAAGAGGAAATTAGCAATCGGACCCGCTGATGCAATCGCAATCCGCGCCCATGGAGACTTACTGTTAAATTCCTGATCACGTAAATGCTCAGCAACCGGAGCTTCCCGGCTATCCAGCATTTTGACATAACCGCCCAATGGGATAGGCGCCAGAGAGTACTCGGTGCCGTGGCGATCTTTCACAGAGAACAGAGGTTTACCAAAGCCAACAGAGAATCTGAGCACCTGAACCCCAGCCCGGCGAGCAACCCAGAAGTGACCATATTCATGAATAACCACCAGAATACTGATCGCTATGATGAAATATAACAGCGTCAAAGGCTCTCCTCCTGAAGAAAACTTTCAGCGGTTGCTCGCGCCCAGCTGTCCGCCGACAGCACAGCATCCAGCGAATCGGCGCTCACTACAGAGTGCTGATCCATCACCTTTTTAATCAACGCAGGAATCGTCGTAAACCGGATGTCTTCGCGCAGGAAAGCCGCTACAGCGACTTCATTCGCTGCATTCAGTACCGCAGGCATGGTACCGCCTTGCGCAAAAGCTATCCTGGCGAGAGCCAGACAAGGAAAATTCTCTTCGTCCGGCGCTTCAAAGTTGAGTCGCGCGATATCAAAAAGATTCAGTGACTCGACGCCAGCCTCAATACGCTCTGGCCAGGCCATACCATATGCAATCGGGGTGCGCATATCTGGCTGACCTAACTGCGCCAACACTGAACCATCGCAATACTGAACCATCGAGTGAATAACGCTTTCCGGGTGAACGACGACTTCTACATCGTCAGCGGCACAGTTAAACAGGAAACAAGCTTCGATTAACTCGAGGCCCTTATTCATCAGGGTGGCAGAGTCGACTGATATTTTGGCACCCATCGACCAGTTCGGGTGAGCAACGGCCTGAGAAGGCGTTACATCGTTCAGTTCAGAAGACTGACGTCCGCGGAAAGGCCCGCCGGATGCTGTCAGCAATATCTTACGAATCCCACTCGCATCCAGACGACCTGCATAGTCAGCCGGCATAGACTGGAAGATGGCGTTATGTTCACTATCGATTGGAAGTAACTCTGCGCCGCCCTTCTTCACAGCATCCAGGAATAAGGGGCCAGCCATGACCAGACTTTCTTTGTTCGCCAGCAGAACCCTCTTGCCCGCATTCGCACCAGCAAGAGTAGGCAAAAGCCCGGCAGCACCAACAATTGCTGCCATGACCTGATCAACACGCTCATCAGAAGCAACCTGAACCAGTGCATCCTCCCCATTCAGTACTTCGGTGACACAGTCCTCTGGCAACTGTTCGCGCAATTGAGCTGCCGCACTGGCATCCGCCATCACCGCATAACGCGGTGAAAACTCAGCAATCTGTCCGGCCATCTCTGCCACACGCGTCGCCGCAGTCAGAGCGTACACACGATATTTTTCAGGGTGACGACGTACCACATCTAAGGTACTGCAACCGATAGAGCCCGTAGAACCCAGCACGGTAATCCACTGCGTCATACAGCGAGGCCCCAATTGAGCAACATCATCATAAACGCAAATACGGGCACAGCCGCCGCCATGCTATCAATCCGATCCATCACACCACCGTGTCCCGGTAGCAGCGATGAGCTGTCTTTGATACCACGATGTCGCTTCATCATACTTTCAACCAGATCTCCCAACACAGAGATCACAGTGGTCGCAGCAGTAATGACAAAAATCTTCACAACATCTTCTGTCGTCAGAGGTTGCAGCCACAGATCCAGACCGACACAGGTTACTGCAGCCAGGAAGATGGTTGTGGCAAAGCCGCCCCAGAAACCAGCCCATGACTTCCCGGGGCTCACGTGTGGCGCCAGCTTGCTGTTGCCCCACTTACGACCTGCAAAGTAGGCTCCTGTATCAGCCCCCCAGACCACCAGCATGACATAGATGATCAGCAGAGAGCTGTGTGGCTCTTCTTTCAGGTGCATAAAGCCTACCCACATAGGGATAAGTACACACAAACCGAGGAAGGCTCTGATCACACGAGCATTCCAGATGTCGGTACCACCCGGGTAACGCTTCACCAGAGCAAAAGCGACCGTCCACCATAAGGTGCCGGCAGCAAGAAACCAGATTTTCCACTCTGGGTTGATGCGGAGAAATCGGGCACTGATGTAGAGGCAGACAAATACGAAGAAGGCGTAGAGAATACGGCTCCAGTTTTTTTTGTAGCCCGCGATATTCGCCCACTCCCATGCACCGATACTGCAGATCGCTGCGATGAAAAATGCGAAAGGCTTGAGCGGCAGGAAGAAGATACCCACAATCATTACCGGAGCGAGTATCAATGCCGTTATAACGCGCTGCTTAGTCACCGTTCTTGGCTTCCTTTAACTGATCATCAGTCCGCCCGAAGCGCCGCGTCCGGCTGGCAAAGGCGTCTAATGCTTTTTTATATTCTTCTTCTTTGAAATCAGGCCAGAGTACGTCTGAAAAATAGAACTCAGCATAAGCCGTCTGCCACAACATAAAGTTGCTGATACGCTGCTCTCCACCGGTACGGATCATCAGATCCGGCGCTGGGAACTCGCTTAGCCAGGTGTATTGGTGCAAACTGTGCTCAGTGATATCTTCGGGCTGCATCCGACCTGCTTTTACTTCCTCGGCCATACGACGCGCCGCCTGAGCGATGTCCCACTGCCCGCCATAGTTCGCCGCTACCACCAGCGTCATACCATCGTTAGACTGAGTCATTGCTTCAGATTCGGCCACCAGGCCCTGGATTTTTTCAGAAAAAGCGGAGAGGTCGCCCATGATTTTCAGGCGGATATTATTCTTGTGAAGCTTTTTTACTTCCCGTTGCAGGGCTGCAATAAACAGCTGCATAAGTGCACTGACCTCCTGCTCAGGGCGGCGCCAGTTCTCACTGCTGAATGCGAACAGAGTGAGCACCTCAACCCCTGCTTTCGCAGATGTCTCAACGACTGCTCTGACCGCATCCACACCCGCTTTATGCCCTGCCACACCCGGTATAAACCGCTTTTTCGCCCAGCGGTTATTGCCGTCCATGATTATGGCAACATGGCGCGGCACACTTCCCTGTGCTGCACTGGAGTCATCAATACTTGTGGACATGTCCGATCAGACCTTCATCAGGTCTTTTTCTTTCTCTGCAAGCAGGTCGTCTACCTGGCCGATGAACTTATCCGTCAGTTTCTGGATAGCATCTTCTGCGCCGCGTGACTCGTCTTCAGTAATTTCTTTCTCTTTAAGAAGGTCTTTCACACTGCCGTTTGCATCACGGCGGATATTACGCACAGAGACCCGACCTTTTTCAGCTTCAGCACGAGCCTGTTTGATGTAGTCTTTACGGGTTTCTTCTGTCAGCGCAGGCATTGGCAGACGGATAGTATCGCCGTTAGTTGCCGGGTTCAGACCCAGATCAGATTTCAGAATGGCTTTCTCAATCTGTGGTACCAGGTTCTTTTCCCAAGGGTTGATCGCAAGACTACGACCGTCTTCAACAATAACGTTTGCAACCTGATTGATCGGTGTGGGTGTACCGTAATAATCGATCATCACGCTATCAAGAATCGCTGGATTAGCACGACCAGTACGAACTTTCTTAAATGCCTCTACCAGAGCTGCAACGCTCTTGCTCATACGATCTTCAGCGTCTTTCTGGATTTCATTAATCATGCTTTTTCTCCACTTACAATCAGGGTTCCATGATCGCCACCAGTCATCAGGCGACCCAGTACTCCCGTATCATTCATATTGTACACACGCAGTGGCATGTCATGATCCTGCGCCAGAACGATTGCAGTCAGGTCCATCACACCCAGTTGTTTTTCAAGGACTTCGCTGTACGTCAGCAGGTCGTACTTCTCTGCAGTCGGGTCCTTCTTCGGATCGGCAGTATACACGCCATCGACATTCGTCGCTTTCAGAACCAGATCTGCATTGATTTCGATACCACGCAGACACGCAGCAGAGTCGGTCGTAAAGAAAGGATTACCGGTACCGGCTGAGAAGATAACAACATCGCCCTGATTCAGGGCACGGATCGCACTACGGCGATCGTAGTGATCAACGACACCACTCATCGGAATCGCCGACATAACACGGGTCGGCATATTAGAGCGTTCGAGGGCATCACGCATCGCCAGAGCGTTCATCACAGTGGCCAGCATACCCATATGGTCACCAGCGACACGATCCAGACCAGCCTCGCTGAGTGCCTTACCACGGAACAGGTTGCCACCACCAATCACAAGACCTACCTGAACTCCCAGACCACGAAGCTGAGCAATTTCCAGCGCCATACGATCGAGTACTTTAGGATCAATACCGAAATCCAGCTCGCCCATCAGGGCCTCACCGCTGAGTTTCAGCAGAATTCGCTTATATTTCGCGCTTTTTTGCTCGGCCATGAACCTTCTCCTGAAAATGTTTGGCGTATTCTACGTATATTTGCTTCAGACATATACAAATATGCCGGGCAAGCCCGGCATATTAATGGTGGTTTTCAGAATGTGAGCCCCACCGGTGCTGTTATCAACCTTTCAGCTGTGCAGCAACCTCAGCAGCGAAGTCAGTCTCTTCGACTTCGATACCTTCACCTACTTCCATACGCAGGAAACTGATGACTTCTGCACCGCCTTCTTTCGCCAGCTGACCAACAGTCAGGTCTGGGTTCTTAACAAAAGGCTGCTCGAGCAGGCTGTTTTCCTTCAGGAACTTCTTGATACGACCGCCCATCATCTTCTCAACGATCTCATCTGGCTTACCAGCCATGTCAGGCTGTGCCTTGATGATCTCTTTTTCTTTCTCGAGAACGTCAGCAGGCATATCTTCGCCACGTACAACACGTGGGTTAGATGCTGTAACGTGCATAGCGATGTCCTTCGCCAGCTCTTCGTTACCGCCATTCAGAGCAACGATACAGGCAATTTTGCCGTTTGAGTGAACGTATGCACCAACAGTGTCAGCTTCTACGATTGCTGGACGACGTACAGTGATGTTCTCACCGATTTTCTGAACCAGAGCTTCACGAGCGTCTTCCAGTTCACCAGCCATCAGTGCAGCAACGTCCACTTCTTTAGTCTCAGCCAGCTTAGCTACGACTTTGTCTGCGAACGCAGCGAAGTTAGCGTCGCCAGCAGCGAAGTCAGTTTCAGAGTTGATTTCAACAATAACAGCATTGCCTTCACCAACTACAACACGCAGCTTACCTTCAGCAGCGGTACGGTCAGCTTTCTTAGCAGCCTTGAGGCCTGAGTTCTTGCGCAGATCTTCGATTGCCTGGTCGATGTCACCGCCAGCAGCAGTCAGTGCTTTTTTGCACTCCATCATGCCTAGGCCAGTACGTTCACGCAGCTCTTTTACCTGGGCAGCAGATACAGTTGCCATGTGGAATATCCTCTTAAATCTATAAATTGACGATAAAGATTTAAAAAAAGGGGCTAAGCCCCTTTTTTCGTATTCAGCTCTGATTACTCAGCCGCTGGCGCTTCTTCAGCAACTTCAACAAACTCATCAGCAGATGCGCCGCCTTGCTTGCCTTCCAGGATCGCGTCTGCAGCTGCAGAAACGTAGATCTGGATAGCGCGGATTGCATCGTCGTTACCTGGGATAACGTAGTCGATGCCATCTGGGTTAGAGTTAGTATCAACGATACCGATCACTGGAATGCCCAGCTTGTTGGCTTCCTGAACAGCGATACGCTCGTGATCTACGTCGATAACGAACATAGCGTCTGGCAGACCGCCCATCTCTTTAATACCACCGATAGAACGCTCGAGCTTGTCCATCTCACGTGAACGCATCAGAGCTTCTTTTTTGGTCAGCTGTTCAAAAGTACCGTCTTTCTGCTGTGCTTCGAGGTCACGCAGACGCTTGATAGACTGACGGATAGTTTTGTAGTTGGTCAGCATACCGCCCAACCAACGGTGAGCAACAAACGGCATGTTCGCGCGTTCTGCCTGCTCTTTGATGATCTTACCTGCTGCGCGCTTAGTACCAACAAACAGAACCTTGTTGTTTTTCGCAGCCATACCTTCGATCAGTTTCAGCGCGTCGTTAAGTGCTGGAACAGTCTGCTCGAGGTTGATGATATGAATTTTGTTACGGGCGCCGAAGATGTACTGACCCATTTTTGGGTTCCAGTAACGAGTCTGGTGACCGAAGTGTACGCCTGCTTTCAGCAGGTCACGCATGCTAACTTGTGCCATTGTTTTACTACCTTATATGTAGGGGTTATGCCTCCACGAACCCTGAGCCCCGACCTGTCGAAACAGGCACCCCGGCACATCAGTTTCAGTCCGTGTGTGTCGTTTAAGTATTCATGTGCAACTACCTTGTAGCAGCACGGCGCTGAGCGCGGGCGCTTTATACCATTTTGCGCGCCTATATGCCAGCAGTTACACGATCCTTTTACTGACATCTTATTCAACGGTTCAACCCCAGCCACACAAGAAGTACAATACAATCATTGCTATTCAATGAAACGGAAGAACTCCTCTGATGGGTGTAACGATCAATACGGCGGAAGACATCGCCAAAATGCGGGTAGCCGGGCGTCTGGCTGCAGAAGTTCTGGAGATGATCGGCGACTACGTAAAGCCGGGTGTGTCTACAGGTGAGCTCGACCGCATATGCCACGACTATATAGTCAACGAGCAGAAAGCTATCCCTGCCCCTCTCAATTACAACGGTTTTCCGAAGTCGATATGCACCTCAGTGAATCAGGTGATCTGCCACGGCATTCCCAGCGATGAGAAGATTCTGAAGAAAGGCGATATCGTTAATATCGACATCACCGTTATCAAAGACGGTTACCACGGTGACACCAGCAAGATGTTTATGGTTGGTGATGTCCAACCCGCACTGGATCGCCTTATCCGTGTCACTCAGGAGTCGCTGTATCTCGCGATTGATATGGTCAAGCCCGGCGTTCAGCTCGGTGATATCGGCCATGCAATTCAGACCTACGCTGAATCCAACCACTATTCCGTTGTCCGGGAATACTGTGGTCATGGTATCGGTAAGGTCTTCCACGAAGATCCTCAGATCCTTCACTATGGCAAGCCGGGCACTGGTATGGCCATTCAGGAAGGTATGATTTTTACCATCGAGCCAATGATCAACCTCGGCTCCCGACACAACAAGTTACTTAAAGATGGCTGGACCGTGGTAACCAAAGACCGCAAGGCTTCAGCTCAGTGGGAACACACTCTGCTGGTGACTGCTGACGGTGTCGAAGTCTTAACGAAACGCAAAGAAGAAGAGCAGTTCTGGAAGTGACCGATCTATCTGACATGCCGGTACTACCTCAGGTAGATGAAGATGCCCTACTGGAAGAACTCAAGGAGAAATCCCTACCTCTCCCCGTCATCAAGCCTCTTCTAACCCGCATTCAGAATGAAGCTCACCATTATTTCCGGGAAACTCTCGATGCCGACCTGCTGGTACGGCATCGTGCCACTCTTATCGACCGGGTTTTACGCGCGCTCTGGCGTTTCCGCAATATAGCGACGCAGGACATCACCCTGATCGCAGTGGGCGGTTATGGCCGTGCGGAACTGCATCCTCACTCCGACATCGACCTGCTCCTGCTTGCTCGTGACGAAGACAGCATCAACCGCCACGCCAGTGACCTGCAGGACTTCATTACCCTGCTTTGGGATATCAAACTCGATATCGGCCACAGTGTCCGTACTCTGGATGAGTGTGTCACCGAAGCCGAAGGCGACCTGACTATCATCACCAACCTGCTGGAAAGCAGACCCCTGATCGGTGATGAAACACTGTATTCCGAACTTCGCGCACGAATCACCCCAGAAGCTCAGTGGCCTGCGGCGGTCTTCTTCGAAGCTAAGTCAGAAGAGCTCAATACCCGCCACGACAAGCACAACAGCGCCGATTACAACCTTGAGCCCAATGTTAAGAACTCCCCCGGCGCTCTGCGGGATATTCAGACCATCACCTGGGTGGCCATCCGACACTTTGGTAAAGGCACCTTGCAGGCACTGGAAGATAACGGCTTCCTGACTGAGTTCGAACATAAAAGATTGGCCAGCAGCGTCAGCTTTCTCTGGGAAGTACGATACGCCCTGCATATGTTGGCAGGTCGCGAGGAAGACCGGCTTCTTTTTGACCTACAGACTCAGGTTGCAGAAGTTCTGGGGTACAAAGACACAGGCCGACAACTCGGTGTCGAGCGTTTTATGTCGCAGTTCTATCGCCACCAGCTCTCCACCATGGAGCTGAGCGATATGCTGATGATGCACTTTACCGAAGACTATATGCAGTGTGACGACGACACCATCACACCTGTGAATGAGCACTTCGTGCTGTGCAATGGCTATCTGCAACTGACCACACCAGATCTGTTCGAAAAAGAACCCGCCTGGCTACTCAGGGTCTTCCCTATGCTGGCACAGATCTCAGAATCTAAAGGCATACATTCCGCGACGATCCGCGCCCTTCGCGACAATCGCAACCTGATCGATGAAGAGTACCGGCAGAACCCAGAACACAACGCCATCTTCATGACTCTGATGCGCAGCAGGTCTCGTGTTGTACGTGAGCTGTCCCGCATGATGCGCTACGGTATTCTTGGTCGTTATATTCCATCGTTCGGTCGGGTAATCGGCATGATGGAATACGACCTGCTGCACAAATACACAGTCGACGAGCATACGTTCCGCATGATCCGGCTGTTGAGGCACTTCCGCTATGGCGATGTTCGCGAGCGCTTTCCGATCGCATCGCGCCTGATCCACAAGGTTCATAAAAAAGAAGTGCTCTACCTGGCCGCGCTGCTTCACGACGTGGGTAAGAGCCGCGAAGGTGATCATGCTGCCAATGGTGGAGAGATTGCCGAAGCCTTCTGTAGTCAGCACGGACTCAAACCAGCCGATACACATATGGTGACCTGGCTGGTCAGTAACCACTTATTAATGTCGAACGCATCCCAACGCCTCGACCTGAGCAATCCTGATGATATTCATCAGTTTGCTGTGGAGGTAGGTGATCAATACCACCTAGATATGTTGTTCCTGATTTCTGTGGCAGATACTCACTCGACCAATCCTGAGCTATGGACGCCGTGGCGCGCCGAACAGATGCGCGAGCTTTACAGAAACACCCAGGCAGCGCTGCGCCGTGGTCTGGAAAATCGCCTCCACAAAGATGATGTGATTGAAGAGATCCAACAGGAAGCCATTGCACAACTTCAGGATTACGGCCTGCCGGAAGCCCGCGCCAGAGAGATCTGGGGACAGCCGGGGGAGGACTACTTTTTACGCGAAGGCGTCGACAATATCGTCTGGCAAACCCGCGAGATAGACGCGCATGGTAACAGTGCTAAGCCGCTTGTCTCGGTACGACAGACATCTGACCGTCAGTTTGAAGGCGCCACACAGATCTTTTTGTTTATGAAAGATCAGCCGAACCTGTTCGCAGTCACGACGGCAACCCTGGATCAGCTCAACCTGAACATCCAGGACGCTCGCATCATGACCTCCGAGTCAGAGAACAATGCGGTCGATACCTATATTGTCCTCGACGAGAACAATGAAGCAATTACAGACCCTGAGCGTATCCGCGTCATCCGCAATACCCTATGCGACGCACTCGATGAGCCTGAAGAGTTCGACACCATCATACGTCGCCGGACCTCGCGGGTTCTGAAACAGTTCGATGTACCTACCCAGGTGACTATCAGCAACGACCCTCTGATGCGCAGAACCGTGCTCGAGGTCACTGCCGCTGACCGCCCGGGTCTGCTGGCACGCGTCGGCAGTATCCTTATGGATTTCGGCGCTCAGCTCCAGGGGGCTAAAATTCTGACGGAAGGTGAGCAGGTATCCGATATCTTCTTCATCGTCGACGCGAACGGTGAGCCGTATTCAGATCCGGCGTCCTGCGAAGAGCTCTGCAAAGCTCTGGAAGACGGGCTGGATGAGCAGGTCGAAGAACAATCCGCAGTTTAATAAGACAATTAGAAACCTCAGCGAAACAACCAATACCAATTTATCCCCTCGTTACACTCCAGTAAGCGCGATAGACTAATCGCTAACCGGAGGTACTTATGACGCAACGCACTCTCGAAAATATCATTCGTAGTTACCCAAGCTCAGACGGTGATGGCGTAAAAATCAGACGCCTTGCCCTCTTCAATCAACGCGATGCCGATCCTTTTCTGATGCTCGACGAGCTGGTGTCCGATGACGAAGCGGATTACATGGGGGGCTTTCCGCCTCACCCTCATCGCGGAATGGAAACGCTGACCTATTTGCGCAAAGGCGCTCTGATCCACAAAGATCATATGGGCAACCGGGGCGAAATACGCAGTGGTGGCGCTCAGTGGATGTCTGCTGGGCGCGGTATTATCCACAGTGAGATGCCTGAACTCGATCAGGGTGGCCTCCATGGTTTTCAGCTATGGATCAACCTGCCAGCAAAAGACAAAATGAGCGCACCGGATTACCGGGATGTTCCGCAATCAGAGATCCCAGTGGTTGCTCTTAATGCGGGTGGCGAAGTCAGAGTTCTTGCAGGTGATTGGCAGATCGAAGGTCAGCAGGTGACGGGACCTCTGGACAAGTTAGCTGCTAACGCCTGCTATCTGGACGTCTCTCTTACTGAAAGTGAGACCCTGACACTCCCGGTCACCTCGGGCAAACGTGCCATCGTATACGTCTATAAGGGGCAGCTGGCAACAGGTCAGTCACTTCCGGAGAAGCCGTTACTGATTTACAGCACCCAAGGGGAAGAGCTTGTTTTTAAAGCCGAAAGTGATGCGAATTTTCTGGTGCTGACAGGTGATCCTATCCTTGAGCCAGTCGCACACTATGGTCCCTTTGTGATGAATACGCATGAAGAGATTGAGCAGGCGATCAAGGATTACAACAGCGGCCAGTTTGGCCGCTGAGGGAAAGATGTCAGCCTGTTTTCAGGCATCCTACTTTCTCTGATTTACTTCTTTCTCTTAATAGGAGCAAAACCTTCACTGTCCATCAGGTTACCTGCAGGACGTGAAGGGCGAGGCCCGTTTTTCTTCTTCGGGGACGGGCCTTTTTTCTCGGCAGCTTTCTTCGCGGCCGCTTTTTTAGCAGCAGGCCCACGTGGTTTTTTCTTCTTAATACCAGCAGCCTTGCCCGAGGCCTTAACCTTCTTCGGCCCTGTATACTTCGCCTTAAGCTCTTTGATCGTACGAGAATCCATCTCCTGCTGAATGTAGCGCTCAATAGCCGCTTTCAGGTTCCATTCATTCGGAGCAATCAAACTGATCGCAAGACCGCTGCGGCCTGCTCGCCCGGTTCGACCAATACGATGGATATACTCATCACCCTTGCGAGCAAGATCGTAATTGATCACCAGATCCAGCCCTTCAACATCAAGCCCCCGTGCAGCCACATCGGTGGCTACGAGTATGTTCCGTCGACCTTCACGAACATTCTGCATGACATAATTGCGTTCATCCTGCGTCATATCACCGTGGAGTACGGCAATACCCTCTCTATGGCGACGAAGGAACTCGCTCAGACGTTCAGCTTCTGTGCGCTTATTAACGAATACAATCGCCTTATCATAGGTTTCATTGGCAAGGAGCCAGGTTAACAGGCGATCTTTATGGGCATTGTCATCAGCCAGAATGCGCTGCTGAGTAATATCGTCATGACGCTCCTGGATACCTTGCGTAGTGATTTCTACCGGGTCTTTAAGCCACGACCGCGCAGCGCGACCTACGCCTTCATGGCGCAAGGTTGCCGACAACATCAGCGTCTGACGCTCGGAGCCACACTTGCCAACGATATGCTCCATGTCTTCAGAGAAGCCCATATCAAGCATCCGGTCCGCTTCGTCGAGAACTAAGAACTCGATATCTCCCAGCTCTGCCGTTTCGCGCTTCAGGTGATCAACAAGCCGCCCCGGTGTTGCAATAAGGATCTCCGGGTTCTTACGCAGCACTGCAGCCTGATACTTGAACTCTTCACCGCCGGTTAACACTCCGGCCTCAAGGTGATTCATGTCAGTCAGGCGCTTAGCATCCTTGAACACTTGTCGGGCGAGCTCGCGGGTAGGAACGATCACAAGAGCACGCGTGGCGCTGTCTGGTGCATCGACAGTCAGTAGCTTCTGCATGATCGGCAACAAGTAGGCAAAGGTCTTACCACTGCCAGTCTCTGCACATACCTGAACGTCACTCCCGCGTAATACTTCAGGGATAACCTCAAGCTGCACGTCTGTTGCTTCTGTAATGGACTGTTTTTCAAGCCCGGCAATTAGCCTTGGGTGTAATTCTGTTCCGGCAAACACGCTGAAATCCCGCTGGAGAAAAAACGCGAGTATACCAGACCTTAAAGCGCAGGACTGCGCTGTCGGCATTAGCACTACACACTCACTCAGCAACACCTTAGACTAACGATACATACCTTACTTCAGGAATACGGATATGAAGAAAGTGATCAGCCTGACGTTGATCAGCGCAGCCATAGCAGGTTGTGCAACCACTTTGACCGGCCGCAATCAACTTATGATCGTCTCGCCGGATTCGGCAATTGTTGAGTCTCAGAAAGCCTACGCGAGCACCGTCGGTGAACTCGATCAGAATGATCAGCTGGTTACGGACCCTGCATGGGTAAAACGCATTGAGACAATCACCGGGCGACTGGTCACTGAAGCGATAAAACTTGATCCCGACACCAAAAGCTGGGACTGGAGCGTCGCGATCATTGACGACCCTGATACCCTGAATGCCTGGTGCATGGCTGGCGGACGTATGGCGATCTACACCGGCATCGTTACCCAGTTAAATCTGAACGACGATGAAATCGCACAGATAATGGGTCATGAAATTTCTCATGCCCTGGCCAATCACACGGCTGAGCGTATGTCCCGCGCAGTACTCATGAATGGCGCGCTGGCAGCAACCGCCGTGGTCACTGACAACAATGGCTATGTGCTGACAGGAACCGCCATGGCAGCCAAGGTCGCACTGGAATTACCGAACAGTCGTACTGCCGAATCAGAAGCCGACGAAATAGGCATCGAACTGGCTACTCGCGCCGGATACAACCCAGATGCTGCGGTGAGCTTATGGAAGAAAATGGCAGAGGCCGGAGGTGGCGGTGGCCCGGAGTTCCTGAGTACCCACCCTTCTCCTGATAACCGGGCATCAACGCTCGATAAACTTGGAGAAAAAATGCTACCTCTGAACCCGCAACTTAAAAAGTCTCAGGTTTACCCTGTGACCATAGTGACGGATGCGGATCAGATCTGAGGAACCAGACCCGACGAGCCAGATCTGAAAAAGAAGATCCGAAAAAAGAGAGACGCCAGTATCGATCAGAGATCGATACTGGTCGCTTTGAGATACTGAGCACGGAAACCGTTTACGACAGTCTCTCCAGCAGTACGATTACCTACGGTAATTTCACCAATATAAATATCGCTCTTCGGCGCGTTAGCGTAATACTCATTGAAGAAAGCCAGCATGGCATCGCTATCCGTTGAATCAACACCACGGGAAGATGGATCGGGCTTACTTAGTTCAAGTACGAAATTACCGTCAGAAGTAGCGCTGAACTTCAGAGGCTGGATATCGCCAAACCCCAGATTCAAGCCCAAATAAAGCTGGTCAATCTGTAACAAAGATCCCGTACCGGTACATGCATCTCCGCATGTATCAATCTGAAATTCCTCGGCCAACAAAGACAGGTTCAATTGTCCCAGTAGTTCTGACTGACCCGAATCATCTGGGCGAGACCATAAAGTAAAACCAGACCCGTCGAGATATACACCCCGCATGTCGATATTCCAGACGTGGTTAGTACCATCGGCAAAATCGAGCGTGAAGCGGGAGCCGATGTCTGCTCCACTGCGTCTGATAGCAGCCCGCTGTCCGCAATCACCTGCACTCGCAAAAATACAATCCATCACATACTGTCGCGTATTCTGAGCGGCCGAAGTATAAACATCCGTCAGTATCTGCAACGCTGCGACGTCATCGCCGATTGCAGGTGCATCGCCGGTATAGAAGTCAGCCGGATCACCATCCCAATCAGAACTACCACGAACACTTCGCACGACCCAGGGGTGAAGATAGCTACCAATATCAACAGGCTTTTTAACAGCACCGTTCTGGCTGCCCTCTCCCATGATGTAGAACTGATCCCACTTGATGCCGACCTCATTACCAGTTCCGTCCTCGATGCCCGTGACTGCGAGAGAGGCATCGTCCGTACTGAAGACAAAATCCTGGAGTGCAAAGCCTAAGCCCGCCCCACTCTGAGAAGACATTTCTACATCGTCAAGCGCCTGTAACTCCGCATTCGCTGAATGAGCGATAATGGCGGCAGCGGATAGTGTTAATAATTTTTTCATCTCATTAACACCCCTTAATACGGCCAACACAGGTCGCTACCCTTTGCGTACCATTAGTCGCTTCTTCAAGCGTCAGGTATAGAGGATACTTAGTCTCATTGCCAGACTGATAGCGGGCGATGTTCATATAGGCGCCCTGGTCCGTGAGTACACGATCAGTCCCTGGCACACCAGACAGATCCTCCCATGGAACCGACTCAGTCTGCATCGAAATAAATACACCACTGGCTGAACCATCTTCAAAAGAAGCGTCTTTATCACCAATATAGATTGACTGATAAATGCTTGTACGGAAACATCCTGGGGTACCTGTCACCTCACAGTCATCCGCGGTTGTAAGCAATGGTACAAGAGAGGCAATCAAACCACCCTCGTCAGAATCAAAGCTGCGACCATTGGGGACACCAAACCAGGATGCACGCTTCAGATACGCTACGTTCAGGCTATCTGCACCGTCGCCTGTTGCACCGTCAACCAGATCTACCTGCGTATAAATCTCTGTGCCTTGAGCCAACGCAAGTGCAGCACAGTTGAAAAAGCCAGCACCAGGACAGTTCTGGTTGTATACAATCGCAGCATCACCACGAATCTCGCCTTCAACCTTACCTGTCAGAGAGATAATATCGCCCGAGAGATCACCTTGAGCCTTCTCGAAACCCACACGAAGACCAGAGATTCGTTTTTCACCATTCTCGATTTTATATGCAAGTTCGATGTAGGGGTTCTTTGCCATAAACGGCACATACTCTGCGTTCGCCGCGTCATCGTAGTTATCGACACGACCCAAGGCAAAGTTATTAATGATAATGTCGGAGTCGTATACTTGGATGCTGCCGTCCGGATTGGTAACGATATTACGATCATCATCAGTCACTGGGACAGTGCCATCCACATAAGCGTCACGATCAAAGCGGCTGACCCTGAGCTCATCAATGTTGAAAACGGTCTCGAGTTCCATACCAAGGTTAACCTTGGTGAACTCATAGTCACCGGACCAGTTTCCTGCGCCCTGATTGTATGAACTTGTGTCAATAGTGATGAATGCCTGCCCTGAAACATCAGACAGGTCACGGTCGGTCATTGGCTCAAGCGCACAAACCGACGCACTTGCAACAAGACCAGACAAGACGAAAACTGGACCTACATCCTGTAAACGCATACTTCACCTATTTTTGTATTTATTGAACAACTGTAGATTAATTTAAATCTAGTTCTCCTATCAGGTAATTTCCAATCAAGGATCGGTAAATAACCTGCATCATTACGAGCCATAATGACACGATGAGACTTATTTCAAAAGGGACATTTTTATAATTATCAATAAATATCAACAACTTAAATATTGTTACACTGACTTTCAAATAGACACACGTAATAAACACAAAACATAGGCGATTCTGCAGGAAGGAAGTGCCTTGCGACAGCGTGAAGGTGGTAGCGGTTGTCGGGGATAGAATCCCCCTCCTACATATTTCTGTCGAAGCACCGCATCGCGCTTGCGCGACGCTGTAGGAGGGAAGCGTCTTCCCGATGGCGTGTGGGTCGCAGAGATTTTCGGGGATAGGATCCCCTCCTACATATTTCTGTCGAAGCGCCGCATCGCGCATAGCCAGGCAAGCTGGCTGAAGCGCTCCTACACGGTTAACTTTCTTACGGGCAAGAAAAACCCCTAACCACGTTAGTGATCAGGGGTTTTGGATAAGAGCTTGATCGGCGAAGCCAACTGCACCATGACCTGAACCTGCGCAGCAGGTAGGTCATCGTCAAGGAGTCCAAAGCTACGCTTTGTCTGGCTTCGCCACGCCTGCGGCGCTCAAGGCTGGCACCTCCGGTGCATCGCCGAAGATTCAGACGTCCTGTCTTCACCCTGTGGGCAACCTACGGTTGTCCAAATTCATTCCTGATGAATTTGTCACATGACGCTTCGCTGCCCGATAGGTAGTAAAAGTGATTATCGTATTCTACCCAATACCCCAGCAGGCAACCTGGCATAAACCCTAGATAAGAAAAAACCCCAGCAGGTTACCCTGCTGGGGCTTTGAATAAGAGCTTGACGATGAC